>PLLC01000067.1 GCA_003141195.1 Syntrophaceae bacterium
ACACAATCGATTATACACTACCCGTGCAAGTGATTCGATGGTTTTTAGCACGTACTCGAAGACTGGTCTCAACTCTTTGCTAACTTTGAACTGCTCGTCAACTGAATCGAGTTGATTTTTCGCTAATGCTAGTTTTTTCTGTTCGCGATCCCTCAAAAACTCTGTTGCCCAAATCCGGAACTCTTGCTCTATTTCCTGCATCTTTCCAGCTTTGGCTTTATCATTTTCGCCTTTTTTAGTCTCATCAATACTCTTTAAAACATCTTCTACCTTCTCTTGCAGAACCAAGCTATTGCTTTTACTCTTGATGTGCTGTCCATAAAACGTCAAACCAGTACCGAGGGCGATGATCAAGATCCCGATAATGATGTAAGCGTTCATCTAAGGACTCCTCAGCTGACTACTGATCATAGGGAATCTACACTTGCAGATTTTGGTGTGAAACATACACCCATACAATGGGGTCTGTCAAATATTGACTTTAGGAAGAAAGCGATTTCAGCATGCTCATTCCTGAGGAACCTTTTTTCTTGTTTTCGTCGACCGGGCGGCAGCGCGGATAAGAGGCTCGGTGTATTTGCGGTAGAGGTCGAAGAGGAATATCAACCGTTCCAGTTCCGTCTTGAGGGCCGCCGGGCGGTAACAGAGATCGACGGCGGTGTCCAGTGCGCGGTGGGCGTCGAGGAGCTGCTTCGGCATGGCGTCGGGATCGTAGAGATCGGCGAGTAACGAATCGGCAAATTCGGCGCGGATGTCCAGGACCCGCTGCGCGGCTGTTTCGACCCTTTCGACCTGCATCTGCGACGGCGCCTCGGGCCACGGAAAGTTGTTGTAGACGAGGTTGTTCGAGTAGCGGTATCGCGACTCCAATCGACCGCAGACCTGGCGCATCCAGGCCATGTGCATCGCCGAGGTGAGGACTCCGAAGTGATAGAGCGAGGCGCCGGGGAGGGCGATGCATGAGTCACTGACGATGCAATCCTTTGAAAAGAAGGCCATCGGAACGTAACGCCTGGTCTCCGAGGAATGACGAGGGATCAACACGTAGTTGCTTTTCGGTTGTCGTATCTCTCCGAACAACGCTGGGTAATCGGCCAGTTTCCTCGTGGCCGCACGACCGCTTTCAGATCGATATATTCTGACGCTTTCGACACGTTTCATGATTTCCGGAAGTCGCCTCATTTCAGCAGGGGAGGCATCTTTCAGCCAGAGGCACCACCTTTTCTTGCCGTTGATGAATTCATGGGCGCTCAGGAGAGGCTTGATGAATTTTGCCGCGTCAGGCTCAGCGGTCAGAAATTCTTCTTTTTCCTCGTTTGTGAAGAGCAGGTTGCCACCGTCATTGGGCATGTTTCCGAAATAGATCTCGGGCACGCTGCATATCGGTCTGCTGCGGTTTGAGATCACGATATCAGCTGCATCGACCAGATACGGATTGATGTTCCGCGCCAGGATTTCCATCGGCTCGCCGGTCGGTATTTCGTAATCGTAAAGTCTTTTCATTGGCGTATCAAAAACCGCAAATCCGACGATGACGCAGTAGACATGGGCGTTGCCCCGAGCCTCGTTCGACCATTTGAACGTCCGGTGGGCAAAGTGGATCCTGACGCCCCTATCGAGGAGCCAAGGCCACAGGATGCCCGCCTGTTCGCCCTGAGTGATGGAGTTCGTAGAAACGAAGGCCGCCTTGATTTTCGTGTCCCGGATGTATTCGGTCGCCTTAAGGTACCATCCGCAGACGTAGTCGAGGACTCCCAGACCAATCAAATCTGCGCCCAGCGCCAGCATGTCCGCCGTTTGTTCTTCACTGCGGTTATATTTGCCCACGAAGGGCGGATTGCCAAGGATGAAAAGCGTTGCCTCCATCTCTACGGCGGACGGTTTGGGAACAAGCGCTTCCCAGTCCATGCGCAGCGCGTTACCCTGGACGATATGGGCCGATTTTTTCAGGGGGAGGCGGGTGTAGGTCTGGCCGAACTCCGCCGAGAGCTCCATGTTCATCTGGTGGTCCGTGAGCCACAGGGCGACCTCGGCGATGCGGACGGGAAACTCCTCCAGTTCAATCCCGTAGAAGGCGTCCACGTCGATCAGGGACAACAGGCTGATGTCCGTCTGCCATGTCTCCGCGAAACGGCCCCGCAATTTCCGCATCTGCTTGAGAACGGCGATCTCCAGTCGCCGCAGCTCCCGATAGGCAATGATGAGGAAGTTGCCGCAGCCGCAGGCAGGGTCGAAAAAACGAAGCCGTGCGATCCGTTCATGGAACCGGTTCAGTTTACGGAGATCGTCCTTCACGGTCTCGTATTCGCGGTAGAGATCGTCGAGGAACAGTCCTCGGACGACCTTCAGGATGTTCCTTTCGGAGGTGTAATGGGCGCCGAGGTTGCGGCGTTTGCCCGGATCCATGACGGACTGAAACATCGAGCCGAAGATGGCCGGAGAGACCCGGCTCCAATCGAAGGTAAGGCACTCCAGAAGTGTACGGCGCATTCGGGAATCGAAATTGGGAAAGCGCAGTACCTCTTCGTAGAGGGCGCCGTTGACGTAGGGGAATTTTTCCAGATCTTCGTCCAGGGCTCTTTCCCGCTTTTCGGGCGGCGTGTCGAGGGTCTGAAAGACTTGGGCAATCAGTGTTCCTGTGTCCGTTCCGTCTTCCCGCGTCTTTTCCTCCAGTAGAAAGCGGAAGTGGTCCCGGGGAAAGATGCCCGTGTCGTCCGCAAAGAGGCAGTAAATGAGGCGGACGAGAAATATCTCCAGTTTGTGACCGTCGTACCCGCTGGCAAGCAGCGCGTCGTGCAGCTCGCCCATTTTCTCTGCGACCTGCACATTGACAGGGTCTTCATCCTGGTAGGTCCGTTTCGTATAGCCGGACATGAAGCCGAACCGGTGGATTTGCGCCGGGAGGTCGGTCAGCAGAAAATCCGTCTCCGTGTCGGCCTCCAGATCATAGAGGCGGAAGTTGGCGAAATCGGAGACGAGAACGTATTTGGGAAGCTCCTGTTCGGATATGCCGGGGAAATAGTCCAGGGCCTGCTGGTAGGCCCGATCGAGATTCTGGCCACGGGATTTGTGCTCGACGATCAGCATGCCTTTCCAGAACAGATCGATGGAACCGGCCTTGTCGCCCAGTTTTTTGACAGGGGCCTCGAAGGCGGCCACGCGGCGGCGGGAGATGCCGAAGATATCGAAGAATTCGTTCCAGAAGGTCTGCGCTTCCGATTTTTCCCGGACGGCGGAACCCCAGCGGAAGGCGAATTCCACGGCGCGATCGCGGATCTCTTTCTGGCTCAGGGGCATAAACCAACCTTGTTTAAATCGAGCTTCATTTCACTCATATCATAATTATAAAGGTAATGACATCATTGATTAAGGATTGAAGTCATGCACCTATGCCATAATTAACGGTATGTTGTTCTCAGGGAGAAAGACATTTTAGACACGTACGCTTAAACCGGATGGACCCCGGGCCTTTATTCCAGAATGATCGTGGCGTCGACCGCCATGGATCCCTCTTTCCCGCAGATCAGGGGGTTGATATCGATCTCCCGGATTCGCGGAAAGGAAAGGCCGATCTCTCCCAGCGCGACGAGGATCCGGGCGATCTCCTCCCGGTCGACCGGGGGCGCACCCCGGAAGCCGTCGAGCATCTTTTGTCCGCGGATGCGGCCAATCAGCCCCAGTGCGTCCCGATGTGTCAGGGGGGCGACGGCGAACACAGCATCGTCGAAGAGCTCCGCCGTTACCCCGCCCAGGCCGAACATCACGCAGGGGCCGAACTGCGGGTCGCGCACAAGCCCCAGGATCAGCTCCACCTTTCCGGGGAACTGCCTCTGGATGAGGACCTGCCCCCGGCCTTCCATCCGTTCCATCAGCGTTGCAAAGGCCCGCAGTGCGGCCGGTCCGTCCGGAATGTCCAGCCGGACGAGACCCATCTCCGTCTTGTGAACGCCGCCCGGCAGCAGTCCCTTCATGACCACCGGATAACCCAGCATGGCGGCGGCTGCCTCGACCTGCTCCTCCCCAGTGACAATCCGCTCCGCAACGGTCGGGACGCCGCAGGCCCGGAGGAGCTCCTTCGAGAGGTGCTCGTCGAGGGGACCGGAGGCGGCGGAAGCCAGGAGACCTGCAAGAGGGGCCGAAAGGTCTTTCTTTAGGGTCCCGGACTCCGGGATTGGTTCCGGCCGGTGACGTTCGCGCAGGATCGCGCCCAGGCATTCCGCGGCGCGGAAGAGTTCGGAAAAGAGAAGGATGCCGAGGGAAAGGGCCTCTTTCTGGAACGCAAAAACCTCATCCCGCCGGCCGATCTGCCAGACGATGACCGGCTTGCCGGAGGCCCGGATCAGAGGGGACAGATCGGAGAGATTCAACCGGACACGGAAATTGCCGATAGCAATATGGAGAAAGACGGCATCCACCCCCGGGTCGCCGAGAACGGCCGCGAGGGCGCGGCTGTAGACGTCGACGTCGGTACCGATGTGGCTTTCCATGGCCGGCCAGAGGTCGATCGGATTGGAAACCGGCATCCAGGCCGGAAAGAGTTCCCGCAATGCCGTTCGCGTGGATTCGGCGAGGTCGGCGATGGTGAGCCCCTGCTCCTCGACGAAATCGGTGGAAACGATGCCCGCCCCGCCGCTGAAGGTGAGGATGGCCACCCGGTCTTTCCGGCCGGCGGGCGGTTTTGTCAGGGCGAACGACCGGCAGAGGTCCATCATCTGTTTGAAGTCCTGCGCTTCGATCACTCCGGCCTGCGCCAGGGCGCCAACCACGATCCGCCGGTTGCCGGCGAGGGACGCCGTATGGCTCATCGCCGCTTCCGCCCCCTTCCGGCTCCTTCCTCCTTTGAGGACGACGATCGGTTTTTCGCAACGCCGGCAGATCTCCAGGAAGCGCCGTCCATCGGCGAAGGATTCAAGATACAGGCCGATCACCCGGGTGTCGGGATCGCCGAGGAAGTACTCCAGGAGGTCGCATTCGTTGACATCGACCTTGTTGCCCACGGAGCAGACCTTGCTCACTCCCATCGTGGCGTTGCTCATGAGGTCGATCAGAAAGATCGCGGAAAGCATGCCGCTCTGGACCACGAGGGAGACGGCGCCGGGAATGAACCCCTGTTGCTGTGCCTGCGGGTCCATGAAGGAGAAGATGTGGCTGTGGACCACGTCGACCAGCCCCATGCAGTTGGGTCCCCAGATGCGGATCCCCGTCCCGGCCGCGATCCCGGCGAGCGCCCTTTGGAGTTTGGCCCCCTCCGGACCGGTTTCGGCGAAGCCGCCCGATTCGACCATGACCCCCGGGACGCCCTTCGCGGCGCAATCCTCCACCGCCGCCGGCACCAGCGGGGCGGGGACGAAAATGATGGCGAGGTCCACCGGGCCGGGGACGGCGCTCACGGAGGGATAACAGGGCAGGCCATCGATCTCGCGGTAGCGCGGATTAACGGGGTAAATCCCTCCCCGGTAGCCGAGCAGAAGGTTTTTCAGGATGGCGTTTCCGCCCTTGAGCGGATTCGGGGTCGCGCCGATTACGGCGACCCCCCGGGGCTCAAAGAAAAAGTCCATTGGTTCTCCTCACCATGAAAGTCTTGATATGCGGAATCTGCATTTCCGGTATTGGAAACGTGATGCAGACCGGTCTTTTCTATTTCATCAGGCCCGGCAGAAACAGCGCGATCTGCGGAAAGAGGATCAGGAGCAGCGCCGTCAGGAACAGCGCGACGATCATTTTCATGGCCCCCTGGAAGATCACCTGGAGCGGGACGTCCCGCGCGACGCCGGCGACGACATAGACGTTGATCCCCACCGGCGGGGTGATGACCCCCATCTCCGCAACGAGGACGATCACGACGCCGAACCAGATGGGGTCATAGCCGAGGGTGGTGACCACCGGATAGAAGACGGGGATGGTCAGCATGATCATCGCGAGGGAATCCATCAGGCAGCCGAGAAGGAGATAGACGAAGATGATGAGGCCGATGATGAGAAACGGCGGCCAGTTCAATCTCGCCACCCAGGCGCCGATGCCCGCCGGGATGGTCGTCACGGCGAGGAAGTGGCCGAAGACGGTCGCCCCGGCGACGATGACGAGGATCATGCAGGAGATCCGCGCCGTTTCGTTGAGCGAGCGGGCGAAACCCTGCCAAGAGAGGTTTCCGCCGAGCAGGGCGATAACGATCGTGCCGCAGGCCCCGACACCGGCGGCCTCGGTCGGCGTGAATACGCCGACGAAGAGCCCCCCCATGACGAGGAGAAACAGCAGGAAGGTTTCAATCAGGCCGGTCAACGAGGCGATCCGCTCCCGGAGAGAGGCCTTCGGCGCGGGGACGCAGAGACCGGGCCGCAGACGGGTCCAGACCACAATGGTGATGATGAAAAGAATGGCGAGGAGGATGCCGGGCAGGATGCCGGCCACGAAGAGCTTGCCGATGGACTGCTCCGTCATGATCCCGTAAATGATGAAGATCGTACTCGGCGGGATGAGAATCCCGAGACTGCCGCCGGCGGCCACGACCCCCGTGGCCAGTGCGGGATCATACCGGTATTTTTTCATCTCCGGCAGGGCGACGGAGGCCATCGTCGCCGCCGTCGCGCTGGTCGAGCCGCAGATGGCGGAAAATCCGGCGCACGCCCCGATCGTGGCGATGGCCAGTCCTCCCGGAAGATGCCCCAGAAACTTGTTGGCCGTGTTGAAGAGACGGCCGCTGATCCCCGTGTAATGGGCGATCTGTCCCATCAGCACGAACAGCGGGATGACCGTCAGGTTATAGGAACCGAAGATGGCGAAGAAATCCCGTGCAAGCAGGTTCAGGGAGGCGTCCCAGGAGGCCAGAAGGCCGAAACCCAGGAAGCCGACGATGGCCATGACGAATCCGACCGGAATCCGGGCGAGCATCAGAACGACGAGGAGGACGAAGCCCAAGAGGCCGGTGGTTACGGGCGTCATGGTTTCACCGTCCGGATTGCGGAGCGCAGGCTTTCGAGCAGAAGGACCAGAACCAGCAGGGCGCTGCCGGCCGCGATCCCATAGATGAAGGGGTAGATCGGCATGGTCAGCGTGACGGAGACCTCTCCGCTTTGCCGCATGTCCGCGGCATAGATCAGGCTCTGCCAGGTGATGAGGGCAAAGAGGGCGGCGCCGATCAGGGAGGTGACGGCCTCGATCCCGACCTGCACACGCCGGGGGAATTTCTCCACGAGGATCTCCACGGCGATGTGCCCCTTCTCGAGGGAGGTGTAGGCAAGGGAAAAGGAGATGATGACGGTTCCCAGGAAACCGACCATTTCATAGGTCCCCGGGATGGGGTGGCGCAGCAGGCGCAGGAGGACGTCGGCGCAGGTCAGAAGCATCATGATGATGATTGTGGCCCCGGCCAGGGTGTTGAACCCGGCGCTGATCCGGGCGATTTCTCTTTGAATGCGTGTCATGGGAGATGTCTTGTCGCTTTTCAAATCCTCGCCGGGTACGGGGGGAGTCGTCCTTGACCGAAACTCCCCCCGCCTCCCGCGAAGCCTTGTAAGTGGCTTAATTGCCCACGTAAAAAATCCAAACAGCCGTTGTTCTGGGGCGGCTTCGGAAAAAGCTCCAGAGGCAAGGCGCGCGACTCCTGAGGAGTGAGGCGTACTTTTCGTACGCCGCAACGACGAGGGGGGAAGCGCAACGCCGCATATGGACTTTTTACACGTAGCCGTTATTTATAGGCCTTGCCGTACTGCCTGATCAGGTTCTCCACTTCCTTCACCGCCTTCTCGGCGGGGAGCCCTTTGGCCGAAACCTCTTTGATGTAGTCGTCGATGATCGGCCGGACCGCTTTCTTCCAGCGGGTGTTTTCTTCCGCGGAGAGAGGAACGATCTTGTTCCCCAAGCCGAGGGTATATTCGCGTCCCTTCTTGTCGGACTGGTCCCATTCATTCCCGTGGATATCGATCCACTGGGCGCTGACCTCCTCCATGACCTTCCGGACATCGGCGGAGAGAGTGTTCCATTTCTTCAGGTTCATAACGACAAACATCGCCGTCGTGTAGCCGATGTCGGAGCAATCCGTCGTCGATTTGATCACCTCTCCCTGCTTCCAGCCCTGCAAGGTCTCCATCGGCGCGAAGGTCCCCTCGACGACCCCCTTCTGGAGCGACTCGTAAGTCTGCGGTTGGGGCATCGCCACCGGCACGGCGCCCAGGGCCTCCGCCACCTTTGCGCTCAATCCGGTGGAGCGAATCTTCATCCCCTTGAGCTGTTCCAGCGTCGTGACCGGCTGTTTCGTATGGAGAAGCCCCGGGCCGTGGGCATGGATATAGAGCAGCTTGACCCCTTCCAGCTCCTTCGGCATGAATTTTTTAAAGAACTCGTTGGCGACCCGGGTCGCCACCCGGCCGTTCGGGTAGCCCATCGGCAGATCCAGGACCTCCATGATGGGGAAACGCCCCCGCGTGTAAGCGAAGCAGGACATGCCGATATCGGAGATCCCCTTGAGCGCCCCGTCGAAGCACTGGTCCGCCGGGGTCAGCGTCCCGCCGGCCAGGACGTTGATCTTGACCTGACCGTGGGTCCTTTTTTCGATCTCCCGCGCCCAGGCCTCGCCTGCCTTAGCTTGGCCGTGGGTCGGCGGGAAGAAGACGCTGTAGGTGAGCTGCGTCGTCGCGGCCCGCGCCTCGGAACCGCCCGTCGGAAAGAAGATGACGGCTGTTAGAAGCGCAGCCGTGATTAGGGTAAGCCATTTCTTTTTCATAGGTTCTCCTTTTGTTCTCCTGTTGCGACTTGATTCGGAATGGGCTTCGCGGGGCGAAGTCCATTTTTTCTGGAGGAAGATCCCCGCCGAAGCGGCCGAATTTCCCCGTTCGCCCCCGGCGGGCGCTCTGCGGCTCTGCCTTGAGAAGGCAGCGACAGCCTGTCCATCCCCGCCGCGGGGGAGGGGCAGGCTGCGGTAGGCGTAAAGGGACGAAGAAATATGATAAAAATTGTCGATGACATAAAACATGTTACGGGTCTCCCTTCCGGGGGAATCAACCGCCTGGGGCGGTTCGTGTTGCGATCCAATGGGGTGAAACTGGTGATGGTTCAGGAAGGCCTGCTGGCCCGTCTTTGAGGACGGACAGCAGGCATCAATACATATAGGTATCGAAGCAGGCGTGGGTAAGGTCGGTTTCCAATAAAAATGAATGCATTTTTCAATCTTTCCGCAAAAAAATGATAACAGGCGCTTTCTCCTATTTTATTTCGATCATCCTGTCAAGGGGTATTTTTTTTCGCCTGTTCTTTGAGTTTTTCGATTTCTTCCCGGTACTGCTCCGCCTGGGCCTTGACCTGTTCGATCTCCTCCCGGGTCTTGTCCAGTTTCTCTTCCTGCTTCTGCCTTTCCTCCCTCATCCGCTCCTGCATGGCGTCGAGGCCGACATAGACCGCGAGGATGCCGCCCAGGATCAGCATGATTGGAACGCCGCCTTTCAGGATGATAACAAACTCGCTCCACCACAGGGAAAAACCGATTACACCCAGGGTGACCGATACGATACCGCTGATAAGCAAGGACATCGTAAAACCTCCTGATCTTCTTAGGGTACTCCGCAGGCCTCTCCGGGGGAAAAGGCCCAACGGAATTTAAAAAAGCATCCGACCGCAGCGGGACAAACCATCCGACCGGTCTCTTATCATAGAAAAGGGATGCTTGGCAAGATGAAAGTCTGCCGACCGACAACCGTCCGCAGGATGACGTCGTACGAAAAAGTCCCTCTCCGCTTCCGGTGGCAGGCTTGTCTGTGCGCCGGAGGCATTCCATAAAAAATGCCATAAAAAATGCTTGATTAATGGTATTTCTCAAACTATGATTCCCCCCTGTCTTTCGGGAACGAAAGGTATATCTGTCGAAAATAGATCATCAACGGGGAAGGTCATGACAGAACCGGATTTTAAGAAAGGGGAGGGTCTGTTGCCGGCCGTGGTCCAGGACCATCAGACGGGTGAGATCCTGATGCTGGCCTATATGAATCAGGCGTCCTGGCGGAAAACCCTCGAAACGGGGAAAGCCCACTACTGGAGCCGTTCCCGGCAGAGCCTCTGGTTGAAGGGCGAGACCTCCGGTCATGTGCAACTCGTCCGCGAGATCCGGCTGGACTGTGACGAGGACACCATCCTGCTGAAGGTGGAACAGTTGGGCGGGGCGGCCTGCCACACCGGTCACCGGTCGTGTTTCTATCGAAAATGGGCCGACGGAAATTTTGTCGCCGACGGGGAACGGATCTTTGATCCGAAGGAAGTGTATAAATGAAGAAGCTGAAATTGGGGATTCCCAAGGGGAGTCTGGAAGCCAATACGGTGGATCTGTTCAAGCGGGCGGGCTGGCGCATCACTTATGACAGCCGGAGCTACTTTCCCGATATCGACGACGAGGAGCTCTCCTGCACCCTGGTCCGCGCCCAGGAGATGTCACGCTACGTGGCGGACGGCACGCTTGATCTTGGGCTGACCGGCCAGGACTGGATCACCGAAAACGAGTCGGATGTCGTGGCCGTTCAGGACCTGATTTATTCCAAGACCTCAACGCGGCAGGCGAAGTGGGTCCTGGTCGTCCGGGAGGATTCGCCCATCCGTTCGATTGAGGACATGGAAGGGAAGAAGGTATCGACGGAGCTGGTCAACTTTACGAAGCGCTACTTCGCGGAGCGGAACATCCGGGTTCAGGTCGAATTTTCCTGGGGGGCGACGGAGGCCAAAGTGGTCGAAGGGCTGGTGGATGCCATCGTCGAGGTGACGGAGACGGGAAGCACCCTCCGGGCCAACAAGCTCAAGATCATCCACGAGCTGATGAGAACCAACACCCAGCTCATCGCCAACCGCGAGGCCTGGGCGGATTCCTGGAAGAGACAGAAGATCGAACAGATTCGGATCCTGCTCAATGGTTCCCTCCAGGCGATGGGAAAGGTGGGGCTGAAGATGAATGTCGCGCGGGAGAATCTCGGACGGCTGGTGATCCTCCTCCCCTCTTTGAAGGCGCCGACGATCTCCAACCTGTATTCCGATGACTGGCTTGCCGTGGAGACCATCGTGAGCAGCAGCATCGTCCGGGATCTGATCCCTCTGTTGAAGGAGGCGGGCGCAGAGGGGATCATTGAGTATCCCCTGAACAAGGTCATCTGAGAGC
Source organism: Syntrophaceae bacterium (assembly GCA_003141195.1). Classification (GTDB taxonomy): domain Bacteria; phylum Desulfobacterota; class Syntrophia; order Syntrophales; family UBA5619; genus UBA5619. The sequence continues at coordinate 11,129 of PLLC01000067.1, forward strand.
CAGTTGAAAAAGGCTCTGTTACAGGCTGTTCAAAAATGTCCAGATGCAAGGCCCCCGAAATCCTGAGCCGTGAGGCGTACTACCTGGTACGTTGAACGGCGAAGGATGAGGGAAACTTGAGCAGATGGGCGTTTTTCAACAGCCTGATGAAGGAGGAGCGGGCCATGCGGAAAGCGACCATCCGGAGAAAGACCGCGGAGACGGAGGTCTCGGTGGCGATCGGTCTGGACGGGCAGGGGGAGGGACGGATTGACACCTCCATCCCCTTTCTCGATCACATGCTGAACCTCTTTGCGCGACACGGCCTCACGGATCTTGACGTCCGGGGCCGGGGAGACACTGCAGTCGACGATCATCACCTCGTGGAGGATGTGGGGATCTGTCTGGGGAAAGCCGTCCGGAAGGCCCTCGGGGAGAGAAAAGGGATCGCCCGGTACGGCTCGGCATGGGTTCCGATGGATGATAGCCTCTGCGGTGTGGCGATGGATCTCTCCGGCAGACCCTATCTGGTCTGGAATGCAGAAGTCGGGGAGGGAAGGATCGGGGGGTTCGATCCGACCCTGCTTCGGGAGTTTTTCAAGTCATTCTCTGATCATAGCGGAATAACATTGCACGTCAACCTCATGTATGGTACAAATAACCATCATATGGCGGAGGCGATTTTCAAGGCCTTTGCCCGCGCCTTCCGGGAGGCGGTTGCGATGGACGGACGGATCGAGGGGGTCCTGTCCACCAAAGGTTCCCTGGAAGGCTGAGGCCCCGAAAAAAATCTCCATAGCCGTTGTTCTGGGGCTGACGACCGAAATAGAAATCCTGGTTCAGCCGCCGGGGTGAGCAACCGACAGAGACGAAAACGGCCTTACGTCAGAGAAGGGGGTTCCAAGTCATCGAAAAATCGTCCTGTTTCCGCAGGTTTTTCTACGGTCTCCTGATTCCCTGCTTCCTTCTGCCGATCCTCGGCTGCCATTATCGCCAGGATGCGGGCATCCCCGCTCCGGAGGGGAGGATCGTCTTCGACCGGATCGCCGTGCTTCCCTTTCAGCAGATCGTCCCGGAAGACCTGCTCAGTGGCGCTGTGCGCTGTCCCCTCTGCGGGATGATCTTCAGCGCTGCGAAAGCCGTCGGAAGTCCGGAAACGGTGGTCGAGGCCCGCTTTCTGGAACAACTGGAAAAAAGCAAACCGAAATTCAGCGTCATTGCGGGGGAGCGCGTTGCCGGGGTTTACCGGCGGGTTTCCACGGCATCCCTCAAGACCCCGCTCCGGCAGATCCTGCGTGATGTGGGAAGCGAATTGGGAGCGGAGGGGATTGTGATCGGATATGTCTACCGTTTTCGGGAGAGGAAAGGGAAACCCTTCTCCGTGGAGAAACCGGCGTCGGTTGCCTTCGAGATCCATCTGATCCGGGTTGAGGATGGGGTTCTCGTCTGGCGGGACGCCTTTGACCGGACGCAGAGTTCGCTGATGGAGGATCTCCTCCAGGTGTCCTCTTGGAAGTGGGTCACGGCGGAGGAACTGGCGGTAGAGGGGCTGGAACAGGTCCTGAAGACCTTCCCCGGTCTGCCGTAGCGTTTTTAACACCCTGGAACGCCGGACCCTGGCGGGATTTCCCTTGCGACGGAAATTCCTTTGTTTTTAAAGAGACCTCTTGATGATTGTCATTCCCGCCATCGATCTGAAGGAGGGCCGTTGCGTGCGCCTGGTCCAGGGGGACTTCGGGCGGGCGACCATTTACGCGGACGATCCAGCGGTCATGGCCTCCGTCTGGAAGCAACAAGGCGCCGAACGTCTGCACCTGGTCGATCTGGACGGTTCCCTCGCCGGTGTCCCGCGTCATGAGGCGGTGATCCGGGAAATCGTGGCGGAGACGGGGCTGTCGGTCCAGGTGGGAGGCGGCATCCGGACCATGAAGACGGTGGAGACCTACCTCCAGAGCGGGGTGCGGTGGGTGATTCTCGGTACGGCCGCCCTCTATGATCCGGGGTTTGTCCGGGAGGCCTGCCTCGCGTTTCCGGGTCAGGTGATCCTGGGCATCGATGCGGTCGGGGGGCGTATCGCCGTCCGGGGATGGACGGAAAAGACAGAGGAAACTGCGGCGGCGGTGGCGCTCCGGTTTGTGGAGGACCGGCCCGCCGCACTGGTCTACACGGATATTGCCCGGGATGGCATGGAAACCGGCGTCAACGTCGCGGCGACGGGGGCGCTGGCCAAAACGGTCCGGATTCCGGTGATCGCCTCCGGCGGCGTGTCCGGGATCCGGGATATCGAGAGGCTCATCCCCCTGGAGAAACAGGGTGTCATCGGTGTGATTGCGGGGAAGGCCCTCTATACGGGCGCCCTGTCCCTCACAGAGGCTATCGACTGCACAAGAGGGGTGAGGCGTGAGGAGTGAGGCGTACGCCAGGATGTTTCATCCGGGATGGAGGAGGCGAGGAACATGGAGGAGTGCGTATTCTGCAAGATCGCGGCGGGAACGATTCCCTGCCGGAAGGTGCATGAAGATGATCGGGTCCTGGCCTTTGAGGACATCCAGCCTATGGCCCCGGTCCACATCATCATCATCCCCAGAAGACATATCGCCACCCTGATGGACGTGGATGCGGAAGGAATGGTGGATCTCCAGGCTATGATATCCGCCGCCCGGGAGGTTGCCCGGTTAAAAAAGGTCGACCGGAAGGGTTTCCGGGTGGTGATCAACTGCAATGAGGAGGGAGGACAGGTGGTCTTCCATCTCCACATGCACCTGTTGGGCGGCCGGAAACTCCGGGACAGTCTGGCCTGAAAACGTTGCGTTCCATTGACAAAACGCGAAGATGATCTATGTTAGCATCCAATGGAGGTCCGCGAGCCATGACATTCAAAAACAAAGTGGATCAGGAAATGATTCTGGCGGCCAAGGCGACGGACAAGATCCGGCTGTCGGCCCTGCGCATGCTGAAGAATGGCCTGCACAACCGCGAAATCGATCTGAAGCGCGAGCTGAACGAGGCCGAATTTTTTCAGCTCCTCTCCGGCATGGTGAAGCAGCGGAGGGACTCGATCGAACAGTTTGAAAAGGGCGGCAGGCCCGATCTCGTGGAAAAGGAAGAGGCGGAGCTCAAGGTGATCCGGGAGTTCATGCCGGCGCAGATGTCGGAAACGGAACTCGATGCGATCATCGCCGAGGCGATCCGGGAGACCGGCGCCGCGGGCGTCCGGGACATGGGAAAGGTTATGAAGATCCTGATGCCCAGGGTGACCGGGAAGGCCGACGGCAAGACGGTCGGCGAAAAGGTAAAGCTTATGTTGTCCGCATAGGGGGCTGTCCTTTGAAGGGATCCATTCCCGAGGATAAGATCGAGGAGGTCCGGAGACGGACCGATATCGTTTCTCTGATCGGGGAGTATGTGACCCTGAAGAAGGCGGGGAAGAATTTTCTCGGGCTCTGTCCCTTTCACCGGGAGAAGACCCCCTCCTTTACGGTGAGTCCCGACAAACAGATGTTCTACTGCTTCGGCTGCAGCGAGGGAGGGAATGTCTTCTCCTTCCTCATGAAGCTGAACCATCTGACCTTTCCCGAGGCGATACGCCACTTGGCGGGGAAGGTGGGCGTTGTCATCCCAGAGAGGAGCATGAGCCCGGAAGAGAAGGATCGTTATACCCTCGGGGAACAGATCCGCCGGGTCAACGGACTTGCGGCCGAGTACTTCGTGAGGGCGCTCCAGTCGCCGGCGGGGGAGGGGGCCAGGGAGTATCTCCGGAAGAGGGGGATTGAAGCGGAAGCGATCAGCACGTTCCGGATCGGCCTTGCCCCGGAGGGATGGCGCCATCTGCTCGATTTTCTGGACAAGAAAGGGATCCCGCCGAAGCTCGTCGAACAGGCCGGCCTCGCGATTCTGCGGGCGGGAGAGGGGGAGAGAGGGCATTACGACCGGTTCCGCGGGAGACTGATGATCCCCATCGAGGACGTCGACGGTCATGTGATCGCCTTCGGCGGCCGGGTCATGGGCGCGGGCGAGCCGAAATACATGAATTCCCCCGAGTCGCCGGTTTACACGAAGGGAAACAACCTCTTCGGGCTTTCCCGGACAAGGGAGGCGATCCGGCAGGCCGGTTTTTCCCTCCTGGTCGAGGGGTATTTCGACTTGATCGCCCTCTGGGGCGCGGGCATTCAAAATGTCGTGGCCACGCTGGGAACGGCCCTGACCCGGGCCCAGGTTGATCTGCTCCGGCGGTATGCGCCCCGCGTGGTCGCTGTGTTTGATCCGGACGAAGCCGGCCGGAAGGCGCTCGCGAGGAGCCTGGAGCTGTTTCTGGCCGGGAATGTCCATGCCAAGGCGGTCATCCTTCCCGACGGCCATGATCCGGACGATTTCGTCCGAACCCGGGGGCGAGAAAAGACGGAGGAACTGGTGGCCCGTGCCGTGCCGATGGTCGATTACTACATCGAAGAGATCCTCGGCGGGAGGGGGACGCTGGAGGAGGACCGGGACAAGTTGCGGGAGGCCGTTGCCTTTATCGCGCGGATCGAGGATGCTGTTGAACGAAACCTGTTCATCAAAAAGGTGGCGGAGAAACTGAACTTCGATCAGGAGGTCCTGAAGGCGGAGGTCCGGCGTGTCCTTTCCCATGCGACCGCGTCGCAGGTCGAGCCGACGCGAAGGAAATCCGTCCGGGAACCCGATCACCTGGAGCTGGGCCTGATTCACATGATGCTGGAATGCCCGGAACGGATCCCGGCGGTGGCGATGTCCGGGGTGATGGCCTGTTTCACGACGGAAGAGCTGAGGTCGCTGGGAGAGAGGCTGCTGACGGCCGCGGGAAAAGAGGGCGGGGCGATCCCGGATGGATTCTCCCTTGTGAATGGTCTGGAGGAGGGCCCGGTGCGGGCAAAGCTCCTCGACCTGTTGATGAGCGAGAGTCCTTATCAGGAGGAGTGGATGGATCGCCTTTTTGCCGATACCCTCCGGAAGATCCAGCGGAAATGGTATAAAGAACGCCACCGGATGCTGAAGGCCCAAATTGTCAAGGCCGATGAAGCCGGAAACCGCGAATTGTGCGACGGCCTCCTCCGGGAAAAGGAGAGACTTCTGCAGGAAGAAAAGGGTCTTGCCTGAGCCGCGGAGATGTTTTTTCAGGAGAAGCAGCGGCAGGCCGGGATGGATGGTGGGCGGCTGTATTCTTTCAACGGGACGCCGGGAGAAACCGATATGGGAAAAGAAATCGAATCGGATGAATTCAAGAAGTTGATCACGCTGGGAGAGGAGAAGGGGTTTCTGACCTACGATGATGTCAACGATCTGCTTCCCTCCGATGTCATCTCCTCCGATCAGATCGATGATATCATTATGCTCTTTGGCGAAAAGAATATCGATATCATCGACTCGGACAAAGGGGCAAAGCTGGTCGTCAAAAAGGCGGTGGAAGAACGGGTCGAGATCAAGCGGGAGGATATCCTCGGCCTGCTGCCGGCGATCGGCAGGACCGGCGATCCGGTGAAGATGTATCTGCGGGAGATGGGCCTGGTTTCCCTGCTCAGCCGGGAGGGCGAGGTTGAGATCGCCAAGGTGATCGAAGAGGGGGCGCAGGAGAGCATGGAGGCCGTCTTCAGTGTGACCGTTTCCCTCAAGGATGTGGTCAATATCGGCGCCCAGTTGAAGAGCGGGGCGATCCGCGTGAAGAGCGTGTTGGACAACATCGAGGACGATGACGGCGTCATGGAAGAGGACATGCATCGGGAGAGAGTCATCAAGCTGCTCGACAAGGTCACGTTCCTCGACGGCAAGAACGATCTGATCAGGAAAAAGCTGAATTCGAAGAAGGGAGTCGCCGCCGAGGAGAGGCAGAAACTCAAAGCAGATCTGGAAAAGAATCTCCGGAATATCGTTAAGCTCTGCCGGAAGGTTCGGTTCAGCAAGAGACAGATCGACCGGATGGTGGCCAATCTCCGCGTGTATATCAACGAGGTGAGGCAGGTGGAAGAGACGGTCCGCCGGTGCAAGAAGGAAACGGGTCTCTCCCTGGCTCAGATGGAAGAGGCCTGGGCGAAGATGAACAAGTCCGCCAAAAGCGGAGAGCTGGCGGCAAAGAAAGCGGGGGTATCCCTGAAGCAATTGAAGACCTGCGAGCAGATCGTCCGGGAGGCCAACCGCCGGTTCAAGAAGATCGCCCAAGAGACGGGACTCTCCGTGACGGCGCTGAAGAATGCGATGGTGGTCATCGAGACGGGAGTGTGGAAGGCGGAGATCGCAAAGAGAAAGTTGGTGGAAGCGAACCTGCGTCTTGTCGTGAGCATTGCGAAGAAGTATACGAACCGGGGCCTTCAGTTCCTGGATCTGATCCAGGAGGGCAATATCGGGCTCATGAAGGCGGTCGACAAGTTCGAGTACCAGCGCGGCTATAAATTTTCCACCTATGCCACCTGGTGGATNNACATGATCGAGACGATCAACAAACTGATCCGGACCTCCCGCTATCTCGTGCAGGAATTGGGGAGGGAGCCCAATCCGGAGGAGATCGCCAATAAGATGGAGTTTCCCCTGGAAAAGGTCCGGAAGGTCCTAAAAATCGCCAAAGAACCCATTTCTTTGGAGACTCCGATCGGGGAGGAAGAGGACAGCCACCTCGGGGATTTCATCGAGGACAAGAAGATCATGTCGCCGGCGGAGGCCACAATCAGCATGGATCTGGCGGAACAGACCCGGAAGATCCTGTCGACCCTGACGCCCCGGGAGGAAAAGGTGCTCCGCATGCGTTTCGGAATCAGTGAGCGGGGGGATTATTCGTCGGAAGAATCGCGGGAATCCCTGGAGATGAGCCGGGATAGGGCCAAGCGGATCGAATCGGGCGCCACCCGGAAATTGCGGAATCCGTCACGGAGGCGTCTTCTGAAACCGGGGGGTAAATAAATATTGACAAGATACGGGGAGGGGTATTAATAAACACTGTTGGAAAAACTGAATTCATTCCGGGAAGGGCCCATAGCTCAATTGGTAGAGCCACCGGCTCATAACCGGTCGGTCCCTGGTTCGAACCCAGGTGGGCCCACCAGGGATGAAGGAGAGGGGAATCTGGGGCGTATGAGACGCGAGTTTTCATTGATAATGACAGGACAGGCAAAGCGGGGAAGCAGGATAACCTCCTGAAAATGCACCAGTGGATGGTGCATTTTTTTTTGGGGGAGGGCCCGGTGAATTTTTTCAAAGGAAAGGGGGAGGCGGTTGAGAAAACAGTTGGTGCGCCTGATTGAACTGCAGAAGATCGAATCGGCGGCAGGAAGGATTCATGCGAAGAGGAAGAACCTTCCGGTCCAGATGAAAATACTGGAGGAGGAATTCAATTTATTCTGCGAGTTTGCGGAGACGCAGCGGGAGCAGATGGAAAGTGTGCGAAAACGCAGACAGGAAAAGGACACCCAGTTGCAGGCGGGGCAGGAGACGCTGAAACGGACGCGGGAGAGGCTCTTTGAGGTCAAGAAGAACAAGGAGTATCAATCGATGCTGAAGGAGATCGAGATCTTCGAAGGTAAGAATAGCCGGACGGAGGATGAGGTCATCTTCCTCCTCGATGAGCTCGAACATCTCGAAACCGCGCTGAAGGCCAAAGAAGAGGAACGGGACATTAAACGCCGGCGCTATGAGGAGGAAAGAAAGAAGATCGAGGAGGAGATGAACTCCCTTGCCGGGGAGCTGGATGCCTGCGTCCGGAAAAGGGAAGAACTCAAGAAAGAGATCCCTGCCGAGGTCCTCCGGAAATACGAGCTGATCAAAGGCGCCGGGCGCGGCGTAGCGGTGGTTGCGGTCTGGAAGGAGGTCTGCGACGGATGTCACATGTCCGTCCCTCCCCAGTTGTACAATGAATTGCAGAAAACGACGGCCCTGATCACCTGTCCGAACTGCAACCGGATCATCTACTGGGAGAACCGGAACATCTGATGGTTGTGACCGCGATCCATGCCTTCGATAATTTCGAATCCCCGAGCCGGCTCTGCCGAATGAATCGCGCATAAAACGCCCCGTCTGCTTTTTTTAAGCCATCGCGAAAAGATGTCTTCCGGGGCTTGACCTCCGTCCCCCGGGGCGTGTATACAGGAACCGGAATCGACGGCGGATGTGCGGGCCGGCGATGAACGGATCATTGAAAAGAGGTGCCGGAGCGGATCAGATGATCGCCGGTCCGGGATGCCGGATCGGAGGAAAGTCCGAACTCCACAGGGCAGGATGGTCGCTAACGGCGACTGGGGGTGACCCTAAGGAAAGTGCCACAGAAAAGACACCGCCCCTCCGCTTCAAGAGGGGTAAGGGTGAAAAGGCGAGGTAAGAGCTCACCAGTTTCCCGGGTGACCGGGAAAGCTTGGTAAACCCCATCCGGAGCAAGACCAAATAGGAGAACGGGGCGGCCCGCTCCAATGTTCTCGGGTTGTGTCGCTAAAGGCGGCCGGCAACGGCCGTCTTAGAGGAATGATCATCGCCGTCTTCCGGGTGACCGGAAAGCGGAACAGAACTCGGCTTACGATCCGCTCGGACACCTCTCAATCAAAAATCCCCTGAAAAAAGATAACCTTTTTTCAGGGGATTTTTTCGTCCATGGATTCTCCCCTCTCACCCCTGCCATGGTCACCCCCGTCCGGAAGGACAGGGACGCGTCGCCCTGCATGTAAAAAGGCCGGAAGTTTTCCTTCCGGCCTTGGAATGGGTCCGTAAAAACCGGATCAGGGGTTACTTGTCGTCCTCGTCATCGTCATAGAGCTTCGCTGCTTCCTGCGCCTCCGCCGGGACCTCCGCTTCGAGGGAGCGGGTGATGCCTCGGGCCAGGACTGCCAGAATGAGGAAGAGCAGGATGACGGAAAGGATCAGGATTACGATGATGGTCGTCGTCCAGGATTTCGCTTCTTTCTCGATCTTCTGAGACGTTCGGATGGCCAGTTCGTTGTACTTTTCCACGTCCAGCCCCATGCCGACCCATCCGAAACCGGCCGGTTGCGGATACTCCTTGGAAAAGAACTTCACGGGCGCATAGGCCACGAACTTCGTATGACCTCCGAACTTATACATCTTCAAGCCCGTATTTCCCGCCGCCGCATCCCGTGCGACTTCGGGAAGGTTGGGATCCATGTAGCCGAGGAGGTTCAGGTTGAGAACCGCCTCGCCCCTCCGGGTCATCTCTTCCGAATTCTTGTCGGTCAGGGCGGGAACCGGTGTTCCGTCGGGGCCCAATCCTGCGATGTGGTAGTCATAGGGATGGGAGATGACAAATCCCCTGTTGTCCACCAGATAGGCGTAGTTTCCCGTGGAGGCGTCCACCTCTGCCTCGAAGACACGGCCGGCCTGGGTGGGGACGACATGGTCCGTGAATCCGGCCAGATGGCGGTAGTCCAAGGCCAGGGTCAGAACCCCGGCAAAGCCCTGCTGGTCGAAGACGGGTGTGGAAAAACGAATGATTCCGGAAAACCGTTTTCCCTTCTCAAAGTCGGGCCGGTTGACATACCAGCCGGTCACGCGCGAGACATAGACCTCTCCGCGGTGCAACGCCCTGGCGCCGGCGAAGTACTCCTCCGTCTTATACGTCGTACCGGCGGGCTTGCTCACATTGACCAGCTTTGCCTTCGGCGTCGATTCACCGTTCACAATCCGGATCAGCTCGTTCCCGTTCCGGTCGGTCAGCTCCATCTCAGGATAGAGGTAGGAGAGGATCTGGCGGACCTTGCCGTTCTCCCGGACCCAGAGGGATTTCCGGTTTTCCTGAACGAACTGCCGGAAGGCGGAATCGGTCGTCGGGATGATGGTTGCTACCAGCAGATCCTTCTTCCTCTCGTTGAGGAAACCGGCAATCTCTTCTGCTGTGTTGATGGCGCGTATCTTAATCTCTTCCTGGGATTTCTGGTCGAGTACGGTGACCGCCCCTTCCCTTACGGTAACCCCCAATTTGAAGATGCCATTGGCAATCAGGATGGCCATCAGTGACAAGGGAATTACGATAAGCAGGAAGAAAACCCTTGCTACGGTGAACAACTGCTTACCTTTATTCGTGTCTGCCATGCCGTTTTCCCCCTAACCATAATTGGATGGATAGTGACTTCCGACGAATTAACCCGCCAGGAAATATTTCATATAGGGGTTGGCATACAGAAGCACCAGCGATACGACCAGGGCATAGATCGCGATCGATTCCGCCATGGCCATGCCGACCAGCATCGTCATCATGATCTTTCCCTGAACCCCGGGATTCCGGCCCACAGCCGAGCAGGCCCCGCTTGCAGCCGTGCCGATTCCCAATCCGGCGCCGACGGCCCCGACCCCGATCGCGAATCCCGCTGCAATCATCGCCCCGACCGCAAACAAGACCTTCGTGTAGGATTCGCCGCCCGTGGGCAGGGCTTCCGCTGCAAATGCAAAAGGTGAACTGAACAGGAGGACTGCTGAAGAGAAAACCAGGGTGAGCAAACCTTTTCCAAATTTCTGTAGCATCGTCTTTCCCCTTTCCTAAATGAATGAATGATATTTTTCCCTCTTCCCAATAGCACAATTGTGCGCCGGGGGAAAGGGTTTCTTGATTTGACCCGGGGTTCTGCAACAGATGTGCCATCCGTTTTACAGGGAGGCATATTTTGTAAACGATTGCAGGTATTGTAATATTCTGAATTGTGTCCGATGGCGGTCTCGTGCTCCTGGACGGATCCGTTGAACATTCCATTCAATAAACCGTGCCGATTGAACGAAAAGTGGAAAGGGACCCGGTGACGACAGCCATTTGCGCTCCGCAAGGGGTTGTCATGGAAAGTAGAGTGAACTTTCTGTGAAATAAATCCCTTGACAAAATTATTTCCTTGAGGCATTCTGCATACAAAATTCATTATTCAATGGTCGCTTGTTTTCATCATGAATGTGAATTCTAAACCGGGATGACAACTGGGAGGGTGGTTGTGAAAAAGTTGGGAACCGATCACGTGAACCTCGACCAGAAAGTTTACAGTCAGTTAAAGTCTATGATTCTCGATCAGAATCTCAAGTCTGGAAGCAAAATCTATCAGGAAAAGTTGGCGGAAGATCTGGGGATCAGCCGAACCCCCTTAGTGAACGCGCTCAAGAAACTGGAACAGGAGCACTTGATTACCGCGATACCCCGCAAGGGGTTTTATGTGCGCGAGTTTTCCAAGGAGGAAATGGTCTACATTTTCGAACTTCGGGAAGTATTGGAAGGGTTGGCAGCACGACGCGCCTCCCTCCGCATTTCAGGCAGCCAGATCCAAAAACTCCAGAATTTATTCAAAGGATTGAAGATATCTGAAGCCAGTGGAAGCGTGGAGAATTATGCCAAAGAGGATCGGCGCTTCCATCATTTCCTGATCAAAATTGGCGGAGACGATCTCTTGTCCAATATGCTGGAGACGTACAGCGTCATAACCTTTAGTTATCTGGTGAAGTTCCGGGGGGGGCTTGTGAGGTCGCCCCAGGAAACCCTCCCGGAACATTTGGCTATTATCGAGGCAATCATAAAGAAAGATCCGGAAATGGCGGAGCAAGCTGTTCGTCTCCATTTGAAACGATCGCGGGAGAAATTGATTAAGGATTTCGCAGAGGAATCGCAAAACGATTCTCAAATCAAATGATCGGATGCAACATTGGAATTGTAGAAAGGGGGCGAATGTTCAGATAGACAGGACAGGATGCGGCTCATGTGACGACGTAGGCAGGCTTTTCCTGCCAATAACCAGAGGAGGAGGTTACTATGAAGAGGAAATCGTTGTTCGTCAGGATGCTTTTTTTCACAGTGGTAGTCTTCGTGTTGGGTGTATGTAACGTCTTCAGTGTATCGAACGTTGAAGCCCAGACTGTTCTGAAATTCAGCCACACCGACCAGCAGCAGGGAGCACGCCAGGGGGCTGCCGAGGTGTTCGCGAAGAAGGTCGAGCAGTACACGAATGGCCGCTACAAGGTTCAGGTATACTGCTGTAGCCAGCTTGGCAACGACCCGAAGAACATCGAGCAACTCGTCCTGGGCGGGATCGACTTCACCGTGTCCAGCACCGGCTCGTATGCGCCTCATTTGGCCGGGTTGAACCTCACCATGCTGCCGTTCATCGTCGACAGCTATGAGCAGGGATGGAAACTCTATGACGAATCCAAGTGGCTGAAAGCAGAGTTTGATAAGGCGCCTCAGAAGGGCTTTCGGTTCCTGTCCACGTTTGAGGCGGGTTTTCGCTGCATGACGACCAAGGAACCGCTTCGCACCCCGGATGACGCCAAAGGCAAAAAGCTCCGTACTTTCCCCAATGAAATGATGCGTTGGACCCTCGATGCGATCGGTTTCAGCGTCCAGATTATGCCACTTCCCGAAGTGTACATGGCGATTCAGCAGGGGGCCGTGAGCGGCCAGGAAAATCCCATCGATACGATCTACTCCAACAAGTTTTACGAGGTCGCGCCTTATGTGACCCTCACGAATCACGTCTACAGCCCCATTCCGCTCGCCATTTCGGAAAAGACCTGGCAGAAGCTGTCTGCGGCTGACCGCGAGGCGGTCACCAAGGCCGCGAAGGAAGCAGCAGACTGGTCCCGCAAGACGATTCAGGCCAACGATGACAATCAGCTCAAGGAGATGGCATCCAAGGGGGCCAAGATCACAAGTCCTTCACTGGAGCTATTCCGGAAAGCGGTACAGCCGGTGTACGGCAAGGCGCGTGACAAGTACGGCGCCGCCGACGTTGACGCCTTTCTGGCAGATGCCGTGGCTGTGCGCAAGGCTCTCCCCGTCAAGTAATCCTGCCGTACTCTCAAATGAAACCGGAGGGCCGCCCCCATTGCGTAGGCGGCCCTCCAGAAGGGGTTCACTATGAGTCACTTCCGTTTACCGCCATCCCCACCGGCGCCAAACTTCATCCGGTGGCTTGGTAACACCGTCGACTGGACGATGGTTGTGCTCGGCGCCGTCATGGTCATCGTGGTTTTCTTCAATGTTATCATGCATATAGCTGGAAAAGATATCGCATTGACCACAGAGTTGTGTGAGTTCATGATGGTCTGGGTATCCTTTTTGGGGGGCGCCTCGGCGGCCCGACGTGGGCTCCACATGACGATCACCGAATTCCTCGACAAGCTGTCCGGCCCGATGCGGCGCTTGGCAGATGGAATCATCCAGGCCTTCTGCCTGGTCGTTCTCGGGCTGCTGGTCAAGTTTGGGATGGGCATTGCGATGGCGAACTGGGGCAATGAGCTGACGGTCCTTGGATGGCCCATGGCGTTGCAGTATCTCAGCCTGCCCGTTGGATCAGCAGCGATGCTGATATTCGTCGCATTCGATCTGGTTCAAATTTTTCGCGGGAAGACGCGCGAAGAACGCTACGGAGGTTAATCGATGTTTGCACTCGTCATATTCCTCGTGTTTCTGGTGATTGCGATAGCGGGTGTCCCGCTGATGTATGCACTCCTGGCCACCACCGTCGGAATGATCTGGCTGAACGGACTTTCTCACCCGCTCGAAACGATCTTCCTCAGCTTCATCTCCGGGGTGGAACCCTTTATCCTGATCGCCGTGCCGCTCTTCATCTTCGGCGGCAACCTGCTGGCGAAAGGGGGTGTCGGCAAGCGAATCGTCGCGTTTGCGGGAACGCTCTTCGGCTGGTTGCCCGGAGGGCTCGCCGTGGTCACCACGGTCTCCTGTCTCCTGTTCGGCGGCGTGTCCGGATCGGCCATCGCGGATACCGCGGCGATCGGATCCCTGGTTGTTCCCATGATGAAGGAAAAGGGCTATGAGGGGGCGTTTGCCGCAGCGTTGCTGTCCGTTGCAGGAACCCTGGCGCTGCTGATGCCCCTCTCGATCCCTTTTCTGGTCTATGCCTTCATTTCGGGCGTTTCCATGCGGCAGCTTTCCATGTCCGGGGTCGTCCCGGCGATCATTACCGCAATGGCCATCATCATGGTGTGCATGTGGTATGGAAAGAAGTCCGGCTGCGACACCGGCGGGAAGCGGTCGTCCTTCCGGGAAATATGGGCCGCCTTCATGGATGCGGGACCGGCGCTGGTGCTGCCGGTCATCATCATCGGCGGCATCTGGTCCGGCGTCTTCACACCGACGGAGGCGGCCGCCATAGCGGTGGTCTACGGTGTGCTCATCTCCATATTCTTCTATAAGGACCTTGCCTTCGGCGACCTGCCGGGTCTGCTGCTCTCGTCCTTCCAGACGAGCGCTACGGTATTGCTCGTCATCGGCGCCACGGGGTGCCTGTCCTGGCTGATGACGGTAGAACAGGTTGCCACACAGCTTGCCGTATGGGTTCAGAGCGTCGCCCACCAGCAGTGGGTCTTCCTGCTTCTGACCAACGTAGCCCTGCTCCTGCTCGGCACGTTCATCGAGCCGTTGCCGGCCATGCTGATGAGCGCACCGCTGCTCTTACCCCTCGCCCGGTCGTTCAACGTCGACATGGTGCACTTTGGCGTCATAATGACCGCCAACCTCGCCATCGCGCTGTATACCCCACCCGTAGGAGGGACGCTTTTCGTCGCAGCCAAGCTCGCGGATGCCGGGATCGGCGCCATCACTAAGCATCTGATCCCCCTGATGACGGCGACAGTCGCCATGCTGTTTGTGATCACCTATTTCCCGTCGCTGACAAAAGTCATTTTGCGGCTGTTCATGTGATGGCGGCACGAGGACGGCCTATGACCGTTCGCACGGATGGAAAACCGGTTGCCCGGAGGGGCGCATTCGAGGAAGTATCACAGATGATCGGCGTCAGTCCCGCGTTTATGGTTTCTCTCTACGGACCGGGGTTCTCTATCGGGAACTTTTGTGAGGGACTCAAGCTCGTCAGGAAGCTCGGTTTTTCCGCCTACCAGCCCGAGATCCTGGTCGGGACGGCGCTTACGGAGTGGGCGCAGGATGCCCGGAGCGTGCACCGCACTGCGAGCGATCTCGGCCTCGTCCCGACGCAATTTGTGGCGCATTTTATACTGGAGGAGTTCTCGAACCCGGAAAAGTTGAATCCCCGAAGCGGCATCGGCGAATTGCATCAGGTGCTGGACATCGTGCAGGGTTTTCCTCCGTGCCGGGTGCTCACCATACCGGCCTCGACCTTCGGCGTCGATTGGAATTCGCCGGAAGCAACGGACTTCCGCTGGTGGCAGGCAGTGCATCAGCGACTCGCCGAAAAGATCGGACGGTATGTCGAGGTGGTGGCAGAAGCGGGAATGAAGCTGGCCTTTGAAATCCTGCCTTTTTCAGTCATCGGAGGCATCGGCCGATTTGTAAATCTTTGTAATGAAATCGGCTCACCGGCCTTGGGTATCAACTTCGACACCGGCCATGCCTGGGCCTGCCGGGAGCTGGTTCCCCTGCTGCCGTTTGAACTGCAGGGAAGGATTTTCGGCACCCATCTGGGCGACAACATGGGCACTGAAAATATCAAGCTGGCGCCGGGGAAAGGCACGATCCCGTGGAAACCCCTGCTGGCGAACCTGGCCGGCGCCGGCTATGACGGGAGCAGGGATATCGAAATCGGCTGTAGGCCCGATCAGGTTGTCGAACAGTACGGGTTTGGACTGAACTATTTGCAATCATTTGAAATAAAGGGATGAAGGAGAGGATTCGAATGAACAATGAAGTCAAATTTGCCTTGATCACAGGATTTGTAAGCAAGACCAAAGACCGCTTTCATGAGTACAACGAGGAAAAGTCGCTGGCGGAACGTCTGGAGATGGTATCGCAGATGGAAGGGATGAGCGGCGTGGAAGTCGTCTTTCCCTACGAAGTCAACGACGCGGCAAGTTTGAAATCCCTGCTCATCAAGTATAATCTCGGCATTGCCGCCGTCAACGTCAACGTGAAGGCGGAACCCGAGTTCCGCAATGGAGGTTTGACCTCCACGGATCCGGCCGTTCGGCGGAAGGCCGTCCAGTTCATCAGGGACGCCAAGGACTTCGCCCAGGCTGTCGGCGCCGACAAGGTCACCTGCTGCCCCCTGGGTGACGGATATGAATTCGCCTTCCAGTGCGACTACGCCCAGATGTGGAAGTTCCTCATCGAGACCTTTGGCGAGGCAGGGGCCTACAAGCCGGAGATCCCGCTCTTCATTGAATACAAGCCCAGCGAGACGCGCGGCCACTGTTTCGTGGACACCGCCGCCAAGGCTCTGTGTCTGCTCAATGATATCGGCATCAAGGAAATGGGCATCACAATGGATTACGGCCATTCGAAGTACGGCCAGGAGAATCCCGCAGAGGCTGTGGCCTTGCTGGCGAAAAGCCGATTTCCCTATTATATCCATATCAACGACAACAATGGCAGATGGGACTGGGATTTGATGGTAGCATCACACAACTTTCTGGAATACGTGGAATTTATCTACTACGTGCAAGAATACGGCTACAGCGACTTTCTAACATCGGATACTTCGCCGACCCGCTGGGATATCCGCGGCACCTTCGAGGCCAATGCGCGGATGACCAGGAAGATCTGGGACCGGCTCAATGGTCTGGACCGCATGGAGTTCGCCGGACTGATCCGTGGCGGCGACTTCCTGAAGACCTGGAAGTTCGTCGAAGCGAATATCTTTAAACTATAAAGGAGGTGTATGTCCGTGGCAAATACGGATTTACGTATCGCCATCGATTGCGACGAAGCGGCAATCGATCTGAAAAAAGTCCTCTACGACTACCTGAAGAAGCAGGGTGTTCATATCACAGACCTGGATTATCTGGGTCGGGAAAAGGCTGATTACCCTGAAATCGGCTTCCATTTGGCACAGGAGATCCGGAAATGTCATTACGACCGGGGCATTCTTATCTGCGGAACCGGACTCGGCATGGCGATGATCGCCAACAAAGTCGAAGGGGTGTTCGCCGGAACCTGCCACGACGTCTATTCCGCAGAGCGTCTGAAGAAGAGCAACGATGCGCAAGTTCTGACCATGGGCGCCCGGGTGATCGGTCCGGAATTGGCCAAGATGGTTGTCGACGCTTGGCTCCACTCGGAGTTCCAGGGAGGCGGTTCTGCCCCCAAGGTTGAGAAGATGCGGGAGTTGGAGCAGGAATCGTTTCACAGGAAGGATTAAGGAGGTTCGGCCATGCAGAAGATGATCAATGCGCCACAGGAGGCGGTAGATGAAATGGTTGAAGGCTACCTCAAAGCTCATCCGGATCTGGTAGAAGGGACGGACAATCCGCGCGTCTTGAAGTTCCGACGGGCTCCCGTACCCGGCAAGGTGGGAATCGTAACGGGGGGCGGCTCGGGCCATAAACCGGCTTTTATCGGCTACATCGGCCGGAACCTGGTCGATGCCGTGGCCGTGGGCGAGATATTCTCTTCACCTCCGGCGCAGATGTTTTTCGACGCCTTCAAAGCCGCAAACGGCGGCAGGGGGGTGGCCTGCCTTTACGGCAACTACGCCGGCGACAACATGAACGTCAAGATGGCCATGGAACTGGCGAAAGACGAAGGGATCGAAGTCCGAACCGTCGTGGCCAACGACGATGTGCCCTCCGCGCCCAAGGACCAGCGAGGAAAACGCCGCGGCGTGGCCGGCGAAATTCTGATGTGGAAAGTGGGCGGCGCCAAGGCGGCCATGGGGGCCGGCCTGGATGAGGTCATTGCCGAGGCGCAAAAGGCCATCGACAATACCCGCAGCATGGGCATCGGCCTCATGCCTTGCACCATCCCGGAGGTCGGTCATCCCAACTTCACGATCGAAGATGGCAGGATGGAAGTAGGGATCGGCCACCACGGCGAACCCGGCCTGGAGGTGGTCACGCTGGAAACCGCCGCGCAAATGGCGAGGCGCATGACCGATATCATCCTGCCGGATCTGCCGTTCAAGGCTCATGACGAAGTGGTCGTGCTGATTTCCGGCTTGGGATCGACACCGCTGATGGAGCTCTACATCCTGTACAACGAGGTAGAGAAGATCTTCAGAGAGAAGCAGATCCGGATTTACCGGTCCTACGTGGGGAATTACTTCACGTCGCTGGAGATGGCCGGCGTTACCTTGACGGTAATGAAGCTCGATGTGGGCCTGAAAGCCTGCATCGACTATGAAGCCGATTCGATGGGGTTGTGCCAGTTTGCTTAGCAGGCTGTTGAAAAACGCCCGTCTGCTGCGTTTCCCTCATCCTTCGCCGTTCAGCGTACAAGCAAGTACGCCTCACGNNGGCTCAGGATTTCGGGGGCCTTGCATCCAGACGTTTTTGAACAGCCTGGATCTGAGCCTTTTCAACAGGCTTTTAGGAGATAGGGTATGGAACAATTTGCGAACCGGGATGGAATCCGGATCGTTTTCGATCTGATCCATGCCATCCAGGAAAACAAGCAATACCTGAGTGACATCGACGGCGCGATCGGCGACGGCGATCACGGCATTAACATGAACAAGGGCTTCACACTCTGCCGGGATGAGCTTCTGGCCAATCCGGGCAACCTGACGCACGGACTCAAGACATTGTCGAAGATCCTGGTGATGAAGATCGGGGGGTCGATGGGGCCATTGTACGGTACCTTCTTCAAATCCCTGGCAGCGGCGTGTGACGGGGTAGATGCCATCGACATGGCGGTGTTCGGCAGGATGCTGTCTTCCGGCAGAGAGGGGATACAGAAGATCAGCGAAGCCAAGCCTGGCGATAAAACCCTGATGGATGTATTGCTCCCGGCGGAAACTGCCTATCAGGCCGCAGTAAAAACCGGTGAACCGTTCCGGGTATGTCTGGATAAGATGGTCGAAGCTGCCCGGCAGGGACGTAATGCCACAAAGGACATGGTGGCAAAGCTGGGGCGCTCCAGCCGGCTGGGCGAGCGGTCCCGCGGTGTCATTGATGCCGGAGCAGCGTCCTGCTGCCTGATCCTGGAAATCATGGCCGGGACAATCGGCCGTTTGCTCGCTTGCAGTTCGGAAGCAAGTTAGAAATCATGAAATAAACCGAGGAGGTCGTGTTCCAATGCCTGTGCCGGATGAAAAGACCATTCGACGGAAATATGTTGATTTGCTCTGTCGCTCCGGATTCCCGATCACGGATGCGGAATGGGAGGCCCTGGAGATCAGTGATTTTGGATTGGGCAACCTGCGTTCCGAGGGGTTTGCCTTCATTGATATCCTCCGTTCCGCACGCCTGAGAATCACGCTGATCGCATTGCTGCCCAACCAGACCCTCCCCCAGCATGTGCATCCGCCCTATGAAGGGGAGCAGGGGAAGGAAGAGACCATCCGGGTCCTCTCCGGACAAACAAAGGTATACGTCAAAGGCAAAGCAACCGCTCCCGACATGCTGATCCCTGCGGGAAAGGACTCGTTTTATACCGCACGGCAGGAGAGCTGCCTGAATCCCGGTGAGCAATATACCGTCCCCCCTGGTATCGAGCACTGGTTCCAGGGCGGCCCGGATGGGTCGGTCAACATTTGTTTCCAGAACCGGGTGGATGAGACCAAGAACCTCTTCCGGGATCCTCAAAGCTTTGGCTGCCCCATTGGCCCGAAGGACCGGTGAATCTCTCGCTGGAAAAAGTGCCGGGGAAAAAAGGTTTTTAGGATGAGGCGCAGGGATCCGGATCAACGCATCGTGCGGACGAAACTGGGTAAGGCCGCTGGCGGGGAAAGGTTGACGGGCAGGGGAATCGATGAGGGAAAACCATGCAGGACACTGAATCGGTAAAAACACTGCCGACGGTACTAAAACAACTGTCCATGTCGTCCGGCCGACGGGGGAAGATCGATGCGAGAGCCGGGAAAAATTCATGGAACATCGCTGTCTTGCCCGGCGACGGCATCGGGCCGGAGGTCATTGGCGCCACGCTTGCCGTGTTGAAGACATTGGAGGGCAAGTGGTCGAAAGTCCGCTTTGCTTTCCGTGAACATGCCGTCGGCGCCGCGGAATATCTCCGGCACGGCGACCCATTGCCGGCGGAGGCGTTTGCGGCTTGTCGCCAGGCGGACGCGGTGCTGCTGGGCGCGATGGGCCTGCCCAGCGTCCGTTGGCCCGATGGGCGTGAGCTCACACCGCAGATTGACCTGCGCGAGCGACTCGATCTCTATGCCGGCCTCCGGCCCATCCGGCTATACCACGCGCAGGACACCCCGCTGAAGCGGTACGGCGCGGGGGAGATTGATCTGGTTATTGTGCGCGAGAATTGCGAAGGGTTGTTCTCCGCCCGGCTCATCAAATCCGATCCGGCCAGCGGCGAAGTCCGCGATGTGATGCGTATCACGCGTCGGGGCGCCGAGCGTGTCTGCAGGGCGGCGTTTGAACTGGCGAGCCGGCGCAACAAAAAGTGCACCTTGGTGGATAAGGCCAACGTACTGCCTTCCATGGTATTTTTCCGCTCCGTATTCGACGACGTCGCGCGAGCATACCCCGAGGTCGAGGCCTCACGCGTCTATGTGGATGCGATGGCCTTGTATCTATTGCAGAAACCACACGCGTTCGATGTTCTGGTCACGGAAAACATGTTCGGCGACATCCTCAGCGACCTGGCAGCCGGTCTCGTCGGCGGCATGGGCATGGCGCCGTCGGCGGACATCGGCGATGACTGTGCCGTCTTCCAGCCCTCGCACGGAACCGCGCCGGACATCGCCGGAAAAGGCATCGCCAATCCCATTGCCGCCATTCTCTCGGCGGCAATGATGCTCGAATGGCTGGGGCATCCGGAGTTGTTCGACGGAGCTGCCCGTATCCGTTGCGCCGTCGAAACCGTGCTTGCCGACCCGGCTAACCGCACGCCGGATACCGGGGGGCGGTTGTCCACCCAACAAATGACGGAAAAGATTATGGAACACCTATGAGTGAGAATCTGAGCGATAAGTTTTCAACTTCCGGGGCCGAATCCGGCCGGGCAGAACAGCAGGAAAGCCGTTCCTTCCAACGTATCATTGACCTTACGCTCACGCTTCGTCCCGGCATGAGAGGCGTCGCCTGTGAGCCTAAGTTCAACTTCGGGGAACACGGCTGGAACGCGCAGACGCTTCACCTCTATTCCCACTGCGGAACGCACATCGATGCGCCCACCCACTCCGAGGCGGGCGACCAGACGATCGACGAGGTGCCGCTGGCACAGTGCATGGGCCCGGCCTGGCTGGTGAAGCTCGACGGCATCGCGCCCCGGACGCTGATCACCGTGGCCGACCTCGGCGGCATTGCGACGCGGTTCGCACCCGGGGACAGCCTGATTCTTCGCACGGGCTGGAGCGCCTTCGTCGACGAAGCGAAATGGCGTGATGAACTGCCGCGCGTCAGCTTCGAACTCGCCCGCTGGTGTGTCGAACATCGCGTGAAGCTTCTCGGCGTCGAACCGCCGTCGGTGGCGGATGTGAACCATCTGCCGGAGCTCATCCGGATTCACCAGACGTTGTTGGGCGGAGGCGTCTTGATTGTGGAAGGGCTGACCAATCTCGAGGCGATCTTGCAGGAGAAAGTCTTCTTCGCCGCGCTGCCGCTTAAGCCGTTGCGCGGGGACGGTTCACCCGTGCGGGCGTTTGCCATCGAAGGCGGGCAATGGTCGACGCCATGAACAGCCTGGTTCAGGCAATCAAGGCAAAGGCTCGCGGTTACAGAACCTTCAAGAATCTTAAAACCATTGTCTACATGCTTACAGGAAAGCTGGACTACACCAAGGTTACCTTACCCACTTGAAATGAGAAGGAACCAACTTTCTGTTGATAATTTTCCAACAGGCCGTTAAAGTGAAAAGTAGAAGTCGATGCAGAACGGACCATACCGCCGGTGCCTTTTTTAACGAAAAGGCAGGCTGTTCGGAGGGCTGACCCTCCCGCAAAGACACCATCAGAAGAGAGGTTTCGCCATGCCGGAGCTGCTTACTGCCGCGACCTATCTCATTGTGTGGCTCATCTGCTGGCGGGTGATCGGCATCGAGAGCGGTTTGACCAAGTTGATCATATCCCTGGGGGCGGCGATATTCGTGTTCGTGTTTCTTTCCGTGAAAGACCATCAGCAGAAAAAAAAGAGGGGCGGCAGATAACATTCGGCCCGATTTTCGGGAGATGCGGAGTTCTGTGCGGTCGGAAAGGAAGAATGGATTCCAGCGACATTCGGAACAGAAAAAATTTAAACAGGGTCAAGTTTTCCGTCGGATTGACGGCGCTGGCGGTGATCATTCTGATCCTCCTGCTTGCCCTGACCGTCCGTCACGCGCGGGAGAAGGAGATGGTCCGGCAGTTCGGCGCACAGCAGGTCGCCGTTGCCCGGGGGACGGCGGCGCGGCTGGAGGATCTGATCCTCGTGGTAAAAAAAAGCCTGTTGACGCTGGCAGGTGAGCCGGACCGTTCCCTGCGGGATGGCCGGAAAATCGGTGTGGTTCATGCCGGCATGGAGGGGAAGGTCTCCTTCACGGCGGTTACGGACGCGGCCGGTGCCATCCTGATGAATTATCCCCCTTCTGTCGCCGGCAGTGTGGGCGGTGTCGGGGAGACGCCTCTCTTCCGTCAGGTCCGGGAGACCGGAAAACCGGCCGTTGGCGTCCTTACCCTGCCGGACGGTCGGGGAAACATCGGCCGGGTCATAACCGTCGGCGTGCCGAGATCCCGTTCGGGAGGCGGATTCGGCGGAATGATTCTGGCATCGTTTCCCCTGACCGCCTTCGACGACGATTCCCTCCGTTCGGCCCGGGAAATCAATTCAACCTGGCTTCTGGACGGGCGCGGCGCGGTTCTGTTTCATCCCCGTGACAGCGTGATCGGCCGGGACGCGGGATCTCTGGAGTTTCGGCAAGATTCTGATCTGTCGCCGCTTCGAGAGGCCCTTCTTGCCGGAAAAGAGGGATACGGGGAATACCGGCTGCAAGGGGAGAAGGGCCGTCCGGAGAGGACGATCGTGGCCTATGCCCCGATCCGATTCGCATCCGAGGCCTGGACCGTGGCGATTGTGACCCCCTATGACAGCGCCACGGCCCTCGTCCGGAAAATCTTCCTCAACATCATGATCGGGGCCGCCGGTCTTATCCTGGCGGTGATCATCGCCGCAGTGGCCATCGTCTATGCGGGCCGGAGAAGGCTTCATGCCCGGGAGGTCCGGGACAGGCTTCGGGAGAGGGAAAACTGGCAGGAAAGGCTGATCCGGGAGAAGAAGACCATCGAGGGAATCATCGAGGGGTCTCCCATCCCGATCTTCGTCCTGAACCGGGATCACAAAATCATCCTCTGGAACAGGGCCTGTACGGAACTGACCGGATTTGCGGCCGGTGAGATGATCGGGACCGAAAAACAGTACATTCCCTTTTACAACGAAAAAAGGCCCGTCATTGCCGACCTGATCCTCGAGCGGGATTTCGAGAGCATTGAGAAGCATTATGGGACCAAGAAGGTCCGGAAATCGCCGACCGTGGAGGCCGCTTTTGAGGCAAGGGACTTCTACCGGAACCTCGGAGGGAAGAATCGGCATCTCTATTTTCTGGCGGCCCCCATCTATGATGAAAAAGGGGAGATCATCGCCGCCATCGAGACGCTCCAGGATGTGTCCAAAGAAGAACAGATGTCGAAAGACCTTCGGGAATATGCCGAAACCCTCCGGAACAAGCTTCAGGAAAACATTCACCTCCGGGAGGAGATCGAATCCCTCTACAATTACCTTCAGTCCATTGTGGACAGCCTGCCCGACCGGCTGTTCGTCCTGAGCAGCGACGGAACCATCCATTACATGAGCCGGGACGTAAAGGAGGGGATCGGGATGATTTCCCAGCAGGCGAGGGGAAAACATTTTCTGGAGATCGTCTCCCCGGAGCTCCGCGACTTCATGAAGGCACGATGGGAGGAAGCCAAAAAAGGAATCTTTGCGCCCTATGAGATCGAGGTCAAGGCAAGAGACGGATCGAAAAGGACGCTCCTCATCTCCCCCGGACCGGTCCGGGGGAGCGACCGGTACGTAATCGTCCAGCGGGATATCACCGATCTCAAGAATCTCGAAGAGAGTTTCTATGAGAGCGAGAAGATGGCGGCGGTGGGTCAGCTTTCTGCAGGCATCGCCCATGAAGTGAGAAATCCGCTTTCCTCGATCAAGATGAGCCTCCAGATCCTGGAAAAGCGGATGCATCCGACCGGCAATGATCTGAAGAGATTCGAGATCGCCCTTCGGGAGGTCGAACATCTGGAAGAGCTCGTTAACGACGTCCTGATCTTTGCCAGACCGGCCACGCCGCGTAAGGAAACGGCCGATATCCGGAAGGTCGTCCGACATGCCCTGGCGCTGGGGGAGAAGGGAATCGCAGATAAAAAGATCCAAGTGCAAACCCGTTTCGCCGATGACGTTCCCCTCCTGCAAATCGACGCGGCCATGCTGGAGCAGGCCTTTTTGAACCTCATTCTGAACGCCGTGGACGCAATGGGGGAGAGAGGTTTGCTTGTGCTCTCCGTGAGTATGGTTGATGAAGACACACCCATGGTCGAAGTGGAAATCGCCGACGATGGCTGCGGCATTGACGAGCAGGACATGTCCCATCTCTTCAACCCTTTTTTTACCCGGAAGAAGTATGGGACGGGGCTCGGACTGACCCAGGTGAAAAAGATCGTTGACCTGCACCAGGGAATCGTGGATATCTTCAGCGTAAAGGGAGAGGGGACGCGGGTGCGGGTCCGGTTCCCCGTGCAACCGGAAGATTCGGCGGACAGCCGGGTCGATGAACCGAACTGAGGTGGGGAGTGATGTCGAAAATTCTCGTAATCGATGACGACCGTTCCATCTGCGAGACGCTTGAACTGTATCTCACCGAGGAGGGCTACGAGGTGGTCACGGCCGCGACCGGAACGGAAGGGCTGAACAAATTCGTCGAAACCTCGCCGGACGTGGTCATCCTCGACATCCGGCTTCCCGATGTGGACGGATTTACCGTTCTTGAGGACCTGCGGGAGGACGACGATAACGTCAAGGTCATCATGATCACCGCCCATCACGATATGGATTCCACGATCAACGCCATGAAGAACGGGGCCTTCGATTATATCCATAAGCCGGTCAACGTGGACGAACTGGACATGGCCATCCGGAAGGCCGTCAAGTCCCTGGAGATGGAAAAGAAGATCGACGGCCTCCTCATGGAGCCGTCCCGCCACTTCAAGGTCGGCGACATCATCGGCGGTGGCACGGAGATGCGCGAGATCTTCAAGATGATCGGCACCGTTTCCCAGAGCCGGACGACGGTCCTGATTCAGGGAGAGAGCGGCACGGGGAAGGAACTGATCGCCAAGGTCATCCACAACAACACCTCCCGGGACGAACCCTACATCGCGGTGAACTGCTCGGCCATCGTCGAGACGCTCCTGGAGTCGGAGCTTTTCGGCCATGAGAAGGGCTCCTTCACGGGGGCCATCTCCCGGAAGTTGGGGAAATTCGAACTGGCCCGCTACGGATCGGTGTTTCTGGACGAGATCAGCGAGATGTCTCTGAATCTTCAGGCGAAGCTACTGCGCATCCTGCAGGAGATGGAATTCGAACGGGTCGGCGGCAAGGACCGGATCCAGGTCCACGCTCGAATCATCGCAGCCACCAACAAGGACCTGAAAACCCTGGTGAAGGAGGGGAAGTTCCGGGACGATCTCTTCTACCGCCTGAACATCGTGGTCATTACCATCCCCCCCCTGCGGGAGCGGACGGACGACATCCCGGTCCTGGTCGATTACCTCCTGGCCAAGATCAACATCGATCTTCACAAGCGGATCGCGGGGATCTCCGACGAGATGATGGAGATCTTTCTCAAGTACCGCTGGCCGGGAAACATCCGGGAGCTGGAGAACCTCCTTGTCCGGGCTGCCGTTGTGGCCAAGGGGCAGATCCTGGTCCGGGGTGATTTTCCCGAACTGGTGGAGGAACCCTCGTCGGAAGCGGCGCAAGAGGAGGCGCCCGTGGGGCGGACCGGGGATGGTAAAATCCCCACGCTCGACGACATCGAGGAGCAGTACATCCGGAAGGTGATCCGGGAGAGCGGGAAGAACAAGGGGGAGATCTGTGAAATTCTCGGCATCTCCCGCCCGACCTTCGAGAGGAAGTTGGAGAAATACGGAATCGTCTTTGAACGTGAGGGGTGAGGCGTGCCGACGAAATTCCGTTTCCTATGGCTTATCCCGGCATACCGGGGGATCGGTCTGGAGGCGAGTTTGAAATGAGGGTATTGTCCGCCGAGTTTGTCCTCTCCGCAAAAGAGCCCGCGCATTATCCGCCGGAGGTTTTGCCTGAGATCGCCTTTGCCGGACGGTCCAATGTGGGAAAATCCTCTCTGATCAACACCCTCCTGAACCGGAAGAAACTGGCCCGGACCAGCAACACCCCGGGCCGGACGCAGGAGATCAATTTCTTCCGCGTCAACGACCGCTTCGCCTTCATCGATCTTCCCGGATACGGGTGGGCGAAGGTCCCAGAGTCGATCCGGAAACAGTGGGGACCGATGGTCGAGACCTACCTCCGGGAGCGCGACACCCTGCGGCTCGTGGTCCTGATCCTCGATGTCCGGCGGGATCCGTCGGAGGAGGACCTGCAACTCATCCATTGGCTGCCGTTTTATCAAATCCCTTTTCGGATCGTTCTGACGAAGACGGACAAGGTGTCGAACAATGAGCTCGCGGACCGGCGGCGCCGGATCGTGGAGAAGATCGGTTTCCCCCCTGAAACGACGCTTGTGGCCTTCTCCGCAAAGACGGGCGCGGGAAAGGAGCTCCTCTGGCGGGAGATCCGGAAGGCCGTGGAACCGGACACGGGGCGGAAACCATGATGGTCGTTCCTGCGGCGGCTTGGGGAGGGATGAAGGGATAAAACGGGCTGTGAAAAAGATTCTCTGGATTGCGATTCCGGCGGCGCTCATCGCCGGATTGATCCTTCTGGTTCAGCAGAGGCAGGGCGGCGGGGCGACTCATGAGGCGCAACAGGAACTCATGGGGACGATCGTCAAGATCAAGGCCCACGGAAAAGAGCTCTCCCGGGGGCGGTTCGACGAGGTCAGCCGCAGCGCCTTTGCTGAGATCGCCCGGTTGGAGAAGGAGATGAGCGAGTGGATCCCGGAGAGCCCGATCTCGCAGGCGGCCCGTTTTGCCGGGCGGAAGGCGGTACCGGTCTCGGAGGAGATCGTCGCCGTGATCGACCTGTCGCTTGCCGTCTCCCGGCAGACCGGCGGCGCGTTCGACATCAGCTTCAAGCCCCTCGGCCTCCTCTGGCGGGTGGAGAAACGGAAAGAACCGCCGCGGGAGGAGGAGATCCGGGCGGCGCTCCGGCTGGTCGATTACCGGGATATCGTGTTGGACAAGGGGCGCCGGACCCTTTTCCTGAAGCGTCCGGGGATGGCCGTCGGTCTGGGGGCGATCGCCAAGGGATATGCCGCCGGTCGGGCGGCGCGGAAAATGGCGGAAGGCGGCATCCGGGACTTCATCATCGATGCCGGCGGGGATCTTTACTTTTCCGGAAGCAAGGGCGGAAAGGCCTGGACCTGCGGGATTCAGGACCCGGACCGGAGGGGCGAACAACTGATCCGTCTCAAGGTCAAGACGGACTGTGCCGTCGTCACGAGCGGCGATTACGAGCGGTATTTCGATTTTCAGGGGAGGCGCTACCACCACATCATCGATACCCGGACCGGATACCCGGCAACAGGGACCAGGAGCGTGACGGTCCTTGCGCGCGATCCCGCCGTGGCGGACGCCTACGCGACCTCTTTTTTCATCCTTGGACCGGTGAAGGCCGCAGAGATCGCGGGCCGGAACCCGGGGGTGGCCTTCATCCTGATCGATAACCGGGGCAAGGTCTGGCGGGGCGGCCCGATCGATGAATTCGTCGAAGAGGGGACGTCATGAAGAGGTGTTTCAGTTATGGCACTCGGAAAGCCCTTTTGTATTGGAATGGTGTATGTCCTGTGAAAATTTTTTCGATTTTCGCTTGACATCCGGATGAAAAGTGTTATTTCTCACTCCGCTCTTGGCAATGCAGGCGGGATGCATACCTGCCGGGCGGAAGGGGGAAGTGGTCCGGTCAGTCTTTCAGGCCGGAGATTTCTCCGTCGGTCTCCGGTTTGCTGCGGAATGGGGTAAACGGTATGCGTGAACAGGGCGTCGTGACCCGGATCATTCCGCCGGATGTCATTGAGGTTTCCCTGCGGGTCTCGGAGGCGTGCGGACGGTGCGGGGCCTGTCACCCCAATACGGAAGGCAGGGTCGGCATCGAGGCCGTGGCCATTTCCGGGGTGAAGACCGGGGACGTGGTCGAGATCGAGATATCGACCGGGGGAGTGGTTGCGACGAGTTTCGTGGTTTATCTCCTGCCGGTCGTTTTTCTGATTGCGGGTTACATTTTCGGCTCTACACTGGCCGATTTCTTTTCCATCCGGATTTCAGGCGAAACGGGCGGCATCGCGGGGGCGCTTTTCCTTCTAACCGTCAGTTTCTGGGTCGTCCGCCGGTATGACCGGCATATCCGCAGGCGTGGAACGCTGCGGGCGAGGGTGATCCGAATTCTGCCGGAAGGCGAAAATCCGTTAAACATCAACGCGGCTTCGTTGTGATGAACGTATGATGAAGACTTTCCCACGCGGTATCCACACAGGTCATAAAAAAGAGGCCACCCAGTCCCTCCCGATCCGGAAAGCCGCCCTGCCTAAGCGCGTGGTTCTCCCGTTGCAGCAGAATCTGGGCGTCCCCGCCGAGGCGATCGTCAAGGTCGGCGATGTCGTGGCCGAAGGACAGAAGATCGCCGATTCCGCCAAGTTCGTCTCCGCCCCCATCCATGCCCCCATAGCGGGGAAGGTGATCCGGATTGAAAAACTCCTCACCGCCGCCGGGGTCCTGGTTATGTCGATCGTCATCGAGGCGGCCGAGGATGTTCCGGCCGCGTCTCCCGCGAAAAACCGGCGTTCCTGGAAGGATCTGGACCGGGACGCCATCCGGAAGGCGGTCCGTGAAGCGGGGATCGTCGGCCTCGGAGGAGCGACCTTTCCCACCCACGTCAAGCTGAGCCCCCCGTCGGAGAAGAAGATCGATGCGGTGATCATCAACGGCTGCGAATGCGAGCCCTATCTCACTGTGGACCACCGTCTGATGTTGGAGAGACCGGGAGATATTCTTTCCGGGGCTGGGGCCATCGCCCGGGCGGTCGGCGCGGAACGGATCATCCTCGGGATCGAGAACAACAAGCCGGATGCGATCGAGGCGCTCACGGCGGAGGTCTCAAAGGAAGGTCTCTCCGGGGTCGAGATCGTTTCCCTGAAGACGAAGTATCCGCAGGGCGGCGAGAAGATGCTCATCAAGGCCATCCTGGGCCGTGAGGTGCCCTCCGGCGGCCTGCCGATGGATGTCGGCGTCGTTGTCCACAACGTGGGGACGGCCGTCGCGATCGCCGAGGCCCTGGAGTCGGGAAAACCCCTCATCGAGCGGGTGGTCACCATCGCGGGGAGCGGCGTCCGGGAGCCGAATAATCTCCTGGTCCGGATCGGGACCTCCTTTGCCGAGGTGATCGAGCAGTGCGGCGGCCTCACCGAGGATGCGGCGAAGATCATCATGGGCGGTCCGATGACCGGTACGGCCGTTTCCTCGATGGAGGTCCCGGTGGTCAAGGCGACCTCCTCAATCCTCGTCCTGGCGAAAAAGGATGTCGGAGAGATTGCCGAGGGCGATTGCATCCGCTGCGGCCGCTGCATCAAGGCCTGTCCGGTCGGTCTCATGCCCAATTATCTGGCGAACTTCGCAAAGCTCAAGGACTGGGAGCGGATGGAAGAGTACCACGTGGCGGACTGCATCGAGTGCGGCTGCTGCGCATACATCTGTCCCGCCCGGATCTTCCTGGTCCAGCACTTCAAGGTGGCCAAGAGGGAATTACAGCTCAGGAAGGCCGTATGCTGATGAACTTCGAAACCTCCGTTTCCCCCCATATCCGGGCGCGCGACGATGCGCAGCGCATCATGTGGTGGGTGGTATTTTCGCTCCTGTTTCCCGTCGCGGCGGCAACCTGGTTCTTCGGTTTCAAGGCCCTGCTACTCGTCGTCTTCACGATGGTCGTGGCGGTCCTCGCGGAAGCCGCTTTCCAGCGAATCGTCGGGAAACCGATCACGATCCGGGACGGAAGCGCGGCGGTAACGGGGATCCTGCTCGCGCTGGTTCTTCCCCCGACGCTGCCGCTCTGGATGGCGGGGATCGGCGCCGTCGCAGCCGTCGTTCTCGTCAAGGGACTCTTCGGAGGTCTGGGGTTCAACATTTTCAACCCGGCGCTTGCGGCCCGCGCCATTCTGCTGGCCTCCTGGCCGGTCGCCATGACCACCTGGGTGGCGCCTTTCGCTCTCGATTCCGTGACCACCGCCTCGCCCCTCTTCCTGGCGAAGATGCACCAGGCGGTGCCGGATTATCTCAGCCTGTTCATGGGAAGCCGGGCCGGTTCCCTGGGGGAGACTTCGGTTCCGGCAATCCTCATCGGGGCGGGAATCCTCTACTGGAAAAAGATCATCGACTGGCCGGCGCCGACGGCCTTCATCGGTTCTGTGGCGCTGCTAACGGCGATTCTCGGGCAGGATCCCCTCTTTCATGTCCTCAGCGGTGGGCTGCTCCTCGGCGCCTTCTTCATGGCGACGGACTACGTGACCGCGCCGGTGACGACGAAGGGAAGGTTCATCTTCGGCCTGGGGTGCGGTGTCATGACCGTCCTGATCCGGCTGTACGGCGGATTCCCGGAAGGGGTCAACTATTCGATCCTGATCATGAACATGCTGACGCCGGTGATCGATACCTACGTTCGGCCCAGGCTTTACGGCGGGGTGAAGAAACATGGGTAAGATCATCAAATTGGGGGTGACGCTCGGGGTATTCTGCGTGATTTCCGCCGGGATGCTGGCCTATGTCTTCATGATGACCGGTCCCCGGATCGAGGCGAACGCCAAGGCCTCCTTCGACGGCTCCCTGCGCGAGGTCCTTCCCGGGGCGGAGAGTTTCAAGAACGTCGCCGCACCCGGTGCGAAGAGCGAGATCTACGAGGGATATACGGGGGACAAGGCGGTGGGGCTTGTGGTGAAGGTTGCCCCCCGGGGCTACAGCAGCGAGATCGTGATGCTCGTGGGAGTCGATCCGGAGCTCCGCGTCAAAGGGATGAAGATCCTGAGTCAGCGGGAGACGCCGGGTCTCGGGGCCAATGTCGAGAAGCCGAAATTTCAGAAACAGTTCATCGGCAAGGGCGTGAAGGACACGATCGAACCCAAGAAGGACATCGATGCGATCACCGGGGCGACGATCTCCAGCCGGGCCGTCTGCGAAGGGGTGAAGACCGTGCTCAAGGATTCCGAGCAATACAGGAAGGCGAAGCCATGAATCTCTGGAAGGATTTCAATCAGGGGATCGTCCGGGAAAACCCGGTTTTGCGGCTGATGATTGGCCTTTGCCCGACGCTGGCGGTTTCCAACAATGCGATCAACGCGCTTGGAATGAGCGTCGCCGTGGCGTTTGTCCTCATCGGTTCGAACCTCGTCATCGCCCTGATCCGCAAAATCACGCCGGACGAGATCCGCATACCGATTTTCCTCATCATCATCTCGACCTTTGTGACGGTCTGCGACTATGTGATGCAGGCCTACACCCAGGCCCTCTACCAGGCGCTCGGGGTCTTCGTGCCGCTGATCGTCGTGAACTGCATTATCCTCGGGCGGGCCGAGGCCTTCGCGTACAAGAATCCGGTTCTCAACTCCGTTCTGGACGGCGTGGGGATGAGCCTGGGGTTTACGCTGGCCCTGGGCAGCATCGGCGTGATCCGCGAGGTTCTCGGCGCCGGATCCGTTTTCGGCATTCCCCTCTTCGACGAGAGGATCGCGGCGACAATCATGATCCTGCCGCCCGGCGCCTTCATCACGATCGGCTGCATCATGGCCTTTCTGAACAAGATGGAGAACAAGGTCCTCTGAGGGCTTGTAAAGGGATGATCCTATGAAATTATTCGGAATATTCTTTGCGGCGTTTCTGATCAACAACATCCTGTTGATCCGTTTCATCGCCCTTTGCGCCTTCTTCGGGGTCTCGACGAAAGTCGACACCTCCGTCGGGATGAGTTTTGCCGTGATCTTCGTCATGACGATCTCCTCAGCGGTCTCCTGGCTGATCTACTATTTTATCCTGACTCCCTTTCACCTGGAATTTCTGCGGACGGCAGTCTTCATCCTGACAATCGCCTCCCTTGTGCAGTTGGAGGAGCTCTATCTCAAGAAGATGATCCCCACCCTCTACCGGGCGATGGGGATCTATCTGCCGTTGATCACGACGAACTGCGCCATTCTCGCTGTGGCGTTCCTGGCGATCGACTACAGGTACAATTTCCTGGAATCGATGATCTATTCGCTCGGGGTTTCGGCGGGCTATGCGCTGGCCATCATCCTGTTCGCCTACGTCCGGGAGCGGATGGCCGCGGCGCCGATCCCGCGGTGGTTCCAGGGGTTTCCGATTGCCTTTATCACGGCGGCCTTGATGTCGCTTGCGTTTCTCGGATTTTCGGGGATGTTCGGTTTGTAAAAAACGGATGGAACCCGGCAACCGGGGTGTTGCGGGTTTTAGGTGTAACGGGTCATGATGATACTGATTTCGATTCTGGTTCTGGGCGTCATGGGCCTGGTCTTCGCCGGGCTTCTCGGTTTCGCGGCGGATTACTTCCGCGTGGAGGAGGATCCGCGGGTCGGCCAACTGATGGCGGTCCTTCCCGGCGGAAATTGCGGCGCCTGCGGCTTCGCCGGCTGTCGTGACTTCTCGGAAAAACTGATCCTGGGCGATGCGGGCGTGGGCGGCTGCGTCGCCGGAGGCGCGAAGGTCGGGGAGGCGATCGCCGCGATTATGGGCGTCCAGGCCGCCGCCTTTGACCGGAAGGTCGCGACCGTCCACTGCGGCGCGAAGCTGGACCAGCGCAAACCCAAGGCCCATTACACCGGAATCGAGACCTGTTTTGCGGTGAACATGGTCGACGGCGGCGGACTGGCGTGCGCCTACGGCTGCCTCGGACATGAAGACTGCCAGGCGGCCTGTCCGTTCGACGCCATCCGAATGGAGGAGGGTCTGCCGGTGATCGATCCGGAGAAGTGCACCGCTTGCGGGAACTGCGTCACCGCCTGCCCGAGAAAAATCATCTCCATCCGTCCCCAGGCTTTCCCGGTCGTCGTGGCCTGCTCGTCACAGGATGCGGGCGCTGTTGTCCGAAAGATCTGTCCGGTCGGCTGCATCGGCTGCAAGATCTGCGTCAAGCAGGTCCCGGAGGTCTTTGCCGTTTCCGACAATCTTGCCGTTGTCGATTATACGAAGACCGGCGTCTCCTGCGATGCCGCGATCGACAAGTGCCCGACGAAGTGCATCGTCCGCCTCTGATCCGCGTTCCCCTTTCTGTTTCAAGTAATCACGCCGATAGGTTTCGGCTCCTGAGATGTCATCCGATGACTTTGTCGACACGGAAAATGCAAAGCTCATCCTCACGCCTCCTTCCGCCGGCAACCTCATCGAACGGTCTGTACGATTCTGTCGCTGTATCACCGGTTTTTCCAACTGTTATCCGTTACCCATGCAGTTTTCCGAGCACCCATGCCATCCTCTGCCCAAGCGATTTCACGAGTTCCATGCCCTCGGCGTCCTTCTCCACCTCTCCCTTTGCCCTGCCGACACCGAGCGCCCGACCGACAATGACGATCTCGCCGCTCAGAAAGAAATGGTCCATCGTGTCGAGGGCGTGAATCGCACCCGATCGACGTACGGCAACCACCGAAGCGCCGACCTTCTTTCTAAACATCCGACCGTTGGCCCTGGACACATAGCCCGTGCGATCGATGAGGGCCTTCATCTCGGATGTCACATCCTGAAAATAGACCGGCGAGCCCAGGATGATTCCGTCGGCGCCGAGCATCTTTTCGATATACTCATTGGCGGCGTCATCTTTGACGGCACACCGCTGATCCCTGTTTTCACTACACTTTTCACAGGCGATGCAGCCATGGATCACCTTATCCGCAAGCTGAACCAATTCGGTTTCGATGCCCTGCTTTTCGAGTTCGCTGAACACATGCTTGATCAGAATGGCGGTATTGCCATCCCTTCTGGGGCTTCCGTTAAATGCAACGACCTTCATTTTTTGATCCTCCTTGGAAAGTTCATTGGGTTTCCTATCCGGCAAAACCGGCGATCCAGTCAGGACTAATCTTTAACGAATCAGCACATCCTCCAATGTAGACGCCTTTACGAATCTGGCGGGGTTGTCTCCGCTTTCCAACGCCTTGAAGTGAGCTTCTCCGCAGGTTATTTTTGCACTCTCCCGGTCGCGCAGGTCGTCGGTAAACAGGCTGCTTTTCGTTTCGACAACGAAGTAAAGACGCTCGGTTCCATCCATCTCCACCAGAACCGCCCAGTCGGGGTTATACGTGCCCAGCGGTGTCGACACTTTGAACCAGCCGGGAAGCTTGGCGTATACCTTGACTGCTTCGTTGTTCTCCAATTGCGCGGCAAAGTTGGCCTCGGTGTCCGAATCGTACACCACATGCTCGAATACCGACTTCTGCGTATCGGTGAGCATGTTCTTCAAGTATCCCATCAATTCTTCCTGTTCGAACAGTTCCTGGGCATAGTAGCAATCATCGCCCATTCGCTGGTATTTGATTCCGTCAACAATAGCCAATCGTTTGGCGCGGTTGATCGCCTCGCCGACCAGTTCGATGAACTGCTGGGGATTGCGCTTGAAGTCGTTGAGCCTTCCGCTCTCCGTCAGGATGCGGGCAATGGTGCGGCGGGTGAGCTGGGTCTTGTCCTGCAGGTCCGTAAGCAGATCGGGTAGGATGATATCATGCTCGGCCAG
>PLLC01000105.1 GCA_003141195.1 Syntrophaceae bacterium
AGCAACGTCAACCTGGGCAATGTGCCCCCGGAAGACATCCTGGCCCTGGAAGCCCTGCGCGACGGCCTCCGCGGCGACACGCTGAAGAAGGCCTGGGAAGCCAACAAGGCCTGGAAGAAGTAACGGCAAGAACCGTTTCCTTCGCAGTAAAAAAAGCGGGGTCATCATGGCCCCGCTTTTTTTACAACCTCTCAGGAAATCCTACATCCTTCGCCTCAAAGATTGTCAGATAGGCATCCACAACCTCCGGATCATAAGGGAGACCTTTGAAAGGGCAAGCACAAATCACAAAAAATCCTCGAGCGCGCTGATTCTGCTTGGGTGCGATGAGGGCGGATTCAGGTTCTCATATCGTCTGGCGTATCCGCCCCATTTTGTGCTAATCTGAATCTGTGCCGGGTTGATTGCACGCATGATTCGATCACAACAAGAGGGGGGTAAAATGGGTCTGCTTCAGCTTCTCATCCAGGATCCGCTGACGTTTTTCCTGCTGGCGATCCCGCTTCTGTATTCCATCATCATCCACGAGCTGGCCCACGGCTGGGTGGCTTCCCTCATGGGGGATCCAACGGCCAAAACCATGGGCCGACTCACCCTCAATCCGCTGAAGCATCTGGATCCCATCGGCACGGCCATGCTGTTCATCTTCGGCTTCGGCTGGGCCAAACCCGTTCCAGTCAATCTCAGCCTCATCCGGAACACCCGCCTGGGGCTCATCTGGGTCTCTTCTGCGGGGATCATTGCCAACCTGCTGTTCGCCTTTCTGGCCGTCCTGCTGCTCCGCCTGCTGTCTCCGCCGCCGTCGGGATCGATCGGGCTGCTGCTCTATTATCTGGCGCAGATCAACATCATGCTCGCCTCGTTCAACCTGATCCCCATCCCTCCCTTGGACGGATCGAAGATCGTCATGGGGTTCCTGCCGGAACGCGCCCGATACTCCCTGTCCCGCCTGGAACCTTACGGATTCTTCGTCATCATCGGGCTATTGTACCTGGGGGCTCTGGACCCGGTCATCCATTTCTTCCGCTGGATCATCCTGACCCTGATTGGTCTCCTGTTCTCCTGAGCCCGATTGGTCCCACGGTCAGCCGCGGAAAACAGCCCCGCGGCTTCCCTTGGATAAGGCTGTATTTTTGGGGGGGCTCCTCAAAGAAGGTGACGCCGGTGAACCGTCGATGAAGATCAGGCTTTTTTGCCGGTGATGAGTTTTTCCCGGTGTTTTTTGAAGTCGAAATTCAGGATTTCGTTGCGGACGTCATCGTTCATTCCCCGGAACTTTACGCTTACGGTGTAACTTTCGGCTTTTTGGGGTGTGGCTTCGATGCGTACCATCTCTCCGTAAAGATAGAGAATTTTTGACGGGTAGGTCTGAAGGATCATCCGGATTTCCAGGATATCCCCGATGTTGAACGACTCATGGGCGATCAGGCTCATGCCGCTGCCGCTGATGTTCAGGGGCGCGACGTCTTCTCGCTTGGGGGAGGCCTGCCGGATCAGATAGTCCAGTTTGGCGTTGAGCATATTCAACCACTGGTTCAGCAGTTCATCTTTCAGCGGAGGGGGAAGGAAGTCGTCAATAACGATGATGTCCGTCGTTACCCGACAATTCAGTTCCCCGGATTCATCCGGTTGCAGGCGACGCACCGTAAAGGGCAGCAACGTGTTCGAGCGTGGATAGGTCCTCTGGTTTTTTTTCGTCATGTTCCGGCTCCTATTGTTCCATCTTGCTGATCAGTTCCTGCAGCGATACATCTTCGTCGATCGTCAGCATATTCTCCACTTCATTAGGGCTGTACGGGGTCCGGATGAGGATGGGTTCGTCCCCAGTCATGGTCGCCTGCCATTTCCGGGATACGGCCTCCGGTTTATCTTCCGTCAGCGGCGACTGGTAAATGGCATCCTGAGTGGTTTCCGCAGAAGGGCGGAAAGCCTGTGAATAGGGAGTGAGGGAATGGTGGCTTTCCAGGTATTCGCTCAAATAACGTTCCGTCGTAAACATCCCTTCATTTTTCCCCATCTGTATCGCGCTGTTGAGCTGGGGCAGTTTGTTTTCGCGGATGATGTTCCTGATGGACTGGGTTCCGCGGACGATGCTCAGAAGGGGAACGCGGTATTTGACTTTCTCCATGTAGACCAGTTGCTGCGTGATGAGCCAGCTCAGCGTAGAGGCCAGCTGATAACGGATTTCGTTCTGGGCCTCGATGGGAACGGCATTGCACATACGGTAGATGGCCTCTTCCGGATTGGTGGCGTGCAGTGTTGCGATGACCAGGTGTCCCGACTCCGCCGCATTGAGGGTGAGCTGCATCGTCTCCGCTTCCCGGAGTTCGCCCACGACGATGACGTCCGGATTTTCCCTCAGGACGTCGAGAAGTCCCTGGGCGAAGGAGGGCATGTGAGGTCCGAGCTCTCTTTGCTGGATGAAGGACTTGCCTGATGAAAATCGGTACTCGATGGGGTTTTCGAGAGTGATGATATGCGCCTGGCGGGTGTTGCTGATGTCGTTGATTATTGAAGCGATGGTTGTTGTTTTGCCGACCCCGGTGGCGCCGCAGGTCAGAATCAGGCCGGACTTGAGTTTGGAGATTTCATGCAAAGAGGGATGGAGGTTGAGCTCGTCGATCGTCGGGATATGCCCCGGAAGGATTCGAATGGCCAGGCTGATCCCTCGCGCCGTGGTAAAGAAGTTGATTCGAAGACGGGCGCAGCTCACGGATATGGCGTAATCCAGGGATTTCCTTTGCCGAAACATATTGAGCTGTTTGGGGGTCAGCAGCTTTCTGACAAGGTCATCGATTTCATGATGCGACCAGCGCATGTCGGTGTGAAACTGGATGGTTCCGTGCCTCCGCGACACCATCGGATGTCCGCCGGTAAGATAGATATCCGACACGGCATCTTTGATGGCATTACCGATGATATTCTGAAATCGTAGCATAAAAAGCCTCCTGCAAGATGAATGACCCTGCAGCAAGCTGCAGGGTATCAAACCAAATCGAGTGTTTTTCATCAATATGGCAAGATCTGGTTTGTTTTCTCTGTTTGTCGCCTAGCTTCTCGGCAGCGCCAAAGTATTTAACCCTGTATCCATTGACACCGGCACCTCACAGATCGAACCATGCATATCATAATTTTCGAGGAAATAAAATCAATGATTAAGGAATGAAATCAATAATTTTTTTCAAGGGCAACGTTTTACTGATAGCAGGAAGGCATGCATTTTTTCCTTGAGCGGGAAAATACACGGTTCAGCCCTGCACATTTCAAACCGCATTCAGTGATCTGTCCCGATTTAATGGTCATGTTTAATTGCCGGAGTAATAATGGGCGGTTACTCGCCGGCATGGCCTGTTTGTCCATCGTTGTTCCGGGTCTTCTTTAAAGTCGATGACAGGAAGGCCGCAGTTGGGGTCGTTTATCTCCTCACCCGCCGTGTTTTAAGAGGTACTTGTTGGATATTGCCTTGAACGATATCTTGCCCTGATTGGACGGCGTCTCGACCACAGAACGGAAGACTACCCCCTCACGTTCCGCCTGCGGATTGAGGAGCGATTTACCCTCGGCATAGGCGAGGAGTTGTGCATGATCGAAGCCGTCTATGGAAAAGCGCTCCGCTACGACGGGCACACCTTTGAGGCCGAACTCATCGAGCAGTGTGCGGTAGGCCGTGGTCGAAAGATAGCGTTGCCGCGTGATGTCGAAGATGTTGAAGATGAAGATATCCTGCCCTTTCAGTCCGTAAACATTCGACTGGATGCCGTAGCCGAGAACCTCACCCTGCACCGCGAGATAACTTCCCGTCCGGGCATGGTAGGCGCGTAGTTTCGCCTCAATGTCATATTGTCCGGCAAGTTTCCAAAAGGTCTGCTCGGGGGTCTCGCGAAACTCCCAGTTCCTGCCGCAGACATGGAAGCCCGCCTCGTCGAGGATAAAAGAGCTCGATGTGCCGTCAACCTTCTCAGTGACGAAGAAAGACATGCCGGCAAAAGCGGCAAGGTCAAGGTTTTGCACCCGCTCCTCGTCGGTTTTCGGTACACTGCCCGGGTAGGCGCCGACTACATCGCCAGCGATGGATGCCGGGATCGGCGGTTCGTAAAGGGTGATGCCCAGAATTTCGGTCACCTCGTCGCCCGCAGCATATTTCCCGGCCGGGAGCACCTCGTCGATCTTGAAAACAATTCCCTGCGACAAGGCGCCGCGAAA
Organism: Syntrophaceae bacterium; assembly: GCA_003141195.1. Lineage (GTDB taxonomy): Bacteria > Desulfobacterota > Syntrophia > Syntrophales > UBA5619 > UBA5619. The sequence continues at coordinate 4,204 of PLLC01000105.1, forward strand.
CTTTTTGGTCCGCAGGCGAAATTTGTCCTGCCGCAAAAATTCGTACTGCGGCTGTTCGGGAAAGACCGAATCTATCTCGCAATAGACAACGAGCATTCCCGGCATGATCTCCTGCGCCCTTCTGACCACGACCTGCCAGCCTCCGAAGACCGCCAGTTCGATCGCATCGGCCCCCTCGATCGGCCGTATCTCGTCAACCTTCCGAATTGTTGCGAGTTTTCTCATAAATTCACGCACCCCTGTCACGCCGCCGCCACCTGCTCATAGTAGGGCGACGGGAGGGTGGGATATGCCCGGAATACGTGCCGGAAAACATCTTCCGCCTTTTCTTCCACCTCCGTTTCGGTATAGCCGGTCATCGGCAGGCCGGTATCCTCGCGCCAGAGAAAGTCTTTGATGGCAATGTGGACGGCGTCGCGGGTCGCCTCCTTCTCGCGCCAGTGGTCGATCTTCAATTTCTCCGCCTTGAGGAGCTGGAGGAGGCCGACCGCCACCTGCTTGATCCGTTTCAAATCCGCGGCGGACAGTTCCGGCTTTTTCAGGAGGTCGAAAATCGCCTGGCTTTCCTCATCCAACCCCTCACGGATGGCACGGTGTTCCTCATCATCGAGCGCCTGGAAGAATTTCAGCAGGGCCTCAAAGGTCTTTTCGATGGTAACGCGGTCCTTCTCACGGTTGTATTCCGCCACGATCTCCTCGTAATGTCTTTGAAAATCGGTGCGGAGCGGATTCTGGGCAAGCAGCCGCTGGAGACGCTGTTCGATGGCCAGTTTCAGGTTCTGCACCGTGGTCTTCTTGGCCGGGCTGCGTTCGAACTCCCGGCGCAGACGATCAAAGTCGATGGCAGCGATGTTGTATGGTTTCCGCTCCTCCGCAGCCTGTTCCGTTGAGGTTTCGATGGCCTGATCCACCACCTCGTGCAACTGCCGGATGATATCGCTGATATCCGCCCTGTCCCGGTCCTTCTGGAGACCGCGGTAAACGATATTGATCGCGTCGTATTCCCTCCGGTAGGCGTTCACACCCTGGTTGTTGAGGCACGCCTTGAATTTCTTGAAGACCTCCCGGCACATCACCTCGAACCGCTTTCGCGTCTCGTCATTCTCGTTTGCCGCCTCCTTGGCCGCAAGAATGGCAGCGTTTCGGGCAAACCCGATTTTCTCGATGATCTCCTCCAGAGACGCTCCCCGCTCCTGTAAAAATGCACGCAAAAAGGCGATTGCTTCGGCCAGGTCGGCGAGCAGTTCCTCGTCGGGCCGGGCCGGATCGCTTTCCCCGCCGGCCCCGCCGTGTCCGGTGTCGCCTTGACCCGTGAAGGTGGCCAGGGCCTTGCGGAGGTTCTTCAGGATGCCGCAGTAATCGACGACGAGTCCGTTGTTCTTACCCTCGTTGACCCGATTCGCGCGGGCGATGGCCTGCATCAGGGTATGGGCTTTCAGCGGCTTGTCGAGGTAGAGCGTGGAGAGGCTGGGGACGTCAAAGCCCGTCAGCCACATGGCGCAGACAACAGCGATGCGGAAGGGATGCTCCTCCTCCTTGAAGGCCGAGTCGGCGTCCAACCGCTGCATGCCCGCGAATTGAGGCTTGCTCCGCAGGTATTCGGGGATCTCGAAGCCGTCCTTGAGCCGCTTGCGGTGGGGTCTAATGTCGAGGTTTTCCTTGCGGAATCGATCCACCTCGCCCTGCTCCTCGCTGACCACCACCGCCATCTGTGTTTCCTTCATCCAGGCGATCTGCCGCCGGCGATACACCTCCTCCTGCTCGTCGGCCGCCTCGCGCACTTTCGACTCCAGTTCCGCGATCCGCGCCTGCCAGCGCGCCTGGATCAGGTTGAACAGCCGCACGCAGGTGAGCTTGTCGATGCAGACCACCATCGCCTTCCCCGTTTCCCACGCCGTGGAGTAGTGCGCCGTGAAATCACGCGCGACCTGCTCCAGCCGCTTCTTTGCCGTGATGATATGGTAGTCCCGCCGCAGTTCCTTCTCCAGGCGTTGGGCGACGTCGATGTCGCCGGTTTCGATCTCCTCCAGTTTCTCCGCCACCCGTTCGTTGAGGTCGTGGGTGGCGATGCCCAACTTGTCTCCTCGGGCGTCGTAGTAGAGCGGCACCGTGGCCTTGTCCTCCACAGCACGCTGGAAATCGTAGGTCGAAACATAATCGCCGAAGATCCGGCGGGTGATCTCGTCGTCCGTAAAGAGCGGCGTGCCGGTGAAGCCGATGTAGCTCGCATGGGGCAAGGCGTTGCGCATGTTCAACGCCAGGCGGCCATACTGGGTCCGGTGCGCCTCGTCGGTGATCACGATAACGTCGTCCCGCGGCGACCAGCCGTTCCCCGGTTCCACGTCCTGGTTGAACTTCTGAATCAGCGTGAAGACGTAGGCCTTGTGCAGGCCGAGCAGCGCCTTCAGGTGGTCGCCACCCTTCGCCCGGCAGGGGTCCCGGTCGTTGTCCGCCAGGCCGCACCCGGCGAAGGTTTTGTAGATCTGCCCGTCGAGGTCGTCACGGTCCGTGCAGATCAGGAAGGTGAAGTTGCCGCCCAGTTTCCGATGGATCTTGCGGGTGAAGAAGGCCATCGAGTAGCTCTTGCCCGCCCCCTGGGTATGCCAGAACACTCCGAGTTTGCCCTCGCGCTCTTTGCGGGTCCTGACCGATTCGATGGCCCGGTTGACGCCGAGGACCTGATGGTTCTGCGCCAGGATCTTGACCGCCGCGCCCGAAGAGTCGTCGAAGACGATGAAGTTCTCGAACAGGTCCATGAAGTTGCGCTTTTCGCAGACGCCCTTGAGCAGCGTCTCCATATCCACCGCGCCGTCTTCCTCTTCCGCAAGGCGCTTCCATTCATGGAAATGGCCGAAACGGCTCCCGATGGAGCCGATTTTCGCGCTCATTCCGTTGGCCAGCACGATAAAGGCGTTGTGGTGGAACAGGTGGGGGACCGTGTCCTTGTAATCGGCCAGGTTCTTCTCGTAGGCGGCGCGGATCTCTTTGCTGACGTTTTTCAGTTCCATGAACAAAAGCGGAATGCCGTTGACGAAACCAACGATGTCCGCCCGGCGGCGGTAGAGGTCGCCCCGCACCCAGAGCTCGCGTACGCAGAGGAAGTGGTTGTTTACGGGTTCATCGAAGTCGAAGATCCGCAGTCGCTCCTTCTTTAAATCTCCATTTTTGTTGCGGTAGGAAACCGGCACGCCGTCCTTGAGCAGGGCATATTTGTCGCGGTTGGTGGCCAGCACGGTCTGCGCTGCGCTGTATTCAACAACCTGACGCACTGCCTCGCGGTAGGCGTCCTCCGGCAATCCCGGGTTCAGCTCCTCCAGTTTGGTCCGCAGGTACCGCTTCAGCACGACTTCGCGATCGGATGCCCGACCCAACGTGCCGTCGGGGCCGAAGGTTTCCTGATTGTAGGCATAAACCGAATCCCATTGGAGCTGGTGATGCAGATAATCGGTGGTCGTCTGCTGGACCAGGGTGTCTTCGGTGTAATGCGGAATCACGGCACCTCCTTTGCTGCAAGTTTCAGATGGTTTATCAAGCCATTTGTGCAAAATAGTATGCAGTCTCTCTACACTACAATTTCTCCGTTCATCAGTCGCGGCAGCAGGAGGTCACGGGCGGCGCGGAGTTTTTCGTTCTGTCGAACCAGCAGCCCGATTTCTTCATCAATCGGACGGGATATCTCTTCAAAAGCGTCTGCCATCTTCACTGTCGGATCAAGCAGTTCCTGACCTTCGAATTCCTTCTTCGTGACTGATGCAAAGATCGCCCCAGTGCCAATGAGATCCTCCTTGAAAAAATGTGTACGCAATTGTTGAAATAACAACGACTGACGCTTGAATTTACTTCGAAGAGAATCCAAACCCCTGCCGATCACAATTCTGTCAAGAGTGATATTCAGACGCCCAACAGGTGCTCGCACACTACAAAGAATGTCTCCAGCTTCCGCCACTCTGTTCTGAGCTGTGCAGTAGACACGATTCCTTACAAACCGATCGCCAAAATCGGTTACTCCTTGGTGGAACGGCAACCCATCGCCAACTTCATTGTAGTACTGAGATTCTGGGCTTTGCCCCATTGTGATTTCCGCCAGATCACCAAGCTTCTTCCGTTTCCACCCGTCAGGCACGCCGTCGGTAATCCGGGTGTGTTCGTGGCCGGGGAAACGGAGGCGGACGAACCACTCACGATAGAGCTGCCGCGCGGCATCCTCCAAGAGTGCCATCCGCCGGCGGTTGTTATCGATCAAATCGTCGTAAGCGGAGAGGATCTCAGCGATGCGCTGCTGGGTAGCCGTGTCTGGGAGTTGAAACTCGATAGCTTTGAGGCGTGAGCCAGATAGCTCCTTGAAAGTGGATCCCGTTGCATGTGACTCCAGTAGGGCGGTACTGTACTTGAGCTGGTAGTAGACGAAAGCAGGTACGGCAAGATTGGGCTTGCAGACAAGATTCTTGAAGCCCTGATTCGTCGCCAGCGGACTCGACGCGAGCGCCACGTACCCAATCGGCGCTCGGGTTGTCAGCAGGACGGTGTCCTCAGGAAGGAGCCTCGCCGAGGAGTTACGCAACCCTTCCTCGGAGATGTCACGCTCACCTGAAGCAATGTACATAGCCTCGTAGCCAGCAAGGTCTTTCGGCGTGATCCAAGGAATACCACCATCCCAGAAGACGCCGTTATTCGTTGATGGAGTCCCCCCCGAATAAACATCAGCGAACTCCTCGACCTTGAGTGATGTTCGCTTCATGCTCCCAACTCCTTAAGGTTGGCCTTAATCTTCGCTGCCAGCTCCGCCGCTTCCCGGTTGATGTCGGACAGTTCCGTGTGGATGTTGCGCAGGGTCTGAGCTCGCCTCATTTTGAATCGTTCCCCCTCATCAATTCAGTTTCGATCTCCTCCACCGTTGGAAGGCTGCTCTTGAGGTCATCCGGCAACTTGTTTACGATCTGCGTTTCCCAACCAGCGACGCCGATCGGTTTCTTGAAACCCCGCAGTGCGTACTCGGCGATCAGCTTGCTCTTGGATCGGCAGAGAATGAGGCCGATGGACGGTTTGTCGTCGGGATGGCGCAGCAGATCATCCACGGCTGAAAGGTACATGTTCATCGTGCCGACGAATCCCGGATCGAAGGGAACGGCCTTGAGCTCCACCACCACGAAACAGCGAAGTTTCAGGTGGTAGAAGAGCAGATCCAGGTAGAAGTCATGGCTGGCAAATTCGAGATGAACCTGTCTGCCGACGAAAGCGAAGCCGGCGCCGAGTTCCAGCAGGAAACGCTGGATATGGTCCGTGAGGGCCTGCTCGACTTCCCGCTCGCGACGCGGATCGGCAGTGCCGAGAAAATCGAACAGGTAGGGGTCCTTGAAAATCTGGGCGGCCATATCCGATTCGGCAGGCGGCAGGGTGGCGCTAAAGTTGGTTACGGCTTTACCCTGGCGCTCATGGAGGCGGGACTCGATCTGCAACTTGAGAATGTTATGGGACCAGCCGTGTGCGGCACTTTGTCGTACATACCAAAGGCGTTCGTCCGGACTTCCGCACTTCTCCAAGAGAGCGATATGGTGATACCACGGAATTTGTGCAAGAACCTCTTGCACGATTGCCGCATCCGGCCAGGCCGCGGTAAAAGACCGCATGTACTTGAGGTTGCGTGGAGACAGACCGCTCATGTCCGGGTAGGCTTCGCGTAGATCCGCGGAGAGACAGTCGATAACCTTGGCGCCCCAGCCTTCACGTTCCTGCCGCTCCAGAATCAGCCGCCCAATGTCCCAATACAGGAGTACCATCGCCGAGTTTGCGGCCATGACGGTCCGCAGGCGCCCCGTTTGGATCAGTCGTTTGATTTCGCCGAGGAGATCGGCATAATCGCTGGGCAGTTCCAAGCGGGGCGGAGGCGCAGGAAAAGAGGCGCCTTCGCGTCGTCGTCCCCGACTTTTCCGGTCCGATGAGTCGGTGACGGGGGATGAAAAGGGCGCTACGGCATTTACCACGGTCTTTTTCCGAGCAGTCTTCTTCACATTCCCAACCCCTCAAAGTTGGCCTTGATCTTCGCAGCGAACTCCGCCGCTTCGGCGTTGAGGCCCTCCAGTTCGACGTGGATGTCCCGCAGGGTCTGTTCGAAGTCGAAATTCTCGTCCTCCTCTTCCGGGGCGACGCCGACGTAGCGGCCGGGGGTGAGGCTCCAATCGGCGGTCTCGATCTCCTTGCGGTCCACGAGCTTGACCAGACCTTCGACATCGCGCAGCACGCCCTCGGGGAAGCGGTCGGTGAGCCAGACGGCCTGTTTGTGGAAGTAGCGAACCCGTTTGAGCTGTTCGACGGCGGCCTGCCGGGCGGCGTCTGCGGTCTTGCGGGTCTTGGCGATTTCGCGTTTCACCCAGAGGTCGTTTTCTTTCGCCGCCAGTCCGGTTTCGTAGACGTCGATCAGGCGGCAGGCGAGTTTGTAGAGGAGGTCGGTCTGTCTGACAAGGTCGCGGCTCTGCTCCGCCAGGGGGGCGAGGCGCCGGACGGCTTCGTTCAAGGCGGCGTTGGTCCGCGCCTGTTTCACCCAGGCGGTCGTTTCCGATTCAGTGTGTTCGCGGAAGCCTTCCGTCTCCCGGACGAAGGTTTTGCAGTCCTGCTCCAGTTGCCGCAAAGTCTCCGCATGCGATGCATCCTTGAGCAGCGTGTCGAGAAAGGGCTGCATCGCCTGTTTCATAGCGCTGAGGGCAGCCGCAAAGTCGGCCAATGGATTGACCTTTTCCCCGGCCGCCTCCTTTTCGAAGCAGCCCTTTGCTTCGGTGAGGGTCTGCTCCAGGTAGCGGGCGACAAGATCGAGGAAACGGTCGCCCCGGCCGCGGTAGAGCCAAACGATAGCCAAGAGGTTCTGGAGCTGCTCGGGGCTGAAGTCGTAGATCTTCCGCGTCACCTTGCGGTAGATGTTGCGCGCATCGAGCATCAGCACCTTGTCTCGGCGGTCTTCCGGCTTGGCGCGGTCGAGGAACCACAGCTCGCAGGGGACGGTGCGGGTGTAGAAGAAGTTCGACCGGATGGAAATCATGATGTCCACCGCACCGGTCTCGATGAGCTTCTGCCGCACCTTGGCCTCGTCCCGCCCGGCGCTGGAGGCTTGGGAGGACATGACGAAACCGGCGCGACCGTGCTCGTTCAGGAAGCTGTAGAAATAGCTGATCCAGAGGTAGTTGCCGTTGGAGACCTTTTTACTCTTGTTCACTCCCGGCAGACCGAAGGGCAGGCGGGGATCGCGACGGACGATGTCGGCGTCCACCTCATCCACGTTGAAGGGCGGATTGGCCATGACGAAATCGGCCTTGCCCAGGAGCTCATGCGGATCTATGTCATAGTAGGTGATGGCCTTTAGGATGTTTCCCTCCAGGCCGTGGACTGCCAGGTTCATCTTGGCCAGACGGATGGTGGTGGGGTTCTTCTCCATGCCGTAGAAGGTGAGGCGTTCCGATGGGTTGGCGTGGAGGCGCTCGACAAAGTGGGCGCTCTGGACGAACATGCCGCCGGAACCGCAGGCGACGTCGAGGACCGTTCCCCGCTCCGGCTCCAGGACGCCGGCGATGAGGGAAACGAGCGAAACCGGCGTGAAGAACTCCCCGCCGTCGTGGGCCTTCTGGTCGGCGAACTGGGTGAGGAAATACTCGTAGATCCGCCCGAAGATGTCTCCGGAGACCCGTTTGAGCTCCTCCGGATTCAGCGTTTGCAGGAGCTGCTTGAGCACCGCATTGTCCACTTCCTGGTATTCCGCCTTCGGGAGGACGCCTCGCAGGGTTTCGTAATCCGCCTCGATCGACTCCATCGCCTCGATGATCGCCTTCGCCCGATCGTCGCTGTCCTTGAGGGAAACCAGGAAATCGAACTGCGCTTTTTCCCGGAGGAAGATCGCTCCTTTCTGGGAGAAATCCTCCTTGGTCAACTCCCGCGCCTTGCCGCCGCGTTGAGGCAGGGCGGCGACGACGCCGTCCCGGACGGCGAGAAAGCGGCTGTAGGCGTGGCGCAGGAAAATCAGCCCCATGACGGGGAGAAAGTACTCGTTGCTGGCGTAGTTGGAATTGGCGCGCAACGTATCCGCCGCGCTCCAGAGGCGTTTTTCGATGGCTTCGATGTTTTCCAGTTGGGGCATGGCTTGTCTCAATAGATTGTCGGTTGTCCGGTCGGAACGGCATCGCGTTCGCTTCGGAAGTGCGACCCGTTCTTGAATACGTGCACGCGGAGATGGGGGTATTCATACACCCCCAGCCGGGAAAAGGCAAATAAAAACGAGGGAGAAAAGGGGCCGGAAGCCCCGTTTCAGATGACTTGGCTGATATGCATCGCCTTGAATTTGCCGTCGGAGGCCTTCGCCGCCTTCGCAAGCTGAATCAGGCAGCCGGGGCAGCCGGTCACGACAACCGCCGCACCCGTCTTTTCGATGTTGCGGCGCTTCTTCTCCAGAATCTGCGCCGCCGCATCGGGATAATCGACATGGAAGGACCCGGCGCCGCCGCAGCACACATCGGCCTCCTTCATCTCGACGAAGCTTCCCGCCGCCTTCAGCAGCTCCCGCGGCGGCCGTGTGATCCCCTGGCCCCGCACCAGATGGCAGGGATCGTGATAGGTGAAAACGACGTCCGCCTTCTGCCGAGGCAAGTAGCCGACCTTTTCCAGATATTCCGTCAGATCCATCACCTTGCCGCTGAAGGCCGCCGCTCGGTCCCGCCACGCCGGATCGTCCGCAAAAAACGAGCTTAGGTGCTTGAGGGTGGCGCCGCAGCTTGCGCAGTCGCTGACGACAACCTCGGCCTCCTCGAAAAGCCGGATGTTCTGCCGGGCCAAGGAAAGGAATTCTTCGCGCAGGCCGTGGGCAAGATGGGGCAGGCCGCAGCAGACGTTCTGCTTCACCAAAAGGGAGGTGGTGGTCTTCAGGATGTCGCGGGTCTGGGCGGCGGCCTCCGGAAACATCATCTCCATCCCGCAGCCCCGGAAATAGGCCACCTTCGTCCTGCCCGTCACCGTGACCGCGGAGGGCGGTGCCTTTTGGCCGAGGGCGGCGGGTCCCGCAAACGCGGTGAGAAAATGAGCCCGGGTGTACTCTTCCGGCGCCATGCCATACGGAAACAGGCCGTTGAGACCGGACCGGCGCAGGATCGACAACGCCGCGGCGGCGGCCTTCACGACGCCCGGCCGCTTCAGGACGCCGCCGATGAGTCTGTATTTCACATCCGCCCCGCCGGCAAGATCCGTCAGGTGCTGGCGGACGTCGACCATCGCCTCGTCGGTTGGAACCTTCGCCGGACAGGTATCGACGCAGGCCCTGCACAACAGGCAGAAATTGACGACGTCGAGCACTTCCCGCGTCGGCTCGATGCCTCCCCCGGCCAGGGCGCGGGCAATTGTATTCTTGCCCCGGGCGCTCGTCGCCTCGACGCCCTTCACCCCGAAGAGGGGGCAGACCGGCAGGCACGTGCCGCAGCGGTCGCAACGGTCGACCATTTTTCCGGCCTCCCGGAGCAGTTCGTGATCCTTCCTTTTATCCATGCAAAGTTCCCTTCTTCAACATTCATGGCCCCGATGGTTCGAGAGGCTCACCATGACAACCCCCTGTCACCCTGAGCTTGTCGAAGGGCGGACTTTTGCCACAGTCGTCGATATTCGTCACCAGATCTTGCCCGGGTTGAGTATCCCCTTCGGGTCGAGGGCCGCCTTCACGGCCTTGAGAGTCCGTACGCCGACGTCGCCCAGGGCATTGACGATGTAGGGCCGTTTGGTGATGCCGATGCCGTGCTCGCCGGAGAGGGTCCCGCCGACGCTTAGGGCCGCGGCAAAGATGTCGTCGACCGCATGATGAACCCGCTCCTCCTCGCCCGGCTTGCCCAGGTCGCACAGGATGGAGGGGTGGATGTTGCCGTCGCCGGCGTGGCCGTACACGGCGATCGGGAGCCCCTGTTTTTCGGAGATCTCCCGGATGCGGCGCACCACCTCCGGGAAGGCGTCGCGGGGAACCGAAATGTCCTCGCCGATACGGTTGGGCGCGAGAGCGGCGACGGCGGAACTGATACCCCGCCGGACGGCCCAGATGTCGTCCGCCTCCTGCTGGGAGCGGGCCGTGCGGAAAGCCACGGCACCGCAGGTCTTCGCCGCTTCCTCGATTCGTCCGGCCTGGGTTTCGAGGGCTGCATCGTCGTCGCCGTCGATTTCGATGATTGTGCAGGCGCCGACTTCCGGATCGAGGTCCGTCTTGCGGTGGCGCGCCACGACCTCCAGGCAGGTACGGTCCATGATCTCCGCCGCCGCCGGGACGACGCCCGACTGAAGCATCGTGTGGATGGTCCGGCAGCCGTCGTCGAGGGTGCGGAACATCACCTCCAGGGTGCCGCGCCGCTTCGGCATCGGGATCAGCCGGAACAGAGCTTGGGTGACGACGCCGAGCGTCCCCTCGGAACCGGTAAAGAGACTCGTCAGGTCGTAGCCGGTCACGTTCTTGATCGCCTTGCCGCCGGTCCGGAGGACGGCGCCGTCGGCCAGAACCACCTCCAGCCCCATGACGTAGTTCTTCGTCACCCCGTACTTGACGGCCCTCATCCCCCCGGCGTTTTCCGCCACATTGCCGCCGATGGTGGAGAACTTCCAGCTCGCCGGGTCGGGCGGATAGAAGAGCCCGCTTGCGGCACAGTGGTTGTAGAGGTCGATCGTGCGCAACCCGGACTCCGCCGTCACCATCATGTTCCGCTCGTCGAGCTCGACGATCCGCGTCATGCGGTCGAGGCAGAGGGAAATGCCGCCCTTGAGCGGGATACTGCCGCCGGTGCGGCCGCTCGCGGCGCCCCGGGGGGTGACGGAGATTTCATGCTCGCAGGCGACGACCATGACCCGTGACACCTCCTCCGTGGTCAGCGGCCGGACAACCAGGTCCGGTTTGTTCGCCGGCAGCAGCGGGATGAAGGAGGAGTCATAGGAATAGCCGAAGCGGTTCAGCTCGGAATCGAGGACATGGTCCGTCCCCACGATATCGCGGATTTTCTGTTTGATCTCTTCTGTGATCATTCACCATACCTCCCGTCCGGGTATCGCTTTTCAGAATCGAATGAAAAAATGCTATCATTCGGCAAAAACTTTCACCACCTCCGAAAGGGCCTGCACCTTTGCCCCGCCATGTTCCTTCTCATCCCGGCGGCTTCCCTCATAGAGCTCGTACTCCAGAAGCCGGCACTCGATCTCGCCGTTGTAAAAGGGAATACGCCTTTTCGTCCGGAGGCCGACCTGTTTCACCAGGGCGGCGTTGCCGGTGAAGATGTAGCCGCGGTGGCCGCCGCACCGCTTTTTGAAGAAATCGCCGATCTCCCGGTAGAGGCTAATCAGGCTCGGGACCTCGCCGGTCCGTTCTCCGTAGGGGGGATTGAGGACGACCACGCCACTGCGCTCCGGGACCGGCGTCTCGGTGAAGGGGCAGACGGAGAATTCGATCCGCCCCTCCACGCCGGCCGTCAGGGCGTTCTGTCTGGCCGCGGCCACCGCCTTGGGGTCAATATCCGTGGCGATGATCCTTGCCGCCGTCTCCTTTTCCGTCTTGTGCGCCGCCGCCCGCACCACCCGCCAGGCGGCCGGATCGAACCCCCGCAAATGGATGAAGCCGTAGTTGCTCCGGAGAAGGCCCGGCGCCTTGCCCAGGGCGAAAAGCGCGGCCTCGATCGCGAGCGTCCCGCTCCCGCACATCGGATTGACGAAGCACCTACGTCCGTTCCATCCAGTCGCGAGGATAACCGCCGCGGCGAGGGTCTCCTGCATCGGCGCCGCGAGTGGGATCTTCCGGTAACCCCGCCGGGAGAGAGGCTCGCCGGAGGTGTCGAGGTAGAGGGCGACCCTGCTCCCCCGCCAGAAAACGTGGACGACCGCCCGGTCCCGGTCAGATCCCGAGTCGGGCCTCAGGCCGCATTTTTCCTGCATCCGGTCGACGATCGCGTCCTTCGCCTTGAGATTGACGAACCGGGCGTCGTTGATCGACGGGGTGTCCACCGTCGAGGTGACGCAGAGGTAGGCGTGCTCCCCACTTTCGTGGAGGATCTCCTCCCACGGGATGTCCCGCAGGCCGCGGTAGAGGCCTGCGGGATTCTCCGCCGGAAAGGCCGCAACGAGGTAGAGGACCCGGTGGCCCGTCCGGAGGCGGAGGTTCAGGGGCATCGTGTCGGCGAGGGTCCCCTCCGTCTCGACGGCCGCCTCCCCCTCTGCAAGGACAGGGAAGCCGAGGGCGCGGACCTCCCGGGCAAGCCAGGGGGGAATCCCCTTGGGACAGGTGATCAGGATTTTTCTTTTCTGCGTCCAGTCTTTCATGGATTCACATATTTGTTTCTCTTGGAGATTCTGTTCCCCCAGGCGCGACCCCGCTTCCCGCCGTCCGAAGGTTTTTCACCGGCGGAACTGCGGGTGATTTAGCACAGACCTCCGGAAATGCAAAGGAAAGATCAATGGCGGACAGTCCGGACGATTCCCGGGAAAGGGCGGGTCAACTTTCAGCGGACGAGGTTCGAAAGGATCAGCACCGTCCCGAAGGGGAACAAGGCGAGGATGATGAGCGTCAGGATGTAGGCCGGGATGTAGTACAAGGCCCCCCGGAAAACGGTGGCCAGCGGAATATCCTTCGCCATTGCCGAAACGACATAACAGCAGATTCCGATCGGGGGCATGATCGACCCCATCGTTGTGACGATCGTGACCACCTGGCCGAACCAGATCGGGTCATAGCCCAGCCCGATGACAAGCGGGTAGAAAATCGGCAGCGAGACCAGCAGAAATGCGAGCGCGTCCATGATGCAGCCGCCGATGATGTAGCACAGCAGAATCAGGGTGAGGATGAGTTCCCTGGGCAGGGCGAGGGAGCCGATCCAGCTGGCCGCCTCGAAGGGGAGGCGGGTGATCGCAAGGAACCGCCCGAAGATCACCGCCCCGGCAATGATCATGAAAACCATGCAGGAGATCCGGACCGTCTCCCCGACGGAGGCAAGAAATCCCTTCATAGATAATTTCCGCCGGGCCAGGCAGATGATGAGCCCGAGCGTGCAGCTCACCGCCGCCGCCTCGGTCGCCGTCACGACACCCGTGAAGAGCGCGTACATGATGACCGCGAACAGGACGATGATGTCGAGCGCCTCGGGAAGGGCTTGGAAACGTTCCTTCCAGGTGCTCCTCTCCGCCGCCGGGCCCCAGTCGGGGTGGCGGCGGCAGATGACCCATACCGTTGCCGCGATGAGCACGGTCGCGATGACGCTGGGGATGACGTTTCCGAAGAAGAGTTTCCCGATCGACTGCCCCGTATAGATCCCGTAAACGACCAGCACAATGCTGGGCGGGATCAGGACGCCGAGTGTCGATCCTGCCGCGACGGAACCGGCGTTCAGGATCGGGTGATAACCGTATTTCTTCATCGCCGGAATGGCGACGGTGCTCATCGTCGCCGCGGTCGCCGTGTTCGAGCCGCTGATCGCCGAAAAGGCCGCACAGGCCATGATCGTCGTGATGGCCTGTCCCCCCCGGTAATGGCCGAACCAACGGTTCGTCGCGTGGTAGAGGCTGTCGTTGTAGCCCGCATAGTGGACGAACTCCCCGACGAGGATGAACATCGGAATCACCGTGAGGCCATAGCCGGAGAAGATGTTCCACATCTCCCCGCCGATCATCCCCAGGGCGGCCGTAAACGAGGTGGCATAGGCAAGGCCGAAGAAGCCGACGATTGCCATCGTGAAGCCCGCCGGAATCCGCAGCAGAAACAGGACGACAAACATGACGGCGATCCCGGCGACGCCCAGAAGCGGTCCGCTCATGGCGCCGCCTCCTCACCCTTCCGGAATGCCCGAGGGATGTCCAGAAGGCAGGTCAGGCAGAGGATGCCGAATCCCGCCGCCACGCCGAAGACGAAGGGGTGGTAAACGATTTTGAGCGTCTCCGACACCTCGCCCCCAGCCATGATCCGCGTTCCCCAGACAAACACCTGCCAGGCGACGATCCCGAAGAAGACCGCGCTGACCCCGGCGGAGAGCGCATCGACGAGCCGTTTCACCGGCCGGGGGTAGTGAGAAGAGAGAATGTCAACGACGATATGCCCCTTGCCCCGCTGTGTCGAGGCGAGCGCAAAGGCGACGCCGATCGCCCCCAGGAAGGAGACGATCTCGTAGGTCCCCCGATAGGGGACGTGGAAGATTCTGAGGACCACGTTTCCCGTGGCGAGGAGCATGAGCGCGAGCACGGCCGCACCGCTCAAGACCAGGAGGATCCGGCCCAGCAAACTGTCAATCTTGTCGATGGTTGTCATCATTCTTGATTGCCTTGTAAATGGTCACGGGTGTCGCCTTGAACCTGTCGAAGGGTGACACCCACCGGGGGGGGAAGGGGCCCGTCATGGTTCGGCAGGCTCACCATGACAAGGCGGGGGATGGAACCCCTATTTTCCTCCTGTTTCCAACGGATTATTTCCCCTTTTTGTCGTACTTTTTCTTCAGCCTTTCGATCTCCGCGACGATCTCCGCACCGGGAAGCCCCAGCGCGTTCACCTTTTTCACGTAGTCGTCGATCATCGGCTTCACGAGCTTCCGGATCTCTGCCTTGTCGGCGGCGGGGAGCTGGATCACCTCGTGGCTGTACTTCTCTTTCGACCAGGTCAAGGCCTCGGCGACATGGTCGTCCACGTATTTGCCCGTCCATTCCGCCTGCCCGACGCGGAGGTCGTCCATCACCTTCTTCACGTCGGACGGCAGCGCGTTCCACTTCTCCCGGTTCATGACGACGGCGAAGGAGACGACGAAGAGGTTCGTGTCCGTGGCAAAGGGACAGTAGGCGGCGTAGTTCATGTCTTTGAGAACCTCGAGCGACGAGACTACCCCCGTGACGATCCCCTTCTGGATAGCCTCCGGCGTTTCGGACTGGGGCATAGCGATGGGAATGCCGCCGAGATTCTTGACCACGTCGGCGCCGGTCCCGGAGACGCGCAGCTCCATCCCTTTGAGGTCCTTCAGCGTCCGGACGGGTTTGCTCGTCATGAAGTCCGCGGGCGGGCAGGTGAACAAGGTTAGAATCTTCACCTTCTCGAACTCCTTCGGCTTGTACTTGTCGATCAGGTCGGTCAGGACAAGGCTCGCCACGCGGGCGTTCGGAAAGCCAAGCGGCAGATCCACCGCCTCCGAGACGGGGAAGCGACCCGGCTGGTAGCTCATCGCGAAGTTCCCGATGTCGGCCGTCCCGGCGATGACGCCGTCGAAGATGTTCTTGGCCGGAAGCAGCGTCCCGCCGGGGAAGGTGTTGATCTTCACCTGGCCGTTCGTCCGTTTTTCAATCTCCTTGACCCACCGCTCCATCTGGACGCAGGGGAAGGTCGAGGCCGGCGGGAAGTTCGCATAGGTGAGTGTGACGGGCGCGGCCTTTGCGGGCGCCGGCGCCAGTGCTGCCGCAAAGGCCAGACACAGGGCCGTCAGGATTGTCTTGAACAAAGCATCTATTTTCATCTTTCGCCTCCTTCATTCATTACTCATTGCTTTCGCACCAATGATCGGACTCCCCTCATACAAGGAGATACCCTTCGCAAGGACCGCATTGGAGATTTTTCCGGGCACCATGCCACCACAGCGGAGCGACCGCCGGAAAACATGTTTGAGCGCCTCAGGCGCGAGTTCGTTTTTCGGCAGCGCAGCGAGGATGCGCATGGTCGGAAAAAGATCCGCGGCCCAGCGAAGGACATCTCCTTTTATGCAATCCCCAATTTAAACCCCACCAGGTTGGTTTCGAGCTGCTCGACCGGCGAGATCCGCTTCAGGACCGCTTCGACGGTGGCCAAGTCGCAGAAAAGCCTTCCCTGACGGACGGCGAATCCCAGGAGCACCAGGTTTGCGATGACGAGCGACCCGTGTTCCCGGGCGATGCGAGTCGCGTCGATCGCCTCTGCGTCCCCGCCCTTGGCCGCGTTCATGTAAATCATCCCCCCGGGTTTCAGGAACAGCCGGTGAACCTCCAGATTTCCGGCGTGAAGGAAGAGGCCGATGTCGGCCTGTCCCGTCCGGATCAGCGGGCTCGTGAAGGGGCCGACCTTGACATGGGAAATCACCGTCCCGCCACGCATCGCCATTCCGTGCGTTTCCGAGGTCAGAACCTCCATCCCCTTTTCAATGGCCGCCACCGCGAGGATCCGCGTCACGAAGAGGACCCCCTGGCCGCCGATACCACTGATGACGATCTGTTGTTTCATCGCTTTTCCCCTTCCGCCCGGATGGCGCCCGCAGGGCAGACGTGCACGCAGACCCCGCAACCGATGCAGCGGTTTTGATCGATCCCTGCCCGGTTTTCCTCTCCATCAAACAGGATAGCCGGGCATTCGAATGTGTCGATGCAGGCTCGGCAGCCGACGCAGTCGTCCGTGATGCTCATCGCGAAGACGACCTGCGCCTCGCGCGCCGCCCGGTTCACGATGCAGGGATGCCCGGCGATGAGGACGGCGATTCCCCCTTCCGGCGACCGGATGAAGGAGTCCGCCTCCTTGAGCGCCGCCGTGAAGGCCTCGACGTCGTAGGGGTCGATCTCCCTGAGCCGCCGGACGCCGCAAGCCCGGACGATGTCGGGGATGAAGACCTTCCGCCCCTCGCTTCCGTCCGCCCGGACGCCGAGCTGGGGGGTCGGCTGGTGGCCGGTCATGGCGGTTGTCGCGTTGTCGAGGATGACCAGGATGAAGCGCGCCCCCTGGAAGACGGCGTTGATCAGGCCCGGGATCCCCGCATGGAAGAAGGTGGAATCCCCGATCGTGACGACGATCGTCGGGAAATCGGTCCCCCCGGCGGCATAGGCGTGGTAGAAGCCCGCCCCCTGGCCGATGCAGGCGCCCATGCAGTGGCAGGTGTCCACGGCGCCGAAGTTCATCCCCAGGGTGTAGCAGCCGATGTCGCTGGGAAAAATTCCTGCGGGAAAGGTGTCGCGGATCGCATAGAAGGCCGCCCGGTGGCCGCACCCCGCGCAGAGCGACGGGCGGATCCCTTTCTTTGCGGCCGAAACGGCCGGGGCCGCGGGTAGATCGAGGAATTTGCGGAGGATCTCCTCGATGACGTCTGGCGTCAGCTCCCCCTGCCGGGGAACGTCGCCGGAACCCCGGCCGCAGACCAGACCGTCGCCGAGCTGCATCTCGATCACAGCATCCGTCTCCTCCAGGACAAGAATCTTCTCGTAGCGCTTCCGGATTTCCTCGATGAACGGTTGGTGGAGCGGGTAGGCAAGACGGACTTGGTAGAGGTCGATCCTCCCCTCCGGCCCCAGGGTATCGAGGAGCTCGGAGGCGTGGGCGAAGGCGACGCCGGAGGCGACGATGCAGGTCTGCGGCCGGGCGCCGCCGCCGGGCGCGAGGACGGGATTGAAGGCCGGTTCCTTAGCGATCCGGTCGAGCTTCCCGTTCAGAAGACGGTGGAGTTCGGTGAGGAACTGTGGCGTGGCCACCCACCGGCCGGGGTTCTTTTCAAAATTCGCCTTCTGCTCCCGGGACTGCGGCGGGCGGCAGGCGACGTTCTGCCGGGCGTGGCAGACGCGGGTCGTCGGCCGGAGCATGACCGGAATTTCGTACTTCTCCGAGAGGGTAAAGGCCTCGGCGACCATCTCCCGCGCCTCCCGGGGCGAAGAGGGATCGAAGACCGGCGCCTTGGCGAAGTGGGCGAAGAGGCGGCTGTCCTGCTCCGTCTGAGAGCTGTGGGGACCCGGGTCGTCGGCGGCAATCAGTATGAATCCTCCCTTGACGCCCAGGTAGGTCGCGCGGGTGAAGGGGTCGGCCGCGACGTTCAGCCCCACCTGCTTCATCGCCACCGCCGAGCGCCGCCCCGCCATGCTGTTGGCGAGCGCCGTCTCGCAGGCGACCTTCTCGTTCACCGACCACTCCGTGTGGAGCGCAGCACCCGTCTCCTTCGCGAAGGCGACAACCGAAGAGAGGATCTCCGAGGCCGGCGTCCCCGGATAGGCGGCCGCCAGCGTGCAACCCTCCTCGACGAGGCCGCGGCCGATCGCCTCGTTTCCCATCAGGATCCTCTGTTCCGAATGATTGATCATTTCCTTGCCCTTGATTCGTTTTTTTAGGTTTTCCGTTCCCGTGACGGAATTTCAAAACAAAAAAGGCCATGGGTTGTGCGCCCATGGCCTTGATTTTTTGTATGAAACCCCAATCCGCCTTAGACCCGCACCCCGCTCCCTTTATGTGAGCTGCGCCACCACCAGAGGTTCGACATGCGGTTCATGATGTCCATAAAAAATCCCTTTCGGGGCGGTTCCTATCCGATCCGGAGAAAAAATGCAAGCATTTTTCTCCTCGATCCGCTCCGCTGCCGCTCAACCCCGGTGGTCGAAGACCCGCTTCGCCTTGCGTTCCGTCCGGGGGAGGCTCTGGTAGTCCACGATCTCCACCTTGCCGCTGACGAGCGTCTCCTTCCGGACCGCGCGCTCAATCTTCGCGGCGAGTGCGGCGTCCGCCTCCGGCCTTCCCGCATCCTCCCGCTCGACCCGGATGACCAGGTAATCCTTACCGTCCCCTTGGTGGTCGAGGTGGATCTGGAATTCGCTCCCGATCCCCTTCTCTCGGGAGAGGATCTCGTCGATGTGGCTGGGGTAGATGTTGACCCCGCGGACTATGAACATGTCGTCGGAGCGGCCGACGATCCGGTCGTGGCGGGGAAGAGGCGAACCGCAAAGGCACTCTCCGGGGATCGCCCTTGTGAGGTCGCGGGAGCGGTAGCGGATGAGCGGGGCGCCCTCCTTCCGGAGCGTCGTGTAGACCATCTCACCCACCTCGCCCTCGGAAACCGGTTCCAGCGTGTCCGGGTTGAGGAGTTCCAGGATGTAGTAGTCCGCCCAGTAATGGATTCCCGTGTGAAAGGTACAGTCGAGACCGGTGCCCGGGCCGTAGACCTCCGTGAGGCCGGGGATGTCGAAGACGTGGTCGGCCCCGGTCAGGGTCTTCACCTTGGCGCGCATCGCGTCGCTCGACCGCTCGGCGCCGAAGATCACCTTCTTCACGCGGATCCGCTCACGGATGCCGCGCTTGTCGATCTCCTCGGCCAGCAGCAGCGCCATCGAAGCGGTGCAGCACAGGACGGTCGTCCGGAAATCGACGAGGAACTGGAGCTGCAGGTCGATGTTCCCCGGGCCGGCCGGGATCGCGAGCGCCCCGAAACGCTCGCAGCCGAGCTGAAATCCCACGCCCGCCGTCCAGACGCCGTAGCCGACGCAGATCTGGACCCGGTCCTCGCGGGAAAGTCCGGCCGTTTCGTAGCAGCGGGCGAACATGTCCGCCCAGTCGTCGATGTCCTTGGCCGTGTAGACGAGGACCTTTCGTTTTCCCGTCGTTCCCGTAGAGGCGTGGAGACGGACGATCTGCGTCATCGGGACGGAGAGGAGCGGCCAGGGGTAGTTCGCCTGGAGATCCTGGGCGGTGACGAAGGGGAGGCGCTTGAGATCGTCAAGGCTTCGGATCCGATCCGGTGTGACGCCGGCCTCCGACAACCTCTTGCGGTAGAAGGGCGACCCCTCCCAGGCGTGGCGGACGGTCCATTTCAGGCCGGCCAGTTGGATGGCGGCCAGTTCCTCCTTCGTCTTGAATGCGGGCAGGAAGCTTCGGTTCATGGCATCTCCTTTCGGGGCTTTCCGCTATCACATCCGGCACGCAAATTCAACCCTGGATGATTTCGAATACAATTTACGAAAGCCTAACAGCCTGTTGAAAAAGTCGCTAATCCAGGCTGTTCAAAAACGTCCGGACGCAAGGCCCCCGAAATCCTGAGCCGTGAGGCGTACTTGCTGGTACGTTGCACGGCGAAGGATGAGGGAAACGCAGCAGACGTGCGTTTTTCAACAGCCTGCCAAAACCCCGGTTCGCGGGGCGCCGGTCAGTGCCCTTAAGAAGCAAATAATACTTTTGTTCCGCGGAAAGATGGTGCATAATCCGCAACGAAGATCGCGGGCAACCCATGTCGCTGATTGCCCGGAGATGATGGAAAGGCAGGAAAGCGGTTTTTCAACTCTTTCTGAGAAACATCAAGCAGGGTTTTCTGATCAAACAATAAGGAGGTGGCGTAATGATCCGAAAATTGTGTCTTTGGTTGTGCGGCATGGTGGTCCTTTTCTTCTCCGTTTTGCTTGTTCCGTCGTCGGCCCCGGCGAAGACGGAAATCCAGTGGTGGCATGCCCATACAGGGTTTTTGGGGGAGAGGGTCAACGACCTCGTCGCCAAATTCAACGCCGGTCAGGGCGACTATGAGGTCAAGGCCGTCTACAAGGGGAGCTATCCGGAGGCCCTGACGGCCGCCATCGCCGCCTACCGGGCCAAGACACAGCCCCACTTAATCCAGGTTTTTGAGGTCGGGACCCAGACGATGCTCTCCTCCGGGGCGATCTATCCCGTCTATCAGCTCATGAAGGATCAGGGAATCGGGATCGACTGGGCGGATTTTCTCAGCGTCGTCCTCTCCTACTATTCGAAGGACGGGAACCTCTACTCGATGCCTTTCAACTCCTCCACGGCGATCCTCTACTACAACCGGACCATCTTCAAGAAGGCCGGCCTTGATCCGACAAAGGCGCCCAACACCTACGAAGAGATCGAAAAGGCCGCCAAGGCCTGCGTTTCCTCCGGCGCCACCAAGATCGGCTTCACCACGGCCTGGCCCTCCTGGACGCTCATCGAGAATGCGCACTCCTGGCACGACCAGCCCTTCGCCGATCAGAACAACGGCTTCAAGGGCATGGCTTCGCAGCTCAAGATCAACGGCGCGTTCGGCGTGAAACTGCTGACCCTCCTCACCCGCTGGCAGAAAGAGGGGATCTACACCTACTCGGGCCGGACGAGCAAGGGCGATCAGCCCATCATCAACGGGGAGGCGGCCATCGGGCTCGCCTCGACGGCGCTGGTGGGAACGCTCGCGAAGACGGCCAAATTCGAATGGGGGACGGGTAAACTGCCCCGCATGGCCGGCTATCCCCAGGGCAATTCCATCATCGGCGGCGCCAGCCTCTGGGTAATGAAGGGCCGTAAAACCGAGGAGTACAAGGGTGTGGCAAAATTCCTCGATTTCCTGGGCAAACCCGAACAGCAGGCCTGGTGGCACGCCACCACGGGTTACCTCCCGGTGAGCAAGTCTGCGTTGAAGGCCCTCCAGGCGACGGACCATTTCCAGAGGAACCCCGACATGTGGACCGCCTTCAACCAGATCATGAGCGGCAAGACCACCGCCAACAGCCAGGGAATCCGCCTGGGCAACTTCGCGGCGGTCCGCGACAGCATCGAAGCCGAGCTGGAAAATGTCGTCGGCGGACAGAAAACGCCCAAGCAAGGTCTCGATGACGCCGTCAAGCAGGGAGGCAAGATCCTCAAGGAGTTTGCGTCGCTTTATAAATAGACAGAGATGGGCCCATGAAAAGAAGCATCTTCCGGAACCGCTGGCTTCCCTATCTCCTCCTCGCCCCGCAGCTTGTCGTGGTCGTCGTCTTTTTCTTCTGGCCCGCCTTCGACTCCCTGCGCCTCTCCTTCTTCAAGGTCGCCCCGTTCGGCGACCGGGAGATCTTCGTGGGACTGGGGAATTTCATCGAGCTGCTCACCGCCCCGGAATACGGCCGCAGCGTGGTTTACTCCTTCGTCTTTTCCCTGGGGGTGACCACCCTGGGTCTCGTCGGCTCGCTCTTTCTGGCCAATCTCGCCAACCAGAAGATCCGCGGCCTGCCCTTCTACCGGACCGCGATCCTCTGGACCTACGGAATCGCGCCTCCCGTGTCGGGCATCATCTGGCTGTTCATCTTTCATCCGAGCTACGGGATGCTCCCCTACCTGCTGTCCATGGTGACAACCTATGAATTCAACTGGCTCCTCAAGGGGTGGGTCGCGATGCTGCTGGTGATCTTTGCGGCCGCCTGGGCGCATCTGGGTTACAATATCGCCTTTTTCCTGGCGGGATTGCAGACGATTCCCGAATCGGTGATCGAGGCCGCCCGGGTGGACGGGGCCGGCGGGTTCGAGCTCTTCCGTCGGATCACCTTTCCCCTCCTCTCCCCGGTGACCTTTTTCCTGTTTTTGATGAACATGGTCTTCTCCTTCTTCGAAACCTTCGGCATTATCCATGCGGTGACCCAGGGAGGACCCGGCGATACGACCACCATAATGGTCTACAAGGCCTACGTGGACGGTTTCGTCAATCTGCGGATGGGCTACTCCGCCGCCCAGTCCGTGATCCTGATGGCGCTGGTCATCGTTCTCACCGTTCTGCAGTTCCGGTATACGGAAAGGAAGGTGACCTACTGATGGCAATGCTCTTGCCCGGGATCAGAAAAAGTACGATCAACGGGCGGAAATGGATCATCCATCTGTTGCTGATCCTCGCGATTCTGCTGATCGGCTTTCCCCTCTACTACGGGTTCGTGATCAGCACCCAAAGTCTGGACGAGGTGATCAAGGTTCCCCAGAGCCTCCTCCCCTCGGGGTACCTGTTGGAGAATTACGTCAAGGTCTGGAACCGCATCCAGATGGGCCGGCTCCTCATCAACAGCACCATTGTGGCCGTGGTCGTCGGCCTGGGAAAGATTTCCATCGCGATCCTCTCCGCCTTCGCCATCGTCTTTTTCGATTTCCGGGGGAAGCAGGTCGCCTTCTGGATGATCTTCATCACGCTGATGCTGCCCGTTCCCGTCCGGATCATCTCCACCTACCAGGTGGTCAGCACCCTGGGCTGGGTCGACACCTACGCGGGGCTCACGATCCCGCTGATCGCCTCGGCCACGGCCACCTTCCTCTTCCGGCAGTTCTACATCACCATTCCCGACGAACTCGTCGATGCAGCCAAGATCGACGGCGCCGGCCCGCTGCGCTTCCTCTGGTCGATCCTCCTGCCCAACTCGGGCGCCAACATCGCCGCCCTGTTTGTGGTCATGTTCATCTACGGATGGAACCAGTACCTCTGGCCGCTGATGGCGACCAATTCGGACAACATGCGCGTCGTGGTCGTCGGCATCGCCTCCACCGTTCCCACAGGGACGCAGCTTCCCGAGTGGAACCTCGTCATGGCGGCCGCGATGATGGCGCTTCTCCCGCCGGTGCTGGTGGTGATCTTTCTCCAGCGCTGGTTCGTCCACGGCCTGCTCGAAACGGAGAAGTGAAGCACGGTCCCTTTCGTAGGATCTGTTCAGGAATCCAGTTCTTCGATGAGTTCCGCCGCCCGTTCAGGATTGAATATCCCGCAGATGCAGGGTTTGGCGAGCATTTCTCCCGCCTTTCGGGCGGTCAATCGACCGTCTTTCACCTGCGCCGCCAGCTCTCTGACGAGATTATACGATACCAGGCCATGACCGCACATGGTGGCCACCTTTTGAATCTTTTCCTCGGCCAGCAGATCCGTTCTTCCCCAGACGCCTAAGGACATGACGATCGTATGGGGGGTAAGACCGACTTTATGACAGCACTCATGGATATTTTCCATCAGGCCGCTCACCGTAACGGACAAACCCAGATCCTCGTCTTTTAAATCCTGCAGGACCTTGATCACGTGCTCACGGGAACGGTAAACGGCGTGCACCAGTTCGTTCTCCACCAGGATCTCCCGGACCGCTTCATCGCTCCCCAGCGAAAACCGGCTGCCCCCCTTGGAGTCGCCGATATTGACGGGATTATACCGCTTCAGAATCTCGAAGACTTTCTCTAATTTTGGTTTGGACCCTTGTGAATTAAGGCCGCTCGATGGCATCGTGAACACCACATAGTCTTTTTCCAACGATTCCGTCGTACCCTGGCGGTGTAACGTATGTGTCATGACAAGACGACCTCCTAACCGATATAGGGTTTTCCAAGACCCACATTAATTTTGGCATTGGGACGATAGAATATGCCGGCCTCTTTGAGGATTTTTGCACAAGGCCAGGTTCCGTCTTCCGCCGCCCGGCAGGCCACATCCATGCTGATCACGGTTTCCAGCCCTTTCGCCGTCTCTCGGATCAGGGCCAGGACGTCCAGGAGTTTCGCCTCTTCCACGGTAATTTCGATGATGGCGGACAGGACCTTTTCCTCCCGGATCTCCGCCGGCAGTTGGCCGGTATGGGTGTTGATGAGGTTGGTCAGGGGGTTCTTGGGTTCAAATTCAACCCCGTATCGGGCCAGGACCATACTCAGCTTTTCCAGTTCTTTGAGCCTCGCCCCAATGCCGGGCCTGCCGACTTCGATGGTCACACCGACCTGGCCGCGCCGAAACCTCCCGGTCACATCGTTGGTTTTGATTTCCTCCGTTCCCCGCCCGGCCAATCCCGTTTCCTTATGAATGTTCAGCGGATCGCTGTAGATGGCCCTCACGCTACGGGGCCATTCCAGGGGTTTTTGAACAAAGGCGTCTACGGGACATATCTCGACTCTCCGGCATACATTGCATTCCACACACTCCTCCGGGTCAATCACCGCCGTCGTTTCCCCCATCCTGATGGCCCCCATGGGACACCAGTTTATGCAGCTTTCACAGCCGATGCACTTGTCACCATCGATGAACATGCTGATTCAACCTCCTCACCCCACCGTGTCCTATCGAGCAGGGATCGCTACACGCCTGTTCCGCCATCCCAGGACAGCGTTCTTGTGGCTGTCGAGAGCCTTGTGCCCATTCCCGTCCCGCGCCCCTTGCCTCCAAGGGTGGTTATTCGGCCTGCGGGTATCCCCGTCTGTCTCATTCCGCAGGGTCGCCCTTCATTTACCGGATCACGTCCATCAGGCGGGTCGACTCGTCATTCGCCATCCCCTGCGATACGGCCATATTGAAGTAGTGGGAGGCCGCCGTGGCCACAATCAGCGTCAGGGTGCGGATCATCCTGGCGGATCACATAAAATATCATTCCTTCGGTTTTTGCGTCTTCGCCCGTCCGGGCGAATTCGACGTCCTGATGACCAACGATGACGGCTTCGTAAAAAGTCCGGATGCTGCGTTCAAGCTTCATCCTTCGTCATTGCGGCGCGTTCCGGGGACACGTTCCGATCCCTTTGGGCTTCCGGAACATGTCCCCAACGCCTCATTCCTCAGGATTCGCACGTCTTGCCTGCGGCCTTCTTACGAAGCCATCCCGTTTTTTCGACTTTTAAAACTTTTCACGGGATCGTCAACGATGGATTCCAGGACACCGGGCAGTTCCATGAACTCGGCATAGAAGTGCTTCGCGCGGAGCGAAAAGACGCTTAGGGATGTGTCTGTCGGATTGTATTGCTTGAAGAGAGCCTCGCAGCATTTATCCGCATCATAATTCCACGTGCCGGTTCGAGGGCCATCTTCATTGCCATCGATAATGCCCTTTTCTCTTCTCCAACCATTTTTCAGGCCCCATTTTCGAGATGAGGTCCAGGTGATAGTCAAGGTTCGCGTGAACTTTGCGGAGACGATCCAGAAGGCCGCATCCGGAATGTTGATCACACTCCCAGCAACCACGCAACTCCTTGTTTTGTACACACGGCCTGATCTCACATTGCGGATTTCCTCCCCCTTGCCGACACGTCGGGCAGTGCAGTTGTCCGATCCTGCGTAAAACGGGGAGAAGTGCGGGATACTCCTTGAACTCCGGGATTTGCGGGGTTTTGTACTCGGCGTAGAGCTCGAACCGGATTTCCGTGAGTTTTTTATCCAATCCATCGACCAAATGAAATAACTCTTCGTCGGATGGAATACAGTCCGCGCAGCAAAGACCGCAGCAAGCTGTCAGATTCTGGTTCATTTTTTTGCACCCGATTTAGCCTTTCTCAGTTTATCCCCGTAAACCGACCCTTCCCTGCCTGACTTGAAGTATGCGATCCCTAAACCGGATTCCGCTGACTTCGGCAGAAACATAATCGATGTGCGTCCGGATTGTCAAGGAGAAGACGAGGAGAAGACTTCGTTGTTTTGCAGGAATGATCGGGGTTCAATCCGTCACGGACCGGTTCTTTTGGCTCCAATTTTTTAAACAGCAGGTGGGAAACTTTGTTTCACATTCAGCAAAAAATAACTTGACATTCAAAATTGGCGTATAGTATTCGTCTGCCGAATCCGTGGATACATGAATCCGGCATATCATCGGCTGGAGGGTCAGGTTGTGGACCGGGTTTGGTTCGAATGGTTTCCCTAAACATCAATAATAAAAGGAGGATCAGCGATGCAAGCAAAGAAAGCACTCGGATGTCTGGCATTAGGTCTCGTAATGAGTTTTCTGGCATTTACACCCAGCACAGTGCAGGCTAAAGCGGTAACCCTGCGGCTGGCGCATTCAGAGGCGGTAACCAACATAAGGCATGATGTCTGCCTCTTCTTCGTCAAACGGGCGAATGAACTGAGCAAAGGGGAAGTCAAGATCGATATCTTTCCGGCGGGCGCTATGGGTAGCCATCAAGCTTGCCAGCAGCAGGTAGCAACAGGGGTGTTGGACTTCTATATTACCACTGCCGGATTGGTTGCGGTTTTTGATGAGACGCGGATACAGGAGTTAATAGAGCTGCCTTATCTGTTTGATAATTACTCGCAGGCCTATGCCTTCATGGACACACCTTATGTAGCTAAGTTTTATGAGCCGCTGAAAGCGAAGGGCATTCATTACCTGGTGACCTGGGACAATGGATTTCGTCATTTAACCAACAACGTCAGGCCGGTTTATACCCCGCAGGATATGAAGGGTCTCAAGATCCGCGTTGTACAGTCAGAGATGTCGATCAACATTCTTCAGGCGCTCGGAGCGAGTGCCGTCCCCATGTCTTATGCCGAACTCTATCAGGCCATGCAGCAAAAGGTGGTGGATGGACAGGAAAATCCCTTCATGAACATCTATGCATCGAAATTCTATGAGGTCCAGAAATACATGTCCCTGACCAAGCATCAGTACAGCACCCTTCCCATCATCATCTCGGAGATGACCTGGCAAAGGCTCGATGCGAACCAGCAGAATGCCATTCAGAAGGCTGCTGAGGAAGCGGCCCCCATGTTCCGGAAATTGGTAGGTGCCAATGAGGATGGTCAACAAAAAGAGATGGAAAAAGCAGGGATGAAGGTCAACGACGTGAAAGACTTGGCGCCCTTCCGTAAAGCCCAGGAACCGGTCTATGAATGGGCCAAGAAGAAATGGGGTGCGGATAAAGTGACTGAGCTTTTGGCGGAAGTTGAAAAGACCAGGAAAAAGTATCCTGTAGGGAGCAAGCCCTATTTTGGTCCGGCAGACGCCAGATAAAGGAGCAAATGCCGGAAAGTAGCACATGTTAGCAACCTTACGTCGATGATCGGAAAGGGTGGCGGGAGTCATGCTCAGGGGGATGGCATCCCTCTGAGCCCCCGCTCTTCATTTATTCCTGTCCGCAGACGGGTTATTCTGCGGGATGTTCTATAAAAGGTTCAGATGTCCAATTACAGAGTAACAACTATTTCTACTCCGACATATTATCTTGAATAGTTGTGGAGGATGTGATATGCATTCTTCATGGAGAAAGAAAACGTATTTTTCGGGATAGAGGTAGTGTCAAGTTTTTTGTGTA
>PLLC01000099.1 GCA_003141195.1 Syntrophaceae bacterium
ACCAGATTCCACCACTTCGGCATTCCCGTCTGACCCGGCATCGCCGCTTCGCGATACCCTGCCGACGTTGCCGGGAACTTACCCGTTTCAAATTGCTTTGTCAATATCAAAAGAGCGCCGGACCTTTGCGTGCATACAGCCTATTTCGCCGTTTGCGGAGCGGCCGGGGCCTGAGGCGCCGGGGCGGCAGCCGGGGCAGGCGGCGCGGCAGGTTTCGGCGCCGGAACCGTTTTCTGCGCGACCGGTTTGGCGGCGCCTTCCATCAGCGAGTTTCCCTTGCGGGAAACCGAATAAGAAAGGCTGAGCGAGGTCAGCATGAAGACGATGGCGACCGCGGTCGTCATCTTTCCCAGAAAGGTTCCCGGACCGCTGCTTCCGAAGACGGTCTGGCTGGACCCTCCGAAGACCGCGCCCATGCTCGCGCCCTTCCCCGCCTGCAGGAGCACGACGAGGATCAGAACGATACATGCGATCACATGCACAATGGTTATCAGAATCTGCACTTTTTCATACCTCTTAAATGGTTTGATATCCGACAAGCTGGACGAAAGAAGCGACGTCCAGGCTGGCTCCTCCGACCAGCGCCCCGTTGATGTCCGGCTGGCGCATCAGATCGACGATATTCTTCGGTGTGACGCTTCCCCCGTATAGAATGGAGATCTCCGCCGCCTGTTCACTTCCATACCGGCCGGCGATCCATTCCCGGATGAGCCGATGCACCTCTTCCGCCTGCGCCGGGGTGGCCGTCCTGCCGGTGCCGATCGCCCAGACCGGCTCATAGGCGACCAGGACGCGGCTTATATCACCGGCGGTTAAATTATTCAATCCCTCTTTTAACTGCCGTTCGACAACGTTTTGCATCCGGCCCTCTTCCCGTTCCTGCAGGGTTTCCCCGATGCAGAGGATCGGCTTCAGGCCCGCTGAAAGGGCGGTCCGGAGCTTCCGGTGGATGCGCTCATCTCCCTCGCCGAAGAGCGTGCGCCGCTCCGAGTGGCCGATGATCACATACGCGCAGCCGGCTTCGCGGATCATTTCTCCGGAGATCTCCCCGGTGAAGGCCCCTTTCTCCGATTCATGGAGGTTCTGGGCGGCCAGACAGACGGGCGACCCCCGGAGGAGCTCCGCCACGGTGTGTAGCGCCGTGAAGGGCGGGGCGATGATCACCTCCGGTTCCGGCGGGGCGGCGAGGGCGTTCCGGAGGCGCGAGGCAAAATCGATCGCCTCGGCGACCGTCTTGTTCATCTTCCAGTTTCCTGCGATGACCGGGCGGACCATTTTTCTATCCTCCAAATGAACGGCGGCTGTCGTGCGGGGCGGAACCTCCATCCAGCACGCATCACCGCTCTTGTTTCCGTATCGGGCAAAGACCCAAACGAACTTGCCGCGGATCACCCCCGCCGGGGGGCCTCCAAAATCTCCGAACAGGGGCTGCCCCTGAAGTCAAAGGATACGGCCCCTTCGCGGCGATGCCGATGATCCCCTTCATTCCCTTTCCACAGGGACCGTCCTTCGACAGTCCGCGACGACATTCCACCATCGATGACGGTGGATCATAGCCAGCCAGCCGATATTCGTCAATGTTTTTTTATTCCCGGATGCCGCCTGACGTGATCCGGGATGCCCGTCGCCTTCAGGCCTCGCCGCAACGCTTTTAGACGCAGGCGAACAACTCCTTCGCAAAGTCGGAGACAAGGACGACCTTGTCGGGATCGATCCGGACGTTTGATTCCGGATGGTTGTATTATCCGGGACTGGCGGAGGGATTCAGAGACCCTTTTCTTCCGTCCCGATCTTTTCCCTTGCCGCGGAACAGACCATGCCGATCAGCGACAGAATGAAAAAGATCGTGAAGAGGGTGTGAAAACTGTTCAAAAATGCATCCGGGCGATCGTGTTGCTGAAGAACATGGCGGCGGCGATGCCTCCCGCGCCCCGTCCGGCGATGAGGACCCAGCCGTTCGTGGCGAAGGCGCAGACCAGGTGGGCAGCGAGGAAGGTGGCCATGCCGATTTTGAACAGAGGCCTTCGGCCGTAAATGTCGGCAAGCCGTCCGAAGGGGATCAGGAGAACGGCGTTCATTATCAGATAGGCCGAGACGACATACTGGAGCCGGGCATGGTTCATGCCCAGCTCCCGGCCGATCGTCGGCAGGGCCACATTGATGGACGATCCCGTATAGGTCGCCAGGAAGGAGGCGCAGGATACGGCCACGAAAACCAGTATCTTATCCCTTTTGTTCATCTCGAATTCCTTTGAAGAGGTTCCAAAAAATCGGCGACGGCCATTCATTTCGGAAAAGTTATGAATTGCAATATTTGCCCATTCACGTTAGTCTGTCGGTATGGCTACAAGCGAAAAGACCCGGCACCTGACGGCCCTGGAAATCAATCTTGAAAGAACCAAAGCGGTCGTGGATATCCCTGAAAAATACAGGATACTCCTAAGTGTCGTCAAGAACCATTACGGGGTGTCGAAGCGAACGGAAGAATTGCTCGTTGAGCTTCATCACCCCTTTGTGAACTGGGAGTACCTGCTGGTACAGCTCAAAGGCCTTTCCATAGGCGATTTTTATGATTTCAACACCCACGAAGATGGTTTATCCGCACTGAAATCCTTTGCAGATATTTATCTTACCGTCATCTCTTCGGCCGGCAACGAAGAGGTTAAAGACAACGCCGTCCGTTATTGCTTCGAATATCTCCATACCGTTCTTTCCAGCAGCGGCAACCTTCTGGAGAGAAACACGGCCCTGTTTCCACCCGTCTTTCGGTCTCTCGCCGATCTGTCGCGGACGCAGAGTCATTTGTTGAAGAAATCATCGAGTTATATGAAGGCCATCGCCAGACTGATGATGGAGAATCATGTCGGAATAGATCTGAATGAGGTCAACCGACTCCTCTTTTCTGCCTTCAAAGCGACGTATCGGTACTGGCTTACGCAACCCGATCCTTCACAATGGTTTTCCCAGGATGGCGAGACCAAGGAAGATCACGACGCCTATCGTGATCTGATCTCACCTCTTTCCCACGAACATATCCGCAGGCTGCTCTCCCGGTTAAAAGACCCTGATCAACATGCGGAGACCGCTGCGGATAAGCTTGCACCGTACCTGGACATGCCCGACCATGCGCAGATCGCAAACGGTTATCTTGTGATTGCCGATGCCCTTGAAAAATCAAGCGCCTTTGAGGGACGCCGTTATCTCGTAAAGCTCCATTTTCTTTTCAATTTGATGAGTGTCGCCGGGCTGTCGGATATCCACAACGCGGGCCTGATCGAGATCAATCGCTGCCTGGGAAGGGCGTTGAAAGAAGAAAGCGATCGGAATATCCATGATCTTGTGCAAAAGATATTCCGTTTATTGAAAAAACCGGTCTCACAGAATCAATACCGGAGTTCGATCCTCGATTGCGTCACCACACTGGCCAAAGAAATCTTTGAATTGAATCGCCACCCTCTTGTGGACACCTTCATCGAGGAGCTCGTGGCCTTCGGTTTTCAGCATCCCGACGTCAAGGGCTCGACCACCGAATGGCAGATCCAGGTGAACCCGGCCCATATTCAAAACATCCGCTCCTGGCTGGAGATTATTTCCCGGAAGCCGAGATGGACCAAGAAACTTCTCTCGGCCCTGATTATCAATTTGAAATTAAGAGGGGTTTTCGTTCGGGATACGGATCTTCTCCAGAAGGATATCTCCCGGCTCCTGAATGCCGATATCCTGCCCGCGTACAACCTGCTGAAGCAGCTTCTCAGAATCTTCCCGATCTATTTCACCGAGATCGGCGCAGAAGGGGAGCTCCGGACGATCTCCACGGCGGTGGATGAACTTTCCGCCAGAAACGACAGGCTCATCTATTTTCTGAGGAAGCAGTCTCACGTTGAAAGCAACAGCCGCCTGGTCCCCTTTATCGAAGACATTTTTCGTTACTGGAACTCGGGCGACAAGCCATTTCTGAAGAACCACCTGCCCGAGGAGGTTTACAGAGAGGTTCAGGCT
This sequence comes from Syntrophaceae bacterium, assembly GCA_003141195.1. Taxonomy (GTDB): domain Bacteria; phylum Desulfobacterota; class Syntrophia; order Syntrophales; family UBA5619; genus UBA5619. The sequence goes on from PLLC01000099.1 coordinate 4,000, forward strand.
GCGGGCGAATATTTCGACGACCTTCATGTCATATTCGGCGACCTGTTTCAGAAGATCCATGGCGACGTTGCGAAATTGCTTGAATGGGACCGCGAGAAAATATCAAAAGAGATCAACGGTGTCGCCGTCGTCAGCGAGAGAGAAAAAGAACGCGCCGAACTGATGATCCGGTTCTATCAGCTCCTTTATAACAAGTATTTCCATCAGTACGTGGATATCCTCAAAGACCTTGAAATGTCCTGTCTGCTGGATCTGCGGAAAATTCGTTCTCTCAAACGCTCCCTGCAGAAAAAGGATTATTACAAAAGCCTGACCCTCGTTCTGGCGATGCTCGCCGTTCTGAAGGAGAAGGTCCTTTCATCCCAAAAAACGGACTATTTTGAAAATATCTATTATAAACGGCATATTGCCGCTGGAATCCCGTCCATGTACGGAACCTATCGCGAAGAAAAATTTGAAGCCATGGGGCTCACGTTTCGCCTTGAAAGCTTTGCCACGATGCTTTTTGAAAGACTGGTGGAATCCCTGAACCTCAAGTTCATCACCAAAAGCACCCTTTTGAGAATCCACGAATATCTCTGGCTCTACATCAAGGCGCTCGAACTGGAAGGTCTGGCCACGGAAGGACTTGTCGCCAAGCTGAGATACATTACGAGCGCCCTGCAGATCAGGCAGTTTTCCATCGATCAGTATATCGATATCTTTCAGTTCATCGCCAAAGGCATTCAGGATATCACCCGCGATTACTATATCGATGCCCATCGCTCCAACCTGCCTGTCATTATCGGCCAACTGATCGATGGCGACGAAACCAGGGACAAAAAAACCATAACGCCGAAGGACCAGAAGGTCTTTTATCAATACTCGGAAAACTTTGTCCGTTCCATCATCGCCTCCGCCTTCGGCCTGCAGGTCCTGGATAATTTCGTGAGCGCCGTCATCCGGACGCTGAGCGCCGAGCTTGAAAAATTCAAGGACAATAAAGAGATCCTCAATCTGGTCATGGCCTATATCCCGGAATTGGCCATCTCGACCCTTTATAAAAAAAACAAGGATGCCGACAATCAGATCCTCATCGGCAACAAGGCTTATTTGTTAAAGGAACTGATCTCCTTCAACCTCCCCGTGCCGCCGGGATTTGTCATCACCACGGAGGTGTTCCGGGGTTATGAAGGCGTTGTGGGATATAAATATATTTACAACGATTTGAAGCGGAGGGTTTACAATGAGATCAAGGCGCTTGAACGGATTACCGGGAAGACATTCGGCAATCCCCAGAACCCCCTGCTGCTTTCCGTGAGAAGCGGCGCAACGATTTCACTTCCCGGGATGATGCGTTCCTTTCTCAATGTGGGGATCAATGAAACCATCGCGGAGGGGTTCGCCCGCAATGAAGATCATCGGTGGGCGGCATGGGATTCATACCGGAGATTCCTGCAGACCTGGGGGATGTTCCAGGGGCTGGAAAGAAATATTTTCGACGAAATCATGATCCGTTACAAAAACCGCTATGCGGTTGCGAAGAAATTTCAGTTCACCCCGGAACAGATGCAACTGCTCGCCCTTTCCTATAAAGAGGCCGTGGTAAAAAGGGGCATCCGAATTCTGGATAACGCCTATCAGCAATTGCAGCACGCCATCCTTGACGTTTTCGCCTCCTGGCATTCCGAACAGGCGCGGATCTACCGCCATCAGATGCATCTTTCCGACGAATGGGGCACGGCTGTCATTGTCCAGGCCATGGTATTCGGAAATTTGCACGAAAATTCAGGGTCAGGGGTGATCTTTACGCGGGATCCCAAGAGTTCCTCGCAGGATGTGGCCATCAACGGTGATTTCATCTTCCGCGTTCAGGGAGAAGATATCGTCTCCGGTCTTGTGGAAACATTCCCCATTTCGGAAAAACAGAGACTCTCGGAGAAAAGGGATTCCCTGATCTCCCTGGAAACGAAATTTCCGGAAATCTACAACGAACTGATCCGGATCGCAGAATTTCTGGTCTATGAAAAAGGATTCAACCAGCAGGAGATCGAATTCACCTTTGAGAACGCCACGAAAAAAGGGCTCTACATCCTCCAGACGCGAGACATGGTTCAGCGGGAAACCGCAAAGGTGAGAACCTTTGTCGGCGACGGCGATCTGGAACGATCTTTCCTCGGCATGGGCATCGGGGTCAGCGGTGGCGCCTTGACCGGAAGGGTGGTTTATTCTGAAGAAGAGATCGAACATTTCAGGGAGAAGGAGCCTGAAACCGCCCTGATCCTGATCCGTCCCGATACGGTTCCCGACGATGTCGGTATTCTTCTGAAGGCCGACGGCATTCTGACCGCGAGAGGCGGCGGCACGTCCCATGCGGCGGTCACGATTCCTCAACTGAATAAAGTCGGCGTGGTGGGGTTCAACAAGCTTCACGTCTATGAGTCGGAAGGGTATAGCAAGGTCGACGGAAAAACCATACAGGGCGGAGATTTCATCAGTATCGACGGCTGGAGCGGGGCCGTCTATGCGGGAAAGCACGAAATCGGCGCCGATGAATCTTATAAAATCATCTTTTAGCCCCCCTTCATCCCCCATTTTTCAACGAAACAGGTTTTTATGGACGTATACGGTCAGATCGCCGAGCCTGTTCGTGTAGCTGCCGTATTCATTGTCATACCAGCCGAATATCTTGGCGTGGACAACGGGGATCCGCAGGGTCGATTGTGATGATGTTCTGAGAAAGGCGTCCGGCAGATCGGGGACATGGGCGAGATCGACATCAATGAATGCCGTTCGGATATGGTTGAATTGTCCTTCAATCACGATGGCCGCATCCATTCCGATCAGATCGGTCGATACGTTCTGCTCCTCCGAATAGACCACCAGATGCTCGGGATCGTTCCCGGAGGCCTCCTTATAGATGTCATTGAGCATGCCGGTGGTCAGGGGGGCAATTTTACCGTCTTGGTTTGCGCAGGTTTGAAAGGTCGCATTCAGGATGATCAAAGATTCCGTGTTCGTCGGCACCCGGATCGAATCCGCCATAAAACCGATATTTTTCACTTCCGGAATCACCTGGTTCAAGGCCTCGGCGGCATTGGTGGAAGTCAGGATGATGTTGTTGAGCGTGCTTCTGTTTTTGCGCAGATCCTTTTCGCCGGCCTTCGGTGTCTTATCGAGGATGCTCTGCGAGTTTGTGACCGCGTGAATCGTCGACATGGACGCGGTGAGGATCTTGCGGGTCGCTTCATTTTCGAGAAGCGGTTTGAGCATGTGCGCCAGACCGGTTGTGGTGCAGGAAGCCGCGGAAATAATTTGGTGTTTCTTATAGTCAAAGGCGGTGTGGTTGATCCCGTAGATGAGCGTCACGGCGGAGTCGGGTACGGACAAGGACTTGTTTTTGATCTTGAATGCCGAAGAATTGATCACCACCTTTGCCCCGCCGGCGAGATGCCCCTTCAGGGAGCCGCTTTTTTCGTCCGCCGTCAGGGTGGGGTCCTGAAATTTGCCCGTGCATTCCACCACCACATCCACGCCGTGGTTCCGCCAGCCGATCTCGGCCGGGTTTCGCGCCTCCCTCAGGATGGTCACGGGGATGCCGTCGATGAGGAGCGTGCCTTTTTTTTCATCGACAATCCGGATCATCCTTTCCGCCTTGATGCCGTACAGGAACCGGTGGATGGTTCCGTAGGTCGCATCCTTTTCGATCAGTTGCGCGATGGCGGGAAGTCCTTTCCCGACGCCTCTTCCCACATTGACGAAGATCTCCTGAAAATATTTTCTTCCGACATGGTGCCACAGGGTAAGCTTGCCTATCCTCCCGAGGCTGTTGATGCCGAGAACCGGTCGCCTGTTTTCAAAAACCTCGACTTTCCCCATACGCATACCTCCTTTCTGCTTTGAGAAACCATTGCGAACGTGCCTCTTCGCAAACCATAGACTTGCCCTCTTCTGTACGGGGGTGTGGGTTTTGAATCCGGTCATGATTCAAGGGGTAAGGGTTACTGGTCCTGCAATATTGCGATCCCTGGCAGTTCCTTCCCTTCGAGGTACTCGAGCGACGCCCCGCCGCCGGTGGAGATGTGGGTGATCTGATCGGCGACGCCCGCTTTTTCGACGGCGGATGCGCTGTCCCCTCCGCCGATGATGGTCACGGCCTTTGACGAGGCGAGCGCTCTGGCGATCTCGTTCGTTCCCCGGGCGAACGCTTCGATTTCAAAGACGCCTACCGGCCCGTTCCAGATGATCGTGCCTGCGGACAGGATCGCCTCTTTGAATAGTTCAACGGTCTCGGGGCCGATATCGACGCCCATCATGTCCGCCGGGATCCGATCGATCGGGACGACCTTCGACGGCACGCCGGCGGCAAGTTCGGTCGTGATCACGACATCGACCGGGATGATGAGCTTCAGACGGGTCATCGCCTTGAGCTCCGCCCATATCCCCTTGGCCTGCTCGATGAACTTTTCTTCCACAAGCGATTTTCCGACCTCAAGACCCTGCGCCTTCAGGAAGGTGAAGATCATCCCGCCGCCGATGATAAGCGTATCCACCTTCCGTGCGAGATTCCGGATCACCATGATCTTCGACGACACCTTTGCACCGCCGATGATCGCGACGAACGGCCTTTGCGGATTGTCGAGGGACTTGCCCATGATTTCGAGTTCTTTTCGGATCAGAAAACCGCAGACGCCCGGCAGAATACGGGCGACCCCCTCGGTCGACGCATGAGCCCGGTGCGCCGTTCCGAAGGCATCGTTGACATACACATCCGCGAGGGCCGCGAGCCGTTTCGAGAAAGCGGCATCGTTCTCCTCTTCCTCCGGATGGAAGCGGACGTTTTCGAGCATCACAACCTCCCCGCTCACCATTTTTGAGATAGCGGTCTCGACCTCTTCCCCGATGCAATCATTGAGCTTGATGACTTTCCTGCCGAGCAGTTCCTCCAGCCGTTTGGCGATCGGGTTCATCCGCAGCCCTTCCGTCGCCCCGTCGGGTCTTCCCAGATGCGAGACGAGGATGATCTTTGCACCCCTGTCGATCAGGTAGCGGATGGTGGGCAGGGCCGCCCGGATCCGCATGTCGTCCGTGATGTTCTGCTGCTTGTCCATGGGGACGTTAAAATCGACCCGGACCAGAACCCTCTTCCCCTTCAGTTCCCCGTCTTTCAGATCCGAAATGCATTTTTTCATCTTCTTGCCCCCCAATCGATACGACACGGCGGGAACGATTTTTCTTCCCGAAACCGTTCCTGCCGTTTCCCCTTTATCAGAGGCTTTTCGCCACGAGTTTCACGAGATCGATCATCCGGCAGGAGAAGCCCCACTCGTTATCGTACCAGGAAAGGACCTTGATCAGATTGCCCTCGATGACCATGGTCGATCTTCCGTCCACGATGGAGGAATGCGGGTTGCCCAGATAATCGATCGAGACCAGCGGTTCATCGGAATAAGCGAGGATCCCCTTCATTTTACCCTCGGCCGCCGCTTTCAGGGCGGCGTTGATCTCTTCGACAGTCGTATTTTTCTCGATTTCGGCAACGAGGTCCACGACCGAGACATCCGGTGTCGGAACCCTCATGGAGAATCCGTTGAGCTTCCCCTTGAGTTCCGGAAGCACAAGCCCGACGGCTTTTGCGGCCCCGGTGGTCGTCGGAATCATGGACATCGCGGCAGCCCTGGCCCTGCGAAGGTCTTGATGCGAAAGGTCCAGTATTCTCTGGTCATTCGTATAGGAATGGATGGTGGTCATCAGGCCTCTTTTGACCTGGAAGTTCTCATGCAGGATCTTGGTAAACGGCGCCAGACAATTGGTGGTGCAGGAGGCGTTGGAGATGATGTTGTGTTTTTGCGGATCGTACCGGTAGTCATTGACCCCCATGACGATCGTGATGTCCTCGTCTTTGGCGGGCGCGGAAATCAGCACCTTTTTGGCGCCGCCGGAGGTCATGTGCACCTGCGCCTTTTCCCGGGAGGTGAAGAGACCCGTCGATTCGATGACGATATCGACCCCCATCTCCTTCCACATCAGCCGGGCCGGGTCCTTCTCGGCAAACACCTTTACCTCTTTGCCATCGATAAGGATGGAATGATCTTTTGCCTGGACATCACCTTTGTAGATTCCGTGCACGGAATCATATTTGAAAAGGTGGGCGAGCGTTTTCGCATCCGCGATATCATTGACCGCGATCCATTCGATGGACGGGTCTCCTTTTGCGGCCCTGATGATGTTTCTCCCGATTCTTCCGAAACCGTTGACCCCTACTTTGATTGCCATTCGTCTTTCTCCCTTCTTGTTGCCCCCCTGTTCAAGCGCGGGGCTTGATTTATTTTGGACCGATTGTATCACCATCTCCAAATGTGTCAACGCAAAGGATGACGGCTTCGTAAAAAGTCCGGATGCTGCGTTGCGTTTCATCCTTCGTCATTGCGGCGTACGCCACAGTACGCCTCATTCCTCAGGATTCGCGCGCCTTGCCTGCAGCCTTTTAACGAAGCCGTCCCATTTTCGCGACTTTCAGACTTTTTATCGAGGGCGTCAGGGATGATCTTCCCGGGAATATCGATGTGGCCGAATCGGAAACCGATCCTTCAGCGGCTCTTCATCACGCCGACGCGGTCGCAGTAAGCTTCCATCGGACAATGGCTGCAGAGAGGCGAAACGGGGCGGCAGGTGTTCCGCCCGAAGGCGACGAGGAGCGTGTTGTAGCGGGACCAGTGTTCCGGGGGGAGTTTTGCCCGGAGGGCGAATTCCGTCTCTTCGGGGTTTTTTGTCCGGACGTAGCCCATACGGTTGGAGATCCGGTGCACATGGGTGTCCACGCAGAGGCCGGCCCCGCTGAAACCGAGGGAAACGACCAGGTTGGCCGTTTTTCGCCCCACCCCTTTGAGCGTCAGCAATTCCTCGATGCTGTCCGGTACGCGGGACTGAAAGCGTTCGATGAGTTCCCGGCAAACATGCCGGATCGTTTCTGCCTTGTTCCGGTAGAAGCCGACGGGATAGATAGCCCTCTGAATCTCCGCTTCCGAAAGCCGGAGCATCTCCGCCGGCGTGGAGGCCAGGGAAAAGAGCCTCTCCGTGGCCGCCGCCGTCACCTCGTCTTTGGTCCGGAGGCTGAGCAGCGTGGAGATGAGGATCTCAAAAGGATCACGGTGTTCCTCGGCCAGCTTTGTAACAATGGGAAGCTCCCGCTTCACCAGTTCCTGCTCCAGAAGGCGGATGATTTCCGCCATGTGCCTGTCGTCCATAGGTGTTTCCGAAGCCGGGGCGGATCAGTCGTGATTCGCTCGTAAAAAGTCGGTAAGTTCACAAATCTGGAACGGCTTCGCAAAAAGCCCCAGAGGCAAAGCGCGCAAATTCTGAGGAGTGAGGCGTACTTTCTTGTACGCCGCAAGCTTGCCCCGAGCTTGTCGCGGGGAAGAATGCAGCGCAACGCAGCAGGCGCCTGCCCCTGCGAAAGCAGGGGGACTTTTTCTGAAACCGTCAGTCGTAGCCCTCGTCGTTGGCGAGCATATCCAGATGGAGCGTGGCGATGTCCTCCACGTCCAGGTCCGCCTTCTGCTTCACCTCCCGGAAGTCGACGATCTTGATGTACCGCTTGCACTCGTTGCAGACGTCGACGCGGTACCGCTCGTCCCCTTCGATCGTGAAATAGGCGAGGCTCTGCTGTTCCTCGTTGCCGCAGAAGGGGCATTTGATCCGTAGGTAGTTCCATTCGAAGCCGCACTGGTTGCAGAAAAGGTAGCGGCTTCCCTCCTCGTTCCGGATCTCGCCGATCTTGGGTTCCCGGCCGCAGACGGGACAGTAGCCCTCCGCCCAGTCCGCCTTTCGGACGGCGTCTCCGTAACGTGCCGCGACCTTCTCCAGGGCCGGCCTCAGGCTCTCTTCGATGAACAGCTCCACGAGGTCGAAGGAGGCCTCTTCCTCGTCGTCCGCCGTCTCTTCTTCTTCCAACGGCAGGGGATTGAAGGATTCGTAGATCAGGTCGTTGAAGCGGATCTCGCCCTCGAGGATCTTCCTCGCCATTTCACCGGTTTCCCCCGGCGCCCGCTTCTCGGCGATCTCCAGAAGGGCCAGAAAATACGCCTGGGGTTCCGCAAGGTCGCCGATGACCGAAGAAAAATCGACGAGGGGAAATCCTCCCACCATCTTGGCTGCTATCATTTTTTCATTGACGGGGAAGATCTCCCTCTGCATCCGGCGCCGGTATTCCTCGCGCAGGATCAGGATCTCCTCCAGGATATCGAGAAGCTCCGCGTAATGGGGGCTCAAATCTCTGTGGGTTTGTATCGTCTGCAATGCATCCTTCAATGCCGTCGCCATGCCGGCTGCTCTCCTTATATTTTGAATGCCTGGCGCTCTATATCCCCTTTCCCCCCCAAGTTCAAGCGATATTTTCCGGGATCGCGCCTTTAAGATGCCGCTCCGCCATCTCAAATAATGTCCCATGAATTTGGGTAGGTGAACAGCGGACGGGGAAAAATGGAACGGCGCCGGGAGGCCTCTTCAAGCCTCCCGGCGCCGCCATGGAATTCGAAGAGTACGCCTACTGCTCCTTCAACGCTTTCCCGGCTTTTTCCTGGCTGTCATAGATGTACGGAGCCAGACGGCGCTTCTTCAGTTCATCGCCCAGTTTCATCCTCAGGAAGGCGCTGGTGGTGTAACGGGTCACCCCCCGGTAGTACTTCATGACATCCTTGACCATATCGGTGTACTCATCCACCAGTTCAGGCAAAATATTGAAGTTGTCGTAATTGACTATGGTATTGACCTTCTTGCCCAAGGGCGCCAGGATCTGCTCCACCTTTTTCCGGATAAGCCGGATATCATTGCGGGAGCGGATATAGTAATTTTCAAAGTTCACGAAGAAAAAATTTTCCTCGGGATGATACACCAGACGGTCTTCCAGCGGCAGGCTCAGCAGATCTTCCTTGAGTCCCATCGTCCCGGGCAGGAAGATTCTTTCATCCATCCGTTTGGGTTTCTTCGCGATGATCGGCTTGAAATCCATCTGTTCCAGGATGTCCCGTTGCAGATCGATGCCGGGGGCGATCTCCACCAGTTTCAGGCCTTTCTCGCAGAGGGTGAAGACACACCGTTCCGTGATATACATCACCGGCCGTTTCAGCGAGGCGGCATACCGTCCGCTGAAGGTTTTCTGCTGAACCTGTCGGACGAACTTTTTTTCGCGGCCTTCCTGGATAATCTGGAGTTTGCCGCCCTCGACGGAAATTTTCAATCCGCCCGCCGTAAAGGTTCCTACAAAGATGATCCGCTTTGAATTCTGGCTGATGTTGATGAAGCCGCCGGGTCCGACCAGGCGGGGACCGTATTTGCTGACGTTGATATTCCCTTCCTGATCCACTTCCGCAGCCCCCAGGCAGGCGACATCCAGACCGCCGCCGTCATAGAAGTCAAACTGGTAGGGCTGATCGATCAGGCAGTCCATGTTGATCCCCGTACCGAAGTTGAGGCCGCCGTTGGGGAGCCCGCCGATCACACCGGGCTCCGCCGTCAGGGTCAGGTATTCGATAATTCTTTCCTCGTTGGCCACCCGGGCCACCCCTTCGGGCATGCCGATGCCGAGGTTGACGATGCTGTTGGCCTTCAGTTCGAAGGCCGCCCGGCGCGCGATGATTTTGCGTTCGTCCATGGGCAGCGGCGGAATGGACAGGATGGGGATCTTGATCTCGCAACTCAGCGCGGGGTTGTAGGGTTCGGCAAAGGTCTGCCAATGATTCTCGGCGCTGGCGACGACCACGCAATCGACCAGGATTCCTGGGACCTTGACGTCTCTTGCCCGGAGGGTTCCCCGCTCCGCGATCCTCTCCACCTGGGCGATGACGAAACCGTTGGAATTCTTGGCTGCCATGGCCATGGAAAGGGCGTCCAGCGTCAGGGCCTCTCTCTCCATGGTGATGTTGCCGTCCGCGTCCGCCGTCGTACCGCGAATGATGGCCACATGGATGGGAAAGGCCTTGTAGAATAGGTATTCCTGTCCCTTGATCTGGATGACCTCGATGAGATCATCCCCCTTGTTCTTCGTCAGGTCGTTGATCTTCCCCCCCTCCACCCGGGGATCCACGAAGGTTCCCATCCCCACGGTGGTGATCGTTCCCGGCCGGTGGGCGGCGATATCCCGAAAGAAGTGAGAGACCACGCCCTGGGGGAAGTTGTAGCCGAAGATCTTGTTTTCCCGGATGAGCTTCTGGAGTTTGGGAGCCAGACCGATGTGCCCGCCTATGACCCGCCTCACCAGACCTTCGTGACCGAAATGGTTCAGCCCCTTGTCCTTGCCGTCGCCCTGACCGGCCGCGTAGAGCAGGGTCAAGTTCTTAGGGCTGCCCGTTCTGATGTAGTAAGCCTCCAGTCGGACGGCGATCTCCTCGGCGAAACCTGCACCGATGAAGCCGCCCGTTGCCACCGTGTCGCCGTCACGGATGATGCGGACGGCCTCTTCCGCCGAGACCAGCTTGCCTTTCTTCACACGCTGAGACGGCAGTTGCGACAGGACGGGATGGACCAGTTTTCTTCCCGCTTTGACCGCCTTCATGCCTTGCCTCCTGGAGATACAAACGGTATCCCTGACAGGCTGTTGAAAAACGCCCGTCTACTGCATTTCCCTCATCCTTCGCCGTTCAACGTACTAGAAAGTACGCCTCACGGCTCAGGATTTCGGGGGCCTTGCATCCAGACGTTTTTGAACAGCCTGCTGATCGGTTAAATCTCCCCCAGGGTGATGTCGGTTTCCCCCTTCGGCAGCGGGATGATATAGACCGGCTTGCGGATCCGGCGGAGCACCTTCTCGGAGACGCTGCCGAGGAAGGTATGGCTGATCGCCCCCTTGCCGTTCGTCCCCATGATCACGGTGTCGCAACCCAGTTCATCGGTCTTGTCCAGGATCTCCGCGGCAGGGTCCCCGAAGACGACATGGATCCCGATGACCCTCTTGAGCGTCTCCGGGTCGTCGCTGAGTTCCCGTTCGGCGAACTGTTTCAGACGCTCTTTGATCCGCAGACGGATATTCTCCTGCGATTCCTTCCTTCTCTGGTCGATTTTCTCCTGATCGATGTGCATGAGCAGGAGCGCTTCCGTCTGCGGTGAAAGGGACTCGATGACGTGGAGGAGGTGGATTTTTGCGTCGTGCTTCCGCGCCGTGTTGACTGCGTAGCGGAAGGCGTAGGCTGAGTTCTTGCTCAGGTCGGTCGCGTACAGAACGTTTTGTATCTTCGGAATCATATTCTCTTCTCTCCTTTTTCATGTTGCAATTCGAAATGGACCCTCCCGCCGGTTATTTTCCGAACATCGCATGGGGCAGCCAGACGACGATCTCCGGGAAGATCGTGCAGATTACAACTCCAATCGCCTGGAGGATCAGAAACGGGACGACGCCCCGGTAGATGTGGCCCAAATTCACCCCCTCGATCCCGAGCCCCGACAGGTAGAACAGCGCGTAGCCGAACGGCGGGGTCAGGAAGGACATCTGCAGGTTGATCGCGAGCATCGCGACGAACCAGAGCATGTCGAAGCCCAGTTGCTGGGCGACGGGCAGAAAGATCGGGAAGGTGATCATGACGATCCCGATCCAGTCGATGAAGCAGCCGAGGATGATGTAGATGATCATGATCAGGATGTAGGTGCCCCATTTCCCGAGGCCCAGTCCCATGATCGCGTTGACCACGGCGGTGCCGCCGCCCAGCCCCAGAAAAACGCCGGTGAAGCAGGTTGCGCCGACAAGGATGATGATCACCATCGTGACCGTCCGGGAGGTCTGGTAGAGGCAGTCGGAAAAGTTTTTCCACGTCAGTTTCCCGTAGGCGATGACCATGATGAAGGACGCGAAGGCGCCGACGCCGGCCGCCTCCGTCGGCGTGGCGATGCCGAAGAAGATCGCCCCGAGGACGAGGAAGATCAGCCCCAGCGGCGGGACGGCGTAGCGGAAGGTGTCCTTGATGCGTTTGGCAAAGGGGATCAATGCGAGCTCATCCGCGGGAACGGGAGGGCCAAGTTCGGGGTTGATCCCGCAGCGGATGGCGATGTAGATCATATAGAGGACGCCGAGCGTGACCCCGGGGATGACGCCGGACATGAGAAGCTTGCCGGCGGAGAGCGCCCCCTGGTCGGCCATCATGACGAGCATGATGCTGGGGGGGATGAGGATTCCCAGGCTCCCGCCCGCCGCGACCATCCCCATCGTCATCTCCTTCTGGTAGCCGTAGCGGATCAGCATCGGTCCGGCGAGGAGTCCCATTGTGACGACCGACGCGCCGACGATCCCTGTGCAGGCCGCAAAGACGATGCAGACACCGATCACCGCGAGCCCCACGCCTCCCCGGATCGGACCGAGGAGAATCCGGAGCGCCTTGAACAGTTCGTCCGCCACGCCCGACATCGTCAGGAAATTCCCCATCAGGATGAAGAGCGTGATCGCCACGAGGACGAAGTTGTCCATCGTGCCGTAGATCCGGTCCATGAAGATCCCGAAGAACTGCGGTCCGATGAAGAAGAAACCGAACAGAACGCCGACCCCGCCGAGTGCGAAGGCCAAGGGGTGTCCCATGAAGAAGAAGATCACCAGCGCGACAAACATGCCGATGGCAGCCATTTCCGGACTCATTGGCTCACCCCCTTTTCCTGAACAAGAACGTTGACGGTCTTGATCACCTCGGAGATCCCCTGCAGCAGCAGAAACAGGGCGGTGAGCGGGATGACCGTCTTGATCGGGTAGAGCGGCGGGCCCCAGATGCTCCAGGATGTTTCCAGCATGCTCCAGGAGTTCAGCGCATAGGAGACGCCGAAATAGAGCCAGACGCCGATGAACGGGAAGTACATGAAGAGGTAGCAGATCAGCGACAGGATCGCCTGGGTCTTCGGGGAGTAGCGACTGGTGACGAGATCGATCGTCACGTGTGATTTATACAGCAGGCCATACGCCGCAACGAGCATGAAATGCGCGCCGTAGAAGAAATTGCTCATCTCGAACGTCCAGACCGTGGGGTGCTGGAACGAGCGGGTGATCACCTCATAAACGACCAGCAGCGTCAGCGGGATCATAAGGTAGCTGCAGACGATCCCCGTCCAGCGGCTGAACGCATCGATCCTTTTGGATATGCCAAGCCATGTGTTCATATCGGGAACCTCTCTCTCGGGAAGTGGGGGGGAGCGCCCGGTATCCTCCGGGCGCTCCGTTCGGTTCAGATCTGTTCAGACCCTTACTTCAGGCCGGGAAGTTTCGGTATGGTAAAGGGGTTGCGTCCCTGGGAAAACGGTTCCTGGGCATCCCGGGCAGTCCGGAAGTCCTTCAGGTACTGGAACATGGATATGGCGGCCTTGCTGTAATCGGGGTTCTTTGCCGATTCATCCACGAGGTATTCCCAGGCGTACTCTTCGATCTTTTTGAGCTCGGCGTTGGAGAGCTTGAAGATCTGCGTGCCCGCCTTCTTGAAGAGTTGCAAGGCCTCGATGTTGCCGGTCTCGTACCAACTGCTGATATAGGAGACATTGGCCATGGCCGCTTTCTCGACGATCACCTTCAGGTCCGCCGGGAGCTTCTCCCAGACGCCTTTGTTGATCATGACGCCGAAGGTGGAGGAGGGCTGATGCCAGCCGGGACCTATGTTGTATTTGGTGACCTCGCTGAAGCCCATCTTCCAGTCGATGGAGGGACTGCAGAACTCCGCACCGTCGATCGTCGCCATCTGGAGGGCCTGGTAGATCTCGCCTCCGGAGATCATGACCTGAGCCGCCCCCAATTTCTGGAGGACGTGCCCCTGGGCCTTTCCGGACATCCGGAGCTTCTTTCCCTTGTAATCGGCCAGGGTCTTGATCGGGACGCGGGCGCGGATGCCCGATTCCATCGGACTGACCGACGTGAGGAAATACATCAGGTTGTATTTTCCGAACAGGTCGTCGAACACCTTCTTCCCGCCGTAATGGTAGTACCAGTTGACGGCATCGTACTGGCAGAGCCCCATCGGATAAGAACCGAGGAGGTCGAAGGCGGAGTTTTTGCCGGCCCAGTAGCTCGGCCAGTCGCCGCCGCACTCCACGGAGCCCTTGGCGACGGTGTCGAAGACCGCGTTCGCCGGGACCAGTTCGCCGGCGGGCGAGACGGTGATCTGGAGGCGACCATTGCTCAGTTCGCCGACCAGCTTGGCGAAGTTCTTGTCCCCCTCGATCAGGTTGATGGCCGGCGTCCAGGTGCTGACCATCTTCCATTTGATCGGTTGATCGGCGGCCGCGGCAATGCCGAGGCTGGTGCAGAAAATCGTTACCATCATGACGGCGATCAGGATTCCCAACCATTTTTTCATAGCATTTCCCCCTTTTTTTAATGAGATCATGAAAACAATTTCCTGGGGCCGGCGGACGCATTCGCTCCTTTTCCTGTGTCCGCCGCCGGTATTCATCCGTGCGTTTTTCCGGGCGTCACCTCCTTTTCTTCTGAAATCTTTTATCGGGTCTCAACGGCCTTCATCTTTTCAACCTCCCGTCTGCGAAGCTCCCCCCGGATGATCTTGCCGGTGCTCGTCATGGGAAGCTCCGCCACGAACTCGATCTCCCGCGGGTACTCGTGGGCGGCCAGCCGGGTTTTCACGAATTCCTGGATCTCCCGGGCCAGCTCCTCCGAGCCGTTTACCCCGGCCTTGAGCACCACGAAGGCCTTGACCACCTCCGTGCGCACCTCGTCGGGTTTGCCGATGACGGCGGACATGGTCACGGCCGGATGCTTGAGCAGGCAGTCCTCGATCTCTGCGGGTCCGATCCGGTAACCGGAGGAGGTGATGACATCGTCTTTCCGGGCGACATACCAGATATAGCCGTCCTCATCCTTCTTTCCGAGATCTCCCGTGAGGGACCAGTCAAGGACGAATTTGTCCAGGGTGGCCTGGGGGTTCTGCCAGTAGTTGAGGAACATGACCGGGTCGGGGCGCAGGATCGCGATCTCACCGACCGTCCCCGGCGGGACGATATTCCCCTCCGCATCCACCACCTCCACGCGGTGGCCGGGGATCGGCTTTCCCATCGAACCCCGGCGGATGGGCATGATCTCGCAGCAGTTTCCCACGACGAGATTCACCTCGGTCTGGCCATAGAACTCGTTGATCTCCAGATCCATCACCTGGCGGCCCCAGTCGAGCAGCTCCTCGCCCAGGGTCTCGCCGCCGCAGCCGATCGTCCGCATCCGGTAGTCGTAGCGGCCCTTCGGGTCCTTGACCTGACGCATCATCTTGAGGGCGGTCGGCGGCATGAAGGCGTTCCGGATGCCGTATTTGGCGATAAAATGAAAGGCCTGTTCGGGGTCGAATTTTTTGGCGCGGTAGGCGACGACGGGGACGCCGTGGTGCCAGCTCGGCAGGAGGACGTCAATCAGCCCGCCGATCCAGGCCCAGTCGGCGGGCGTCCAGTAGACGTCTTCCTTCTTCGGGAAGAAGTTGTGGAAGAATTCGACCCCCGGGACGTGACCGAGAACGACCCGGTGGGCATGGAGAGCCCCTTTCGGCGGCCCGGTCGTTCCCGAGGTGTAGATGATCAGGGCCGGATCGTCCGCCTTCGTCGGCACGGGTTCGAAGCGGGAGGCGCCCTTTTCCAGCTCCGCCCAGAAATCGATGGCGCCGGCCTCCGGCTTCCCCCGGGTGACGAAGAGAAGTTTCAGGTCGGGGAGGCGGTCGCGGATCTGGAGCACCTTCTCGACATTGGCCCCGTCGGTGATGACCGCTTTCGCCCCGCTGTTTCCGAGACGATATTCCAGGGCGTCAGGGCCGAAGAGGGTGAACAGTGGGATCGCGATGGCGCCCAATTTGTAAACGGCGACATGGGTGATCGCCGTCTCAGGGCACTGCGGGAGCAGGATGCCGACCCGGTCGCCCCGGGCGACGCCGTGCGCCCGCAGGGCGTTGGCCAGACGGTTGGAGAGATTCTTGATATCCCAGAAGGTGTATTTTTCGGTCCGGCCGCCTTCGTCCTCATAGATGAGGGCGAGGCGGTAGCGCTCGTCCGCCCATTTGTCGCAGACATCGACCCCGATGTTGTAGTACTCCGGGATCTGCCAGTGGAAACTCCGATATACCTCATCGTAAGTGCTTTTCTTTTGCAGCATAGACTCCCTACCTTTTTTAAACAGTCGGCACTTCAGCACGCAGGATCTGATGACGCGGTTTTATTCATGCATGCAACTTTTTAATCTTTCCGATCAGCTCCTCCTTTGCGGTCTGGAGTTTCTTCAGGGCCTTTGCGACCTCCGCAAGTTTGAGCTTTTCCGAGGCTGTTAGCAGAAATCGCGAAGCTGTCTTTTCGGCGGCGAGAACGGCCCGGATGCCATCGGCCGGGTTTTTGACCTCTTTCTTCGGCATTTCGGACGGAAAATCCTCGGCCTTCAGATTGCGGACCGGCTCCAGGATCATCTCGGTGATGTTTTCCCGGCGGATGGTTTCCAGCGTCCGGCGGTGCTTCGTTTTCACCTGGACGATCTCTTCCAGGGCTGGCCTAACGACGAGACAGTCCTTTCTCGCGAGCAGCTTTTCCAGAAAGGCGAGGGAACGGTCTTCCGTATCGATGGCAAAGGTCAGGATGGCGCTGAACGTGGACAGATTCATGGCCTCTCCTCCCTTAGAACCAGCGGGTGATGACGACCTTCGTGTCTGTGAAGAACTGGAAGACCTCCCGGCCGTGCCCCTTGATGTCGCCGAACAGCGAACCCTGCGTCCCGCCGAAGGGGAAGTAGGCCATCGGCGCGGCGATGCCGATGTTGATCCCAATCATGCTCGGGTTGACCCGGTATTTGAAGTCGCGGGCCGCCTTTCCGCTCGCCGTATAGAGACAGGCGGCGTTTCCGTAGGGGCTGCGGTTCGTGATGGCGATCGCCTCGTCGAGGTCCTTCGCCCGGACCAGGCTGACGACCGGCCCGAAGATCTCCTCGCGGGCGATGGTCATCTCGGGCGTTACCCGGTCGAAGACCGTGGGGCCGATGAAGAAGCCCTTCTCGCAGCCGGGGACCTTGATCTTCCGGCCGTCGAGGAGCAGTTTCGCGCCTTCGGCGACCCCCTTGTCGATGTAGGCAAGGATCTTTTCCTTGTGGGCCAGGCTGATGACCGGCCCCATATCGACCCCCTCCTCGAGGCCGTTGCCGACCCGGATCGCCTTGCAGGCGGCAACGAATTTCTTCTTCAGGGTCTCATAGACGTCGCCCACGGCGATTAGGACCGAGCCGGAGAGGCAGCGCTCGCCGGCGCATCCGAAGAAGGAGGTGATGATCGAGGGCATCGCCTTGTCCAGTTCGGCGTCCGGCATGATGACGACGGAATTCTTCGCGCCTCCCAGGGCCTGGACCCTCTTTCCCTCTTCGGCCGCCGTCTTGTAGATGTAGCGGGCCGTGGCGCTCTGGCCGACGAAGGAGATCCCCTGGATGCCGGGATGGCGGAGAAGGGCGTTAACGACGTCCCGGGAGCCGTGGACCATGTTGACGACCCCCTCGGGGAGGCCGGCATCGTCCACGGCCTCGAAGATCCGGGTCTGGGTCATCGGAACCACCTCCGACGGCTTGACTACATAAGTGTTGCCGGCAACGATGGCGTAGGGGAGGAACCACCAGGGAACCATCGCCGGAAAATTGAAGGGGGCGATGCAGGCAAAAACACCCATCGGCTGACGTTCGGCGCAGGAGTCGATGTCCTTGGCCACGTCCTCGAGGTTGTAGCCGGTCATCATCGTTGTCACACCGGTCGCGTGCTCCACGTTCTCGATCATCCGGCGGACCTCGGCGCGGGATTCGTCGATCGTTTTTCCCTGCTCCAGGACGAGCGTCCGCGCGATGTCCTCAAAATGCTCCTCGAAGGCGGTTTTCAGCCGAAACAGGTAACGAGCGCGGGACACGGGCGGGGTGCAGCGCCATTCCCAGAAAGCTGCCCTGGCTGCGGCCACGGCCCGATCCACGTCCGCGGCCGTCGAATAGGGCACACGGGCGATCTTCTCCCCCGTTGCCGGACACCAGACATCCCCCATCTGTTTTGATTTCGAGGTTTCCCACGCGCCGTTGACATAGTTCTTCACGACAGGCAGTGCCATATCTTCCCTCCTTCATTTGATATGAAAAAAATGCCTTCCTTCCCCTCCCGCTCGGGGAGGGGAATGTGATTTCTGTATGGGCGGTCTTAGAACGCCTCGTAATAGAGCCCGACGATCTCCTGCGGCGTGGCGATGCGGGGGTTGTTCCCGGGGCTGCCGCTCGCGATCGCGTCCTTCGCCATCTGTTCCACGACCTTGTCCAGCTTCTTCTTTTCCACCCCCAACTTCTCCAGAGAGGGGATCTCGAGATCGGCGATCAGCTTCTTCACAAGCAGGGTTCCCTCCTCGGCGGCCTCCATCGGAAGCAATCCCGTCGTGTCGATTCCCATCGCCCCGGCAATCCGGGCGTACCGGTCGGGGTTCCCCATAAGGCTGAACTCCATGACGACCCCGAGCAGGGCGGCGTTGCTCAGGCCGTGGGGAACGTGGAAATAGGCGCCGACCGGCCGCGACATCCCGTGCACGAGGGCGACCGAGGCGTTGGTGAAGGCGATCCCGGCCTGCATCGCCCCCAGGAGGGTCTGGGTGCGGGCGTGGAGGTTGTTCGGATTCGCCCACGCCTGGGGGAGGTATTCGAAGAGCAGTTCGATGGCCGAGAGGGCCATGACGTCGCTCAGAGGCTGGGCCTTGAGGGAGACGTAGGCCTCGATGGCGTGCGTCAGGGCGTCGAGGCCCGTTGCGGCCGTGAGACCCCGCGGCATCCCGAGCGTCATCCGGGGGTCCACCAGGGCAACACAGGGCATCACATAGGGACTCCCGATCAGCATTTTCACATCCCGCGTCGTGTCGGTGATGATCGTAAAGATGGTCACCTCGCTCCCCGTTCCGGCGGTGGTCGGTACGGCGATCAGCGGCAGACCGGGCTGGCCGATCTTCCCGAGACCCATGTAATCCTGGATCTTCCCGGGGTTCGTGGCCATTACGGCAAGGGCCTTGGCCGTGTCGATCGAACTCCCGCCGCCGACGGCGACGATGACCTCGCATTTCTTTTTGCGCAGGAGTTTGAGGCCTTCGTCAATGAAGGCGAGGACCGGTTCGCTGGCGACCTTGTCGAAGATCACGGCCTCGACGCCGGCCGCCGACAGGGATTCCAGGACCGGTTTGACGGTCCCCGCCTGCATGAGGATCGCATCGGTGACGAGGAGCACCCTTTTCGCACCCATGCGTTTGGCCTCCGGTCCGGTCTGGGCGGCGGCGTTGTTGCCGAAGTGGATTACGGACGGCATCTGAAAGACTCTGGAACCGTTCATAAAAACCCTCCTTAATGAACTATCCCGAAAGCTTTGCTGACAAGGTTTTCAGGCCGGGCCAAGAATACGAAAAAGAAACATAAACCCATGATCATGGATCTGTGAAGCGCGGTCAAGATACTGAGCCGGGCCGGAATTGTCAAGAAAAAAAGAGGATGCATCCGCGACTCGGGATGCCGTGACTTTTTCGCTTGACACCCCCGGGGCGGGTCCTGTATGGGGGCAATACTACAATGTAAAGATCCGTGACATTCCGACGGCGATTGCGTATGAATGCACGGTGTTTCCCCTCCGGCTGCGGGGGGGATTGATGTGTCCGTTCGGTGAAATCCGGGGAACGGCCGCCGTTTCCGGAGGCCGTTGTGTGTCGGCTACTGCTGCTTCGGAGCAATGATAAAACTGATGCCGTCTGCCGCCCGGATCGGAGAAGATGCTCTCACCATAGGTTGGTCAATCGTCAGGAGAAAGAAGGGAACGGGTCATGGATGCAAAGCCAATTCAAGCGATCGGGATTCTGGGAACCGGCACGATCGGATCGAGCTGGGCAACCTTCTTCGCTGCGCAGGGGATGAAGGTCCGGATGCACGATGTCGATCCGGCCATCGTGGAGCGGGGGATCGGCAAGGCTTACGAAAACCTGGAGGCGCTTGTCCGATACGGACTCATGGAAAAAGAGCGCCTCGCCGCCGTTCAGGGGAACATCGCCCCGGCAGGGGACATGGCGGCGCTCCTGGATGGGATTGATTACCTCCAGGAGTCGGTGGCGGAAACTTACGAGGTCAAGGGAAAGGTGTATGCCGAGATGGACCGCCTGGCCTCTCCGCGGACGATCCTCGCGAGTTCTTCGTCGGGGCTTCTGATGTCGGAGATCCAGAAACACGTCGCCCGTCCCGGACGCTGCCTCATCGCCCATCCCTTCAACCCGCCGCATCTGGTGCCGCTGGTCGAGCTCGTTCCCGGCCAGAAAACGGATCCGGCCGTCGTGGAGCGGGTCAAACGGTTTTTCGAGGAGCGGGGCAAAATCCCCGTTGTTCTGAAACTGGAGGTCCCGGGCCATATCGCGAACCGCCTGGCGGCAGCCCTCTGGCGGGAGGCGATCGATCTCGTCATACGGGGCGTCGCCTCAGTGGAGGACGTGGACAAAGCCCTCTATGCCGGTCCAGGCATCCGCTGGGCGCTCATGGGGCAGCACATGATCTACCACCTGGGCGGCGGCGAAGGGGGGTACGGCTATTTCATCGACCACATCGGCAAGGCGTTCGGGGCCTACTGGCGGGAGATGGCGACCTGGAGCGAGATCTCCCCGGAATCGCGGGAACGTCTTGTGGAGGGTGTGCGGCAAGCGATGGGAGAGAGGGACGCCGCGGAGATCGCCCGCTGGCGGGATGAAAAGATCGTCGGCCTGCTCAAGGTGATCTACGGGAAACAGGAACCCAATACTGGTAAAAAGGGAGGGAAAACATGATGAAAGAAAGGGTCGATCTGAAGGAGCCCGTGATCCGAAAGAAGGATGTCTTGATTCTGGAGGACCGCTACTTCAAACCCGAGAACGTTTGCATCGTGACCGGGGCGTCGAGCGGCATCGGCCGGGCGACGGCGCTGGCGATGGCGGCCAACGGCCTGAAGGTGCTCTGCGCGGACGTCGATGAGGCCGGGGGGGCGGCGACGGTGAAGATGGCCGCGAAACTGGGCGGTGAGGCCCGGTTCTTCCGGGCCGATCTGACCCGCGACGCCTCGATCGAGGCCTGTGTCGCCGAGGCGGCGAAGCTGGGGAAAATAAAGTTTCTCGCGAACATCGCCGGGATCCAGCACATCGACGCCATCGAAAATTTCCCGATGGCGAAGTACGACCTCATGCAGGCGATCATGCTCCGGGCGCCCTTCTACCTGGCGAAGCTGGTCATTCCCCACATCCGCAAGAGCCGGGACGGCGCCGGCGCCGTCGGCAACATGGCCTCCATCCACGCCCACATCACGACGCTGAACAAGCCGGTCTACAACATCGTCAAGTTCGGCATCCGCGGTCTGACCCAATCCATCGCAGCGGAAGGCGGCGGGAAGATCCGATCCTTCTCGGTGAGCACCGGGTTTATCTCGACGCCGCTCGCGCTCAAGCAGATCCCCGCCCAAGCCGCGCAGCGGGGGATCACGCAGGAGGCGGTCGTCCGGGACGTCATGCTCGGCAAGTCGCGGATCAAGGAGATGATGTCCCCGATCGAGGTGGCAAACCTCTTTGTCTTCGGTTTTTCGCATCACGGCAATTACCTCATCGGCGGCGACCTTCTCTTCGACGGCGGCGTCGTGAAGACCTATTGACAATCCGAACGGTTTCGATCTGCAAGGCGGGAGGCGGCGCTCCCGCCGTTTTATAGAGGTTGCCTGTTGCCGGATTGACCTTTCGTGCGTCACCGTTGTCTGCTCTGCACCGGTAAAAAATTAGGATGGCCGTCAGCCGCCGGCATAATATCCAATGCGTTTTGATGGTACAAGAAAGGAATTTTCATGGACGAAGTTATGATGGTAGCCATTGTCGGTTTTCCTGTCGAGCATTGCTTTGGTCATTAGCGGTGTAATTGATACGGTCATTGCGGCCTTTTTAGGAGTCTTCGGCACGATCGCTTTTGAGGTGATGACCGACGTGGAGGCCTTTAAGATCGTTGACTGGAACGTCATCGTGCTGACCATGGTTTTATGGTGGCGACCCGGACCATTCATCCGCCGGCGGAGCCCTCCTCATGGTACACAACCAAGCCGACCTCCACGCACCGTTGGATCCGGTTGGTATCGGCGTGCTCACGTTATTCATCGTCGCGGTGTTATGGAGTCGTCTGGGTCGCGGGAAAGCATATCCGATCAAATGGCGGTAGGGATTGTTCAATCCGTCGTCAAGACATATCATTGTCGACTATAATCGAAAGATCGTTTATTGGTCCGACGTCCCTTCCCCGCTGCCCCCTCCCGCGAGGGGCGGGGGCAGAAGGAAAGAGTCTTAAAGCGTTCAGGCCGCGGCAGACGCCATTGCCGCCTCCTGCTTCTTACGGTCGATATGATTCATGACATACTTCTGGACTTCGTTGGCGACCGCCGGGATCAAGACCAGCGGTATGATCAGCGCCCATTCCGCGGCCGTCAGGGACACCGTGCCGAAGATCGGCTGGAGGGCGGGGATATAGACGACGGGAAGCAGAAGCAAAATCGAGAAGCCCACCGCATACTGCATATACTTGTTCGTGAAGACGCCTAATTTAAACAGCGGGTAGCGCTCGGACCGGGAGGTGTATGCCCGGAAGAGCTCCGACAGGATCAGGGTCACGAAGGCCATCGTCTCGGCGTTGACCACATCCGGCCCCATCCCCTGCTCCGCTTCCCACATCATCCCGCGCCAGTAGGCGATGAGAACCGCCGACGTGATGGCGACGGTCTGAACGGCCGTCCCGATGAGCATCTCCCGGTTGATCACCGGCTCCTGGGGCGGCCGCGGCGGCCTATCCATGATGTCCGGATCGCCCTTCTCCATCCCCAGCGCCAGCGCCGGCGCCCCGTCGGTGAGGAGGTTCAGCCAGAGAAGCTGGATCGCGGTGAGCGGCGAGGGCCACCCGGCGAGCGTCGCGATGAAGATGATGGCGATCTCCGCGAGGTTGCAGGAGATGAGGAAGTAGACGAATTTACGGATGTTGGAGTAGATGATCCGCCCCTGCTCGATCGCGCTCACGATCGAAACGTAGTTGTCGTCGGTGAGGACCATGTCGGCCGTCTGCTTGGTGACGTCGGTCCCGGTGATCCCCATCGCGACCCCGATGTTGGCACGCTTGAGCGCCGGGGCGTCGTTCACCCCGTCACCCGTCATCGAAACCACATCTCCCCGCGCCTTCAGCGCCTCCACGATACGAACCTTGTGGCTGGGCGCCACCCGCGCGAAGACATCGACCTCGTGAATGATCTTCTGGAGCGCCGCATCGTCCATCGCCTCGATCTCCGCGCCGGAGATCACCCGACCGTTCGGGCGGAGGATACCGATCTCCTTCGCCACCGCCGCGGCCGTTGCCGCGTAGTCGCCGGTCACCATCACCGTCCGGAGTCCCGCCTTCCTTGCCTTCGCGACCGCAGGCGCAACCTCGGTCCGCGCCGGATCGATCATCCCCTGGAGCCCCAGGAAAATGCACTCCTTCTCGATCCCCGCCGGCGTCGGCTCCTCCGGAACCTCCGCCAACGGCTTGTAGGCCATCGCCAGAACGCGCAGCGCCTCGGACGCCATCCGCGCATTCGCCGCGAGGATCTCTTTCCTCTTCTCCTCCGTCAGGAGCGAGGGCCCACCCGCGGTCTCGATCTGCGTACAGCAGTTGAGAACCAGGTCCGGCGCCCCCTTGACGACGGCGACATAGGCGCTGCCCGCCGAAGTGATCGGATCGGCCCCCTCCTTCGGCGCCTCCTTCAGGTCATGGATCGTCGTCATCCGCTTCCGGTCGGCGTCGAAGGGGATCTCGGCGACGCGGGGATGGAGCTTCTCCAGCTCGTTCCGCCAGAAGCCGACCTTCGCCGCGGCGACGACCAGCGCCCCCTCCGTGGGGTCGCCGACCATGCGGCAGGAGCGGGAGGCGTTCTCCTCCCGTTCCAGATCGGCATCGTTGCAGAGCCCCCCCGCCCGGAGCGTCGCCTGGAGAACGGAATGTTCCAGCGGGGAAACCGCTGTACAGTCACCCCCCTCCAGTTGGCATTCTCCGACGGGATCATACCCCCGGCCGGTCACCTGGTAGTCCTTGCCGTCCGCCCAGATCCGCGTCACCGTCATCTGATTCTGCGTGAGCGTCCCGGTCTTGTCCGAACAGATCACCGTCGCCGATCCCAGCGTCTCTACCGCCGGCAGCCGCCGTATCAGGGCGTGGCGGCGGACCATTTCCCGCATCCCCAACGCCAGGCAGATCGTCACGATCGCCGGCAACCCCTCCGGAACCGCAGCGATAGCGAGACAGACGGCGATCATGAAGAGTTCCAACGCCTTGTCGATCATCGCCCGGTTCATCGTCAGGGAACCGGTCTCCATCACGAACCGGCCGAATCCGATCACAAACACCAGACCGCAGATCGCCAGGCAGGCAATCCCCAGCGTCTTCCCCAGATCGTTCAGCTTCTTCTGCAGCGGGGTCTCCTCCTCCTCGAACGACTGGATCATCTCCGCAATGAGCCCGATCTCCGTGTTCATCCCCGTCTTGACCACGATTGCTTTCCCGCGGCCGTAGTTGACCATCGTGCTCATGTAGGCGCTGTTGCTGCGGTCGCCCAGACCTGCGTCCTCGGCCAGGATCCGCTCGGCCCGCTTGTTCACCGGAACCGACTCGCCGGTCAGCGACGCCTCGTCCACCTTCAGGTTCGCCGTCTCCGCCAGCCGGACATCCGCCGGAATGACATTTCCCGCTTCCAACAGAACGACGTCGCCGGGAACCAGCTCGCGCGAGTGAACGGTGGTCCGATGGCCATCGCGGATGACCTGGGCGTCGGGGGCCGCCATCTCCTTCAGGGCGGCGAGTGCCGCCTCCGCCTTGCTCTCCTGGATCACCCCGATCGCCGCGTTGAGGACAACGATCGCCATGATCACCGCCGCCTCGATAAAATCGCCCAGCGCCGCCGAAATGAGCGCAGCAACGATCAGGATGATCACGACGAACCCCTTGAGCTGATCCAGGAGTCGCGTCCAGAAGGAGACGGGGGGGCGTTCTTTGAGTTCATTGAATCCGAAGCGTTCTTGACGTTTGGCCGCCTCTGCCGACGTCAAGCCGCGCTCAGCATCGGTTTCCAGTGTCAGGGTAACATCTTCTAAACTCAGTGCATGCCACTTCTCGGTCATCAGACTACCTCCAGCTCATGTATTTTGGGGTACGGGTCTTAACGTCTGGGGCAACCTGTGACAACGAACGGGAGCGTCTCCCCCGTTCGCGTGAGCATCGGTCATTAATGGTACAGGTTGCATTCCGCAAGGGATACGATTTCAAATCATAAATTACGCCGCGCGGACTATAGGAAAAAGAAACCCGCCTGTCAATAAAAAACACCTCAAAGGCCGGTGTCCTGCGGAAGGCCGCCGGTCGTTGTTTTTTGAGGGAGCGGTCCGGGGGGCAGGTCGGCGCCCCCGGGTTTATCCGGATTTTTTCGCGAGGATTCCGCCGGGGCAATCGGATTTTCTATGGCCAATCCCTTCGGGATGGTCTATGATTGCATCACTATGATCCCTATTGTTTCCATTGTCGGCAAATCCAATTCGGGAAAGACCACCCTGATCGAGAAGCTTATTGTCGAGCTGACCCGCCGGGGCTGGCGGGTGGCGACGATCAAGCACAACCGCCATGGTTTCGAGATCGATCACGAGGGAAAGGACAGTTGGCGCCACAAGAAGGCGGGCGCCGTGACGACGGTTCTCGTTTCACCCCGTCAGGTCGCCGTCATTGAGGATGTCGAGATGGATTACGAGCTCGCCGAAATCCGGGAGCGCTACATCCGGAATGCGGACATCATCCTGGCGGAAGGGTACAAGGGGAATCCCCACCCTAAGATTGAGGTCTTCCGAAGCGAGCTCAGGCAGGAACGTCTCTGCGGCCCGGAGGACAACCTCATCGCGCTGGCCGGGGATCAGCCGGTTCCCGCGGGGGTTCCCTGTTTCGACCGGAACGATGCAACGGGGATTGCGGATCTGATCGAAAAACGCTTTCTCAAGGAGGCAGCCTATGATCACGATCAATGAACTGGACCAGGTGGAGATCCTCACCCTCCAGGACAACTACATCGACATGACGGCCACAGACAACAGCGCAATGATCCACCGCGCCGGCGCCCGGGTGGCCGGGGAGATCCGGAAATCGATCCTCGCCGAACACGGCTTCTCTACGGTGATCCGCACGACGGCAGAGGGACGGACGCGGACGATGCTCTTCGATTTCGGCTTCTCCGAGATCGGCGCGGCGTTCAATGCAAGGACCCTGGACGTCCCGATGGGGGAGATCGAGGCGGTTGCCCTCTCCCATGGCCACAGCGACCATATAGGAGGCTTCCGGGAGATGATGGCCCTCATCGGCAGACCGGGGCTCGAATTCGTCGTCCATCCGGGGGCCTTCAAACCCTCCCGCTATGTGAAGTTCGGCGAGGGGCACAAGGCCTACTTCCCGCGGTTTACAAGGGAGATGGCGGAAGAGGCCGGAACAAGCGTCGTGGAGGCGAAGGAGCCCCGGCCGATGCTGGGCGGGGATGTCCTCTTCCTCGGCGAGATCCCGCGGCAAACGGACTTCGAGAAGGGAATGCCGAACGCCTATTATGAGGAAGACGGCGTCGAGAAGAAGGACGCCATCGAGGACGACACCTCGATCGTTATGAACCTGAAGGGGAAAGGTCTCATCGTCCTCTCCGGCTGCGCCCACGCGGGAATCGTGAACACGGTCCGGTACGCCCGCGATGCGACGGGGATCGAAACCGTCCATGTCGCCATGGGCGGCTTTCACCTCAACGGTCCGGTCTTCGAACCCATCGTCGGTGTGACGATCGAGGCGCTTCGGGAGATCGCTCCCCGCTACATCGTTCCCACGCACTGCACGGGTCGGAAATCGATCCAGCGGATCGAGGAGGCCATGCCCGGAAGCTTCATCCTGAACATGGCCGGCACGCGTCTCACCTTCGCCGCTTAGATAAGGATCCTGCCGCTGTTTGGTGAGCGGTAGTTCTGGAGTTGGGTTAGGGAAACATGGAAAAGGACATCATCCTGGATTCGATTGCCGACGGCGTTTTTACCGTCGACGACAACTGGCGCATCACCTCTTTTAACCGGGCGGCGGAGCAGATTACCGGCGTCCGCCGTGAAGATGCGGTCGGCCAGCGCTGCAAGGACGTGCTCAAGGCGGATGTCTGCGAAAAAGGCTGTATCCTCCGCAAAACCATTCAATCGGGTAAATCCATCGTCAACCGGACCGTCCATATCGTGGATGCCGCGGGGCGCCGCCTTCCGATCAGCATTTCCACGGCCCTTCTCAAGGATGAACAGGGCCGGATCGTCGGGGCCGTGGAGACGTTCCGGGACATCAGCGTCGAGGAGAAGCTCCGGAACGCGATCGCCGAACGGTACTCTTTCGAAGACATCATCTCGAAAAACAACCGAATGCATCAGTTGTTCGACATCCTGCCCGATGTGGCCGACAGCGCCAGCACGGTCCTTCTGGAGGGGGAAAGCGGCACCGGCAAGGAGTTGTTCGCCCGGGCCATCCATCATTTGAGTCCGCGAAAGAAGCAGCCGTTCATCGCGGTGAACTGCGGCGCCCTTCCGGATACGCTGCTGGAATCCGAGCTCTTCGGTTACAAAGCCGGGGCCTTTACGGATGCCAAAAAGGACAAGCCGGGACGCTTCCGGCTGGCCGAAAGGGGAACCCTTTTCCTGGATGAAGTCGGGGATATTTCACCGGCCCTTCAGGTCCGGCTGCTCCGGGTGCTCCAGGAAAAGACCTACGAACCGCTGGGTTCGGTGGAGACCGTCCCGTCCGACGTCCGGATCATTGCCGCGACCAACAGGCGTCTGCAGGAGCTCGTCAAGGAGGGGAAATTCCGCGAAGACCTCTATTACCGCATCCATGTGATCCGAATGGAATTGCCGCCGCTGCGCGACCGGATGGAGGACATTCCGCTGCTGGCGGATCATTTCATCCACCATTTCAATCTGCTGCAAAAAAAGGAGATCTCCGGGCTGTCGGGCGAGGCCCTGGCCTGTTTCGTCTCCTATGACTACCCGGGCAATGTCCGGGAACTTCAGAACATGATCGAGCACGCCTTTATCCTCTGCAAATCGGGGTTGATCGAACCGCATCACCTGCCGGAAAATATTTGCCTGCCCCGCAGCATGGAGTCGTCCGGCAGCAACGAGACCATGAACATGAAAGACCTGGAAGCGGTCTTTATCACGAACATGCTGCGTCGGCATCAATGGAACCGTCTCCAGACGGCCAAAGCCCTGGGTATTCACAAAAGCACTCTCTTCCGCAAAATCAAGGCATTGCGGATTCAAATCCCCCCGCAGTCGCCAGCCACTTGAAAGACATTATTTCTGCGACCTCTCTGCCGGAAAAGATCGCACAACTGCAATTTTTCTCTTCCTGCAAGCACCCCGCAATTCATAACGGATCGTTCCAGAAGAGGATATGGCCCCGGAGGCCGAATGCCGTGCGGGAATCTTGTCTTCCTCTTGAGGTAATTGACCAAGTTGAATCGGGGCGCTTCGGTGGGGTCTGCCCAAATTACCCCGAAATACCAGCCGGGCTCGCCTAATGACCGAAATCGACATCGCTTCTATAAATCTTTTAAGGTTATTTTCACTACCATGTCCGCACGACTGAAATCAAATCCCACCCCGTCACAACAAGTTGTGAATGAACTACCCCGCCGCAAGCGGCGGGGAATTATACCCTATGAGATTAAACCTCCTTGACATACAAGACGCCTTTCCGTATCCTCAACTCGCGCAAAAGCAACTTCTTATCAATCACAAGGATGAAGCCATGAAGCAGGTGAAGAAAACGTTACTCTTGTCCTTGGCAGTAGTGTTTATTGTAAGTGCACTTGCCTATGCGCAGGGCTTTGAATACGAAGTAAACAAGCCTCACAAGGGAAAGGACGCAACCCCGATAGTGGCCTACATTATGCTCCTCAAAGACCCGGGGCACTCCTTCCTGGTGGATGTCAGAACCCAGCCGGAATACCAGTTCCTGGGTCATCCTGAAAGGGCATACAATATTCCCGTACGCTTCTGGTCCGGCAAGCTGGGAGAAAAGGACTATATCGAGGTAGACAATCCCGATTTCGGCAAGGATCTCCTGGCCCGTTTCAATCCCAAGACCGATACCCTCTTCTTCATGTGCCGCAGCGGCAGCAGAAGCGTAGTAACCGCCGACGAGGCGGTCAAGGCGGGATGGCCGGAAGACAAGGTTTTCAGCATAATGGGCGGTTTCGAGGGTGACAAAATAACGTTCAAAAAGAGCGCTTACTACGGGCAGCGCAAGCTGGGCGGTTGGCGCAATGAGGGGCTCCCCTGGACCTACGATATTGATAAGAAACTGGTCTACCAGCGGGATCTCGCCCAACAATAAAGAACAAATCCCCTCTTCATAGGCCCACCCTGGATCGGGGTGGGCCTATGCCGCCCACTCATGGTGATCACAGGGATGCCATGCTCACAAAAGCGCCCCGATCAACCTGGCAATGAAATCCGCATCACCTCGGAGATTCCCTCGCCAATCTCCAAAAGCTTCTGATCGCGATAAAACCTTTCCCAGTCAAATTCTCTCATAAAAGCCGTAACCGCGATGGAGTTGCACCGCGTGATTGACAGAACGGCTCATTACCTCTGAGACGTATAGTTTGGCTATGGCCACCTCTTTGGTAAACGATTTTCCGGCGTCCTTGAGCCACCAGGCTTTGTAGAGGAAGATCCTGGCCACTTCAATCTCCATAACCACATCGGCCAGTTTGAAGGCGTTGGCCTGAAACTGATTACGGTCAAAAATAATCTCTTGATTAACGATCGAAAGCTTACATATCGAAGGAGATATCATTTCTGTTTAGTACAAGGAAGAAACCTATGTCCCGCCAACATGATAATGTCCTAATGTTAGGCTGTAATTTTTCCCTAACGAAGGGGGGGTCTGTTTATCATCCCAGAATGCCTCTATCGGGGATATGGTTTTTCAAGCAGTTAGAACCAGATTCCCGCTGAGAATCGTTGCGGAAATGACAAAATGGGGAGTTTTGCATTGGCTCTATTGAATGCCTTTTTCCAAAAGGATTTCCGGAGACGCGTCTTCCCATTTTTGTCTGAGACCGCATCCAATAGTCGCAGAATTGCTACCTTTGCATGGATTTCGGGCCGTCATTCTCTGCTCAGCCGGGGGCGCCAGCCGGTATTGAATCGCGCAAGGGTTCGTTACCATTTGCTTTGTGGAGTTTATCAAACAGATTTCAGGATCATGGCACATATCTTGATTTAGATAGGCCCCGGAGGGAGTTTTTATGAGAGTTGCGGTGACAGTCTGGGAAGATACGGTTTCAACGGTTTGCGATTTTTCCAGCCGTCTTCTGGTTTTTGATGTGACGGGGGATGAGGTTAAAAACAGATCGTTCATCCCCTTTGAAACCGGGATTATGCCGGAAAGGGTGAACCAGCTCGAAGCGCTTGGGGTCGAGGTGCTGTTGTGCGGCGCCATTTCCCGGCCCCTGGAAAGGATGATCCGCGCATCCGGTGTGAAGGTGATCCCCTGTCTGCGCGGGTCGATCGAAGAGGTCATCGGGGCTTATCTGGACGGCGGCCTTTCCGATGCCCGCTTTACGCTCCCCGGCTTCGGCCCGGGGGCGATCCGTGTCCGGGGGAGGAGACGGCGTCGCGGTGGCGTCTGCCGATTGCCCGACATGGTGAAGGGCGACGATGGGGGAGGACGAGGGTGATTCAAGCCTTTTTTAAGACTACAAACCCGAGGGAAAGGACAGTAAAGATGAAAGTAGCGATTACAGCCAGTGGAGAGGATCTCAACAGTAAGGTCGACCGCGTCTTTGGCAGGGCGAGGTATTTTGTGATTACGGATCCGGAGGAGACGAATGTCGAAGTTTTGGAAAACAGTCAGAATGTGAACGCGGCTCAGGGCGCAGGTATTCAAGCGGCCCGGCAGATGGCCGATAAATCCGTTAATGTCATCCTGACCGGCAATGTGGGGCCGAATGCCTTCAGGGCATTGGAAGCGGTTTCCATAAAGATTTACCAGTTTGAAAGCGACGTCCTGACGGTTCGCGATGCGCTGACCGCATGGAAAGAGGGGCGCTTGCAGGAAGTGAAGGCGCCTACTGCCAAGGGACATGGGTTTTAAACCAGGGGAGTTGAATCCCTGAAACGGTCATCCATAAGCAGGTTCAGAATGTTCCTGTTTGTGGGGGACGAGATAGGGAGGTGATCGAATGCCAAGAGGAGACGGAACAGGACCCAGAGGAATGGGAGCGGGCGGCGGAATGGGGCAAGGTCAGGGAGGCCGAAAACCCGGCCG
The DNA here is from genome assembly GCA_003141195.1 of Syntrophaceae bacterium. Lineage (GTDB taxonomy): Bacteria > Desulfobacterota > Syntrophia > Syntrophales > UBA5619 > UBA5619. Next base: position 35,342 of record PLLC01000099.1, read on the forward strand.
TATGGGCGGACCCCGCGCGGCAGGACCGGCAGGCGCCTGCGTATGCCCGCAGTGTGGGCACAAGGAACCGCATAAACGCGGAGTTCCCTGCACGGATCGGAAATGTCCCAAATGCGGGGCTGCGATGACCAGGGAATAGAAGAATAATCTTCCAAAAAAAGGGAGGATATGATCATGCCAAGAGGCGATGGGACGGGCCCCGGGGGAATGGGGGCGGGGACGGGACGCGGTTTGGGCGGCTGCAGGGGGAGAGGAGTAGGCGCGTCAAAGGATCGCGGCGCCGGATTTCTGCAGAGGATCACGAATTCCGGATCAGGTTCGGAAGGCCGGTTGACAGGTCGTAGCAAAGGAATCGGCATGACGGTTCTTGATGTGCTGTTTTCATTCTTCGAGCGCGCTTCCAGGAAGTGAAGGCGCCGGCAGCGAATGATTGCAGCGACTTCTGATGACTTGTAAAACATCATAAAGGAGGTAAGGATTATGCCAGGTGGAGATAGAACGGGTCCTGTGGGTAGGGGACCCATGACGGGACGGGGCGCGGGCTTCTGCGCCGGATACGGGGTTCCGGGATTTTCGAATCCCGGTTACGGTGCGGGCGGCGCTTTTTTCGGGGGGCGCGGCGGCCGGGGGCGGCGCAACCGCTTCTTCGCGACCGGCGTGCCGGGATGGCAGTATTTTGCCGGGAATCCGATTCCCGGCGGGATGTCCTTTTCCGAGCAGCCGGGGACGCCGCAGAATGAATTGGATGTCTTAAAGGGCCAGGCCCAGTATCTGGAAAACGGCCTGAAAGAACTTCAGGCGCGCATGGACGCTTTGGCGTCGAGAAACAAAACCGAATAACCGTTTGGAGCGTCGGCAAAGGGTTATGCGCAACCCCCTTTCATCCCCTTGCCGGCGCTTCTTTTTTCAGTAAAAGGAGCATGTTTTGAAGATCGCCATTGCCAGCGGAAAGGGCGGGACGGGGAAGACGACGATTGCCGTCAATCTTGCCCTGACCATCGCATCTTTGGGTCAGCCGGTCACTCTGCTCGATTGCGATGTCGAGGAGCCGAACTGCCATCTTTTTCTCAAGCCGGAAATCACCGGATCTCGTTCGGTGACCGTTCCACAGCCGAAGGTGCTGGAGGAGCGGTGCAACGGTTGCGGCGTCTGCGCCGACGTTTGTGAATATCATGCGCTGACCGTGATGAAAGGTCGGGTTCTGGTCTTCAGTGAACTCTGTCACGGTTGCGGGGCCTGCTTTTGGTTATGCCCGGAAAAGGCGATTGTCGAGGAGGGATATCCCATCGGGTCGGTTGAAGAGGGAAGCAGCCACGGTATCCGTTTTGTTCAGGGACGGTTGAATGTGGGCGAGGTGATGAGTCCCGCCGTCATCCGCCAGGTGCGGGCGCAAGGTGATACAAAAGGCGTCTGCATCATCGATTCGCCGCCGGGAACATCCTGCCCCGTTGTGGAGTCGGTCCGGGGAACGGACTTTGTCCTGCTGGTGACGGAACCGACGCCCTTTGGCCTCAATGACCTGACGCTGGCCATCGAGATGGTGCGGGCGCTTGCGAGACCCTTCGCCGTGGCCTTGAACCGTTGCGACGCAGGAGACGAGGGGGTCCGTTCCTATTGTGAACACGAGGGAATCGAGATCCTGTTGTCCATTCCCGATGACCGGCGGATTGCGGAGAGCTATGCCCGGGGGGATATCGACCTCTCGAAGCTGACGGGGTACCGGGAGGTGTTCGATCGATGTTACCGGCGCATCGCGGCCCTGGTGAACGAAGGGCGGGACAGGGCGGATCAGGGAAAGAGGGTGCGTGTTGCATGAAAGAGGTTGTTGTGATCAGCGGCAAGGGCGGTACGGGAAAGACCAGTCTGGTCGCGGCTTTTGCTGCGCTGGCCGAGCGGAAGATCCTGGTGGACTGCGACGTGGATGCGGCGGATCTGCATCTGGTGCTGAATCCGCGGATCGATCGCCGGGAGGATTTCACCGGAGGGAAAAAGGCCGCCATTCAGGAGGATCTGTGCACCGGTTGCGGCAAATGTCAGGAGGTGTGCCGCTTCGATGCGGTTTCGTCCGTTGCCGGTCCCGATGGGCAAAACCGGTTTGCGGTGGATCCGATTTCCTGCGAGGGTTGCGGCCTTTGTGCGCGCCTCTGTCCGGCAGAGGCGATCCGCTTTGAACCGGTCGTCAGCGGACAATGGTTCATCTCGTCGACGATCTACGGGCCCATGGTCCATGCGCGACTCGGCATCGCCCAGGCCAACAGCGGGAAGCTGGTCAGCCTGCTGCGCCGCGAGGCGCGGGGCATCGCGGAAAAAGAGGGGTTCAATCTGCTGATTGCCGACGGTTCACCCGGCATCAGGTGTCCCGTCATCGCTTCCATCACCGGGTCCGATCTCGTGGTCGCGGTGACGGAACCGTCCTGTTCCGGTCTTCACGATGTTCAGCGCGTCGTGGATCTGACCGGCCATTTCCGAATCCCCCTGATGCTCTGTATCAACAAATGGGACATCCACCCCGAGATGGCGGACCGGATCGAGCGGGAAACTGCGCAGCGGGGCGTCCGAATGGCCGGAAGGATCCGTTATGATCCGGCAGTTACGCGGGCGCAGATCATGAAAACCACGGTCGTGGAGTACACCGGCGGCGCGATTTCCGTCGACATCCGGGCCGTTTGGAGAAATGTGGTCTACGCCCTCGGCTGACATTCACCTGGCGTCGCCGGGAAGAAAATCGTCCCGGGTCGCACCCGCAAGCCCCGTCCTGTGGGCGGGGAGTTTCACGAGTCCGGCGGAGCGGCGCACACAGAAGAATCTGTAATAATATAAAAATTATGGAGCGAGATGTGGTTGAAAATGAGCGAAGCGAAAAAGAGGAACCAGCAGGAGGAGACGAAAAGGAGACCTTTTCGGCGCAGGAGGGTTGCAGGAGGGTTGAGGGATGCGTTGCCTGGAAGGGTAAATGATGAAACGCGATTATCGATATATTTTCGGTCCCGTCTCCTCTTGGCGGTTGGGGGCTTCCTTGGGAATCGACCTGCTTTCCCAGGAGAGAAAAATCTGTAATTTTGACTGTCTCTACTGTCAGTTGGGCGGGACGCAAGCGCCGACCCGGAAGAGGCGGTTGTATGTTTCCACGGATAAAGTTCTGGCGGAAATAGACGAGTTACCCGATGTGGCCATCGACACGATCACGTTCTCCGGCAGGGGAGAGCCAACTCTGGCGCAAAATCTGGGAGAGACGATCCTGGCAGTCAGAGCGATCAGGCGGGAACCGGTCGCTGTTTTGACCAACGCGTCGCTCATGGGCAGAGAAGATGTTCATGAGGAACTGCGGTGTGCGGATATCGTCATTGCCAAACTGGACGCCAGTTCTCAGGCCATTTTCCAGATTGTGAACCGGCCTGCGCCGGGGATCGGGTTCGGCGACGTCGTGACCGGTCTGAAGAAGTTCCGCGCCGATTATGGGGGAAAACTGGCCCTGCAGATCATGTTCATCCGTGAAAACAGGGATGCCGCACAGCAGATTGCCGGGATCGCCGAAGGGATGTGTCCGAATGAGATACAAATCAACACGCCGTTGAGGCCTTGCCGGGAGTCTCCGCTTTCGCCGGAGGTTGTCGGCGGGATCGTCCGGTATTTCCATGCATTTCGGACCGTTTCCGTATATGAATGCGAACGGCCGTCGGTACTGTCGCTCAGTCCGGAAGAAACGCTGCGGCGGAGGGGCAAGGTGGTCTGAAGAAAGGATGCTGGGGTGAGGAACCATGCCGATTTACGAATATGAGTGTCTGGGTTGCGGACGCCTGTCCGAGTTCATTGAAGGGGTTTCCGGCGAGGCGACTGACAGGATGTGCAAGCATTGCGGCAGCGTCTCGCTGAAGCGTATCCTGTCGAAGGGCGTTACCTCCCGGAACGACGGAATGATCGGGAATCGGGGAGGAAAAACCTGCTGCGGCCGGGAAGAGCGTTGCGGTAGTCCGCCGTGCAGCGAGCCGGGGAGCTGTTGCCGATAGAGGCGGCGGAGGCCGCCCGGTTTGCATTTCAGCAAGGAGAGGAGAGGGAATGGAACAGAAAGATCAAATCAAAATTGGAATCATCATCTGCGACCGCTATCACCGTTGCGCGGGCGGCAAGTGCTTCCGGGCGCTGCGGGAGAGAGCAGGCGCCTTCAGCCTTTATCGTGACAGGGATGCGAGCCTGGTGGGATATGCGACCTGCGACGGGTGCCCCGGCGGCAACATCGAGTATGCCCCGGAGGAAATGGTCCGCAACGGGGTCAACGTGATCCATCTGGCGACCGGACTGATCGTCGGCTATCCGCCCTGCCCGAGGATCGGTTTCTTCAGGGATTTCATCCAGTCGCGATTCGGAATCGCTGTCGTCTTCGGCACCCATCCGATTCCCCAGAAATACTATCTGGTACACCAGGGTCTTCACACCTGGGATTCCCCGTTCTGGCAGGAAGTCACCCGTCATGTCATCGCCGACGAGGGTATCCGCCGTGCGTATGACTGAGCGTGAGCGATGGATGCGGATGCCTGCCCCATCCGGAATCCCTCCCGCAGGGGGCGGGAGAAAATCTGAAATGGAACCGCTGCTCGATTCATGGTAGAAGCAGACATTACGGACGTTCGGGATCATCTCGAAATGGTTGATATCCTGCTGCGGGAGGATATTTCATTCAAATTTCATAAGGGAGGTCAAGACAATGGAGAAAAGAAGAAGGATCGTGATTGTCGGAGGTTCCGCCGCCGGTCCCAAGGCAGCGGCAAAGGCCAGGAGAATCGATAACGATGCCGAGGTGATCATCCTGCAGAAGGATGCGGACCTGTCCATGGCTTCCTGCGGCTATCCCTATTACATCGGCGGGTACTTCGACGACCGGAACATGCTCATCTGCACCCCCACGGGGGTGATACGGAACCCCCAGTTCTACCTGAACGCCAAGGATATCGCGGCCAGGGTGAACACGGAGGTGACCGCCATCGACCGGAAAGCGCGAACCGTCTCTTTCCGGAACACGCTGACCGGGGAAACGGGGGAGATGGCCTACGACAAGCTGATCCTCGCGACCGGTTCCGTGCCGCAGATGCCTCCCGTTCCGGGCGTGGAGCTGGAGGGGATCACCACGCTCCAGTCCATGAAGGACGCTGATTTTCTCCGCAAAGTCAGGGACGAGGGGAAGATCAAAAAGGCGGTGGTCATCGGCGGCGGCCTGATCGGGATCGAGACCTGCGAGGCCCTTCATCTGGCCGGCATCGGGATCACCGTGATCGAGCTCCTTCCGCAGTTGCTGCCCTTTCTTGACTGGGAGCTTGCAAAGCTGGTTGAAAACCATGTGAGGGCCAAGGGGGCAAACGTCATCACCGATAACGGCATTGCCGGGTTTCTCGGCGAGAATGGGAAACTGACGGGGGTCAAGCTTCAGAACGGGACGGAACTCTCCTGCGAGCTGGCGGTCGTGGCGATCGGTGTCCGTCCCAACGTGAAACTGGCTAAGGAAGCAGGCCTCAAGATTGGGGAGACGGGTGGAATAGAGGTCGATGCCTACATGCAGACCACGGACCCCGACATCTATGCGGTCGGAGATTGCGTCGAAACGCTCCACCGGATCACCGGGAGAAAGGTCCTGGCCCCCTACGGCGATCTGGCGAACCTCCAGGGGCGCGTGGCGGGTGAGAACGCCGCCTCTGAAAACAGCGTGACGTTTCCCGGAACGATCCAGACGGGGATCTGCAAGGTCTTCGATTACGCGGCGGGTTCGACCGGTCTCTCCGAATCGAATGCCAAGCGGCTGGGATACGACGATATCGTCACCGTCATTAACGCCAGCCCCGACAAGCCCGGTTTTATGGAGGGGAAACTCCTGGTGACGAAGCTCGTCGCGGACCGGAAGACGGGTATGATCCTCGGCGCCCAGTGCATCGGTCCCGGAAATGTGAACCGGCAGATCGCCCAGTGGGCGATGGCCATCCAGGGCCGATTGACCGTCGAGGATGTCGTCAATGCCGATCTTCCTTACGCGCCGCCCTTTTCGCTGGCGATCGACCACGGCATCGCCGCGGCGCACATCCTGCAGAACAAGATGAAGGGGAGAATGAAGGGGATCTGCTGTGCGGAAGTTCATCGGAAGGTGACAAGCGGAGAGCGCCCCTTCCTCATCGATGTCAGGCAGCCTGGGGAGTTCGAGCAGATGCGCCTCGGGATCGGCGAGACGCTCATACCCCTCGGCGCCCTCCGCAAGCGCCTCAGTGAGCTTCCCCAGGACAAAAAAAAGGAGATCGTCTGCTACTGCAAGATCTCCCTGCGGGGCTACGAGGCCGCCCTTGTCCTTGAGGGGAACGGATGGAAGAACGTGAAGGTCATGGAAGGCGGCGTGATGGCGTGGCCGTATCCGCGGGAAAAATAACAGGACTCGGAAGCATGGCGAAAGGAGAAGTTCCGCGGGACTTCTCCTTTCGCTCCTTGCCTGTGCCTGTCGCGTACCGGCTGTTGGACCTGACAAGCAGCCGAAGATGATCGACATATCGGGATATTTGAAGGTCCTTCCGACCAGCAACTGAAGGTTCGCCGATTCCTTTTCGGTTTCATCTTTGCCAAGTCCGGCGATTATAGGCGGACGATTACCCAGCCAGCACAAGACGGATAAAAAGGTCGAGGTTGTCCTTTTCTGCGCATTGCGTTTTTGCGATACAACAAGGGAATATGAGTAGCAGATATGCTACCCGCAACCCTTTTGAGCGAAGCCTCCTTTTGCTCATCTCACGATATCCAGTGAAGATTATCTCTATTTCACAGACAAGTCGTTCCTGGCATGGATTATGATTATCCCCCTGTCGGTACGAGATTGTTCCGCCGCTGGCGCTGCATATTCAAACGAAGCCGGTGATCGGCGGCGGATCATTCATCATAAGACACTGTGGAGGTTTGAAGAGACATGAACTGTGGCGAAAAAAAGAGCGGTTGCGAAGCGGTAGGTGGACAGGCAGCCGATGAGAAACTCAAGATGTTCACGGAGGACGAGGCGCTTGTCCGTCGCCTCTCCAAAATCAAACACAAGATCCTGGTTCTGTCGGGAAAAGGCGGCGTGGGGAAAAGCACCGTTTCCGTGAACCTTGCTGTGGCCCTGGCCATGGAAGGCTGGAAGACGGGTCTTCTGGATGTCGATTTTCACGGCCCCAGCGTTCCCATGCTCCTGCACCTGAAGGGGGAGCTTTTCAAAGCGGCGGACGGAGACGGGATGCTGCCTGTGGAAAGCAGCTATGGAATCAAAGTGGTTTCCCTCGGATTTGCCCTCGGCAATTCGGATGAAGCGGTTATCTGGCGAGGCCCGATGAAAATGGGCGTCATCAAACAGCTCCTGACAGATGTGCAGTGGGGCGAACTGGACTATCTGGTCGTCGATTTTCCTCCGGGAACGGGGGATGAACCCCTTTCCATCGCGCAGCTCATTCCCGAAAGCGACGGCGCCGTGATCGTCACGACGCCCCAGGATCTCTCCCTTCAGGACGTGCGGAAGTCCATCAATTTCTGCCGTCAGCTCAAGATTCCCGTTCTGGGGGTGATCGAAAACATGAGCGGGCTTATGTGTCCGCACTGCGGGAAGATGATTGAGGTCTTCAAGAGCGGCGGCGGGGAAGCCATGGCCAAGGAGATGGGCGTGCCCTTCCTCGGCCGAATCCCGATGGACCCGCAGATCGTCGGGGGGTCCGATGAGGGAAAGCCCTTCGTCTATCATTACAGAGAGACCGAGTCCGCCCAGGCTTTCATCCGGGCGATCCAGCCCGTTTTGCAGTTGCAGGAGCAAAGCAAACCTGAGACAGACCGGATTTCCCGGATGCCTCAACCCATCAAGGAGAAAGAAATGAAAACACTGAAGATCGCCGTTCCCATGGCGGCCGGCTCTCTGTGCCAGCACTTCGGCCATTGTGAGCAGTTCGCCCTGTTCGACGTGGATGCGGACAACAAAACCATCCTGAAAACGACCATGGTCGTCCCACCGCCCCATGAGCCTGGGCTTTTGCCGACGTGGCTGCAGGAACAGGGGGCCGATATCATCATCGCCGGCGGCATGGGATCGAGGGCGCAGGAACTGTTTGTCGGCAAAGGTATTCACGTTGTCACCGGCGCATCGTCGGAGGCCCCGGGAAAGGTGGTGGCCGAGTACCTCCGCGGCGAGCTGACGACCGGAGCCAATGTCTGCGATCACTGAGGCGGAAGGAGGCCGGCGTTCAATGGGCTTTGTTCCCCGGGGAATGTTTTTGACCAAAGGGGTGGGCAGGCACCGGGAAGAGCTGCACTCGTTCGAACTCGCCCTCAGGGATGCCGGCATTGAAAAGTGCAACCTGGTTCAGGTGTCGAGCATCCTGCCGCCGGGCTGCCGGCTCATTGCGAAGGCACGGGGAATCAAAGAGATTCGTCCCGGCGCCATCACCTTCTGCGTCATGAGCCGTTGCTGCAGCAATGAGCCGGGTCGGCTTCTGTCCGCCTCCGTCGGTTGCGCCGTTCCGGCGGACAAGAGGGCTTACGGCTATATCAGCGAACATCACGCCTTCGGCCAGACGGGTAGGCAGGCGGGCGATCGCGCGGAGGACCTGGCTGCGGCCATGCTGGCCTCGACGCTCGGCATCGATTTCAACGTGGACGAAAGCTGGGACGAAAAAAGGGAAATCTTCCGGATCAGCGGCAAGATCGTCGGCACCCGGAACATCACCCAATCCAGCATTGTGAAGAGCGGTGGGTACACCACCGTCATGGCCGCGGTGGTGTTTGTTTTTTGAAAGACAGGCCTCAAGAGACGCCTTGTGACCGGTAGCTTGAACCCGCAAGCCCCGCCCGGCGGGCGGGGTGATCCGGTTGTCACGCGGCGCTTTCCGATAAAAAAGGGGATTGTTTCATCCTCTCCCCCGTGCAAACTGTGTGGATATCTTCCTCTGTCATTTCCCGTCCCGATGACGGGGGCCTTCATTCCTTGATCTTCTCCGCCAGGATGTCCGCGACGTGCTTCATCCGGACGCCGGGGAGCTGCTTGTCGAGGCCGCCCTGGATCTGGACCATGCAGCCCGAGCAGGCGCAGGCGGCGATCTCCGCGCCCGTATCCCGAATGTTGTTGATCTTCTGCTCCAGGATCGGCATGGAGAGCTCGGCGTACTTCACCCCGAAGATCCCCGACATCCCGCAGCACTTGTCGGCGTCCTTCATTTCGATCAGTTCGCAGCCGGCGGCCTCGAGGAGTTGCCGCGGCTCCTTGTCGATCATCAGGACCCGCTTCATGTGGCAGGAGTCGTGGTAGGTCACCTTCGGCCCGCCGCCGGTTTTCGTCAGCCGGCCGCGCTTCCCGTATTCCTCGGCAACGAAGCTACAGAACTCCCGGACCTTTTTCGCCATCGTTTCCGCCTTCGGACCCCACTCGGGATCGTCTTTCAGAAGCTCCGCGTACTGCTGGAGGGATTCCGTGCAGGTGGGGCAGGCGACAATGATCACATCGGGATTCTGCTCCTCCAGTGCCCTGATATTTTCCTTCGCAAGCTTCTTTGTCGTCTCCACGTCCCCCAGGGCGATCACGGGCTTTCCGCAGCAGCTCTGCCCCTCGGGGAAGAGCACCTCCATGTTCAGATCCTGGAGGACCTTGAAGACCGACTCCCCCGTCTCGGGGAAGACGAAGTCGATCGTGCAGCCGCTGAAGAAGACGATGCGCTTGTCCGGTTTGTCGATCTTTTTCGTGATTTTCCCGATCCGGTTGCGCAACGGCGTGTCGGCAATCGCCGGGAGACTCCGGTCTTTGGCCATCCCCGCCAGGAACAGCGGGAGGTGGCGGATCAGCCGCCCCGACTGGAAGGGCTTCTGGCCGATCGCGGCGAGCCGGAGGAGCCCATGGAAAAGCTTCCGGTTCGAGACAACGTTTTCGAAGGTCTGTTTGAGGAGGAAGGGGAGGCCTTTCTCCTTCACGTTCCGGATGCGAAGCTCCTCGATGAGGCCGGGGATATCGATCTTTCCCGGACAGACGGTCGTGCAGCGGCGGCAACCGATGCACAGCTCTTGGAACTGCTCGAACTCTCCCATTCCGCTGAGGAAGGCCGTCAGGATCGCCCCGATGCCGCCCGCATAGGTATGGCCACCGTAAACATGGCCGCCGATCAGCGTGTAGACCGGGCAGACGTTCAGGCAGGAGGCGCAACGGACGCACTGGAAGATCTCCTTGAACTTGTCGTCGTGGGCCGCCTTGAGCCGTCCGTTGTCGAGGAGGATGATGTGCATCTCCTTCTCCTCCTCGACCCATTTTCCGTCCCTTTTGACCATCGCGGGCGTCGGGCCGGCGATCATCGTCATATAGCTTGTCATGAGCTGGGCGGTGGCGCTCCGGGGGAGGACCTTGAGGATCGTCGCCGCATCCTTGATCGTGGGGATCAGCTTCTCGTAGCCGATGATCACCACGTGGATCCGGGGAAGGGTCGTCACCATTCGGGCGTTTCCCTCGTTGGTTACGATGCCGATCGCGCCGTTTTCGGCGATCCCGAAGTTGGCTCCGGAGATCCCCATGTCCGCCTGGAGAAATTTCTCCCGGAGTTCCGTGCGCGCCGCCTGAACCATGAAGGCGATGTCCGGTGGAATGACCGTTTTCAGTTCCTTCGAGAAGTATTCAGCCACCTGGAAGCGGCTCAGGTGGATGGCGGGCATCACCATGTGGGAAGGTTTCTGGCCGGCCAAAGCCACAATCCACTCGCCGAGGTCCGTCTCCGTCGTGGAGATCCCGGCGGTCTCCAGGTGTTTGCTCAAATCGATCTCCTCGCTGGCCATCGATTTCGATTTGACGATCCTCTTGACGCCCTTTTCCTTACAGAGGTTGACGAGATATTCCTTGACGTCGTTTCCGGTCTTCGCCCGGAAGACCTTCACGCCCCGCTTCGTCGCCTCCGCCTCGAAACGGTCGGCGACCTCCTCGATCCGCTCGACGGTGTCGATCTTCATCTGCCGGAGGGCGTCGCGGAGGGTCTCGATGTCGCCGGCGTTCTCGTATGCCTTGGCCCGGGCGATGGGATAGGCCTCCGAGAAGCGCCCGAGGGCATCGCGGAGGGTCTCATCCTTCAGCTTTTCGGAGATTTCCTTCCGGAGGTTTCTCATTTCGGTTTCCATCAGGCGTCACCTCCCTTCGGTTCCTCATCTACCGCGATGATCGCAAAGCGGCTGGGGCCGTGGACCCCGATGGTCAGCACCCGTTCGATATCGGCGGTGCGGCTGGGGCCGGTGATGAAGCCGACGTAGCCGCGATCGAAGGATTGGGAAATGATATCAAAGGCCTCGGTGATTCCGGGGACGATATGGGCGCTCTGGAGGAAGACGACATGGAGGGGCGGGAGGATCGTGACCAGGCGGGTCGCGATGTCGTAGCCATCCTGAAAGACGCTGCCCGTCTCGGCGATCCCGAACTCCACCCCCGAGATGCCGATGTCGGCGGTGTCCGCATGGGCGGCGATATCGGCGGCTTCAGTATAGACAGTTACCCCCCGGGAACGCAGCGCCGCCGTGATGCCGGCCGCCTCCTGGAGGGGGCTCTCGACGACGACCGCCTTCCTGGCCTGGACGGCGTCGACGAGCCGGATGAGGGCTTCTCTGGCCTCTGCTGCCGCGGGAACACGAAATACTTCGCCGGACACCGCCTTGGCCCGCATCTCGAATTCGGGGAAGAGATGCGCCCCCGAATTTTCGGCGGGAAAGTGCCGTTTCCAGATCTCATGGGTTATTTCCATGATATTCAGCCTCCATGAACGTAAACGAAAAACGAATCTAACCCTATGAAAAAACAAGTTTCTGTGATTGTGAAGGGTGTCTTGTTACCCGGACAGGGTATAGCGGAAACACCGCCGCGAGTCAAACGAAAACCGCCTCCGCGACGACTGCCGCCGCGGAGGCGCTGATCTGAGGTTTCATGGATAGCGTTCACCAGATTTGCGGAAACCCTATAAGACGCATATTAAGGATGCACCATCAGTCTTCCGAGGAAAGTCATCGACAATCTCGAGGCATATCTGAACCGTGCATTTTTCCCCTCGTGACTTGAAATGAAAAATATGATATTGATCCCGGGCGTCTGATAACGCTTTGCGGCCGGCAACGTCATAGACGGCTCCGCCCCTTTGTCCCGGGATCATTCATGGCGATCTCGTAAAAAGCCTTAAAAGTCGAAAAAATGGGACGGCTTCGTAAAAAGTCCGCAGGCAAGGCGCGCGAATCCTGAGGAATGAGGCGTACTTTTCCGTACGCCGCAATAAGCCTGCCCCTGCGAAAGCAGGGGAAGGATGAAGCGCAACGCGGCATCCTGATTTTTACGATGCCGTCATTCATGGCTGCGGCTCCCAGGACAAAAGGGGTTGCGGTTCATCCCGTACCCGTTGGGCATACCCGTATGGACAAAAGAACAAACGGTAACGGTCAACACTGAAAGGAGGATCCTATGATGAACCTGATGGTCAAACGTGTGGATGTGTGGGCGGCTGGTATCAAGGACGAACCCGGCGGTTTGGCGAAGATACTCGCCGGCCTGCGGGAGGCCGGTGCAGATCTCGACTTTGTCGTCGCGAGGCGGGCGCCGGAGAAGCCCGGCATGGGGGTCGTGTTTGTCACCCCGCTGCGCGGCGATGCGGAGGTCGCTGCGGCCGCTACATTGGGCTTCAACGTCACAAGCAGCCTCCAGTCGTTGCGTGTCGAGGGAGAGAACAAGCCGGGAGTTGCCGCGGAGCTGGCGAAAAAGCTTGCAGCAGCGGGGATCAACCTCCACGGACTCTCGGCGGCTGTGATCGGGTCAAAGTTCATTCTGTACATTGGCCTGGACACCGCCGAAGACGCCGCGAAGGCTGCCAACCTCCTCAAGCAGGCATAGCAGCATGTTGAAAAAGTCTCTTTTGCAGGCTGTTCAAATATGCCGGGATGCAAGGCCCCCGAAATCCTGAGCCGTGAGGCGTACTTTTGGGTACGTTGAACGGCGAAGGATGAGGGAAACGCAGCAGATGGGCGTTTTTCAATAGCCTGATAGTACAAAACCGTAGTCGATCGAGAACAAACAGAACTCTGCCCGATCCATAGAGAGCGGCCTTGTGAAAGCCGGTCTTTGCGCCGGCTTTCACGAGCCGGCTCATTCTCAAGGAGAAGGAGGGTATCCAGCCACCATTCAAGCTCCCTGTCTCTGTGATACTGCTTGCAGCGATCTTGCTTGTTTCTATCGTACAGGCTGTGGCCACGGCTCGGTGGAGACCCGAAGTTTTAACGCACCGCTCTGGGCGGGCGTCTCCTCGCCCTCCATAATTTCCGTCATAACGGCCATCATCGCCACTTCCCGCAGGTCTTCACCCGTGGCCCCTTTCGCGATTCCTTCCCGGATCATGAGTTAAGATTTTCTTGCCACCGGTCGCGGGCGATGGTATCGTTACAACTCTTCCGATCAAACGATGGGGGTGGATGAAGATGAAGGTTATTCTCGCAGGCCACAACATCGATCACGAAATCATCGAGGAATTCAATAACTTGCAGCCGGAGCGGCAGGATTTGACGCCGGAGACCGTTGCCGCCGCCTATGCCCGGATCAGCCGGAACCCGAGGCCCGTCAACGAGCTCCGGCAGATCGCCCGGGGCGAGGTGGAAAAGGCCCGCGCCTCGAACCGGAACATCGTCTTCGAAATGGGGCACAGCTCCATCGCCGAGCACGCCGTCTTCAACCTCGACATCCTGAAGGTCTCCCGCCTCCTCGTCGAAGAGATCGAAAGGTTCCGCCTCGCCTCCTACACCGAAAAGTCCCAGCGCTACGTCCTGCTTCAGGAAGATTTCGTCATCCCGGAAGAGGTGCGGGATGCCGGTATGGAAGAGGCCTTTGTCGCGGCTGTCCGGCTGCAAAACGGCTTCTACCATACGCTCTATGAAAAGCTCCGCCCCTGGGTTTTCGACCGGAATCCCGGGCTCGCCGCCGATCCGGCGAACCGGTTGCTCCTCGAAGGGTGGGCCAAGGAGGACGCCCGCTACTGCCTCCCGCTGGCCACGGAGACGCAGCTCGGGATGACCGTGAACGCAAGGAACATCGAGCTGATGATCCGCCGCCTCGCTGCCTGCCCCCTGATGGAAGGACATGAGTACAGCCGCCGGCTTTACGACGCCACAAAGGGGGTCGCCCCGTCGCTCGTCCGCTACACGGAACCGACACCCTACGATCGCGAGACGCGGGAGGCGCTCCGGACGGAGGCGGCAGGGATCATCTCGAAAATTTTAGCAATTTCCTCCGGCGCGAAACTGGGAAAGGGGTGTGATCCACCGGCTGCGGCCGGCGCCGGAACGGCGGATGACCTCGTCCGCCTGCTCGATGCGACGCCGGCGGCCGACGAAAAGATTGCGGCGGCGTTCCTCCACAGAGCCTCAGACCTCCCGCTCGCGGAATGCCTGCAGATAGCAGCGCGGATGAACCGCGAAGAGCAGGAATCGCTGATCAAAACGGCCCTCCGGCGGATGAAGGCCTACGACGCCGCCCCAAGGGAATTCGAGCACGTGGGACTGACCTTTGAGCTCACCATCAGCGCGACCTGCTTTGCCCAGGTGAAGCGACACCGGATGGCTACGATCACCGCCCAGGAGTACAACCCGGCGCTCGGCGTCACGATCCCGCCTTCCATTGCGGCGATCGGCATGGAAAACGCGTTCCGGGAGATCTGCACCCGGACGGAAGAGACCTGGGAGCAAATCCGCCGGCATTCACCCGCCGCGGCCGCCTACATCCTGACAAACGCCCATCGGCGCCGGGTCATGATGAGGGTCAGCGCCCGCGAGCTCTACCACCTCGCCCGCGTCCGGGCGGACGGCCACGCCCAGTGGGACATCCGGGAGACGGCCGAGCGGATGGTCGCGCAGGGACGGGAGGTCATGCCGCTCACCCTGACCCTCGCCGCGGGGAAGGACGGCTTCGACGCCCTCTACGCCCGGGTCTTCGCCGACGACGCCTGACGGCTCCGCAAAAAGTCCGGATGCTGCGTTGCGCTTCATCCTTCCCCTGCTTTCGCAGGGGCAGGCTTATTGCGGCGTACGCGGGCCGTCTTGCATTGTTCCGGCATATCATTCATGGGGATTCCCGCTCCTTTACGCGCTCACGCAGGCCTGCGCGATGGAGGTCCAGTAGGGGGACATGCTCCGCAGCCTCTCGATGATGGGGGGCAGCTTCTCGATCACGAAATCGATCTCCTCCTCCGTGGTGTAGATGCTCAGGCTGAACCGGATGGAGCCGTGGGCCATGGTGAAGGGAACGCCCATCGCGCGGAGCACGTGGGATGGCTGCAGGGACCCGGAGGTGCAGGCCGACCCGGAGGAGGCGCAGATGCCGTGCTCGTTCATGAGCAGGAGGATCCCTTCTCCCTCGACGAACTCGAAGCTGATATTCGTCGTGTTGGGAAGTCGCTGCTGAATGTCCCCGTTGACCCGGCATTTCGGGATGCGGGTCAGGAGGGCAGACTCCAGCCTGTCGCGCAGCCGCTTCACCGTTGTGTTTTCCGCATCCATGTCGCGGGCCGCCAGTTCGCAGGCCTTTCCCAGCCCAACGATGCTGGGGGTGTTCTCCGTGCCGCCCCGGCGCCCCTTCTCCTGATGCCCCCCGATCAGAAACGGGGAAAAACGCGTTCCCTTGCGGACGTAGAGCACGCCGATCCCCTTGGGGGCGTGGAGCTTGTGACCAGAGAAAGAGAGCATGTCGATGGCGCTCTTCTGCAGGTTGATCGGGATCTTGCCGGTTGACTGCACCGCATCGGTGTGGAACGGAATGCCCCGTTCACGGGCCAGCTCCGCCGCCTTCTCCACCGGGAAGATGACCCCCGTTTCGTTATTGGCCCACATGAGGCTGACCGCCGCCGTATCGGGCGTCAGGCTGCCGACGAACTGTTCCATGTCGAGGATGCCGTTCTTGTCGACGGGCAGTTCCGTGATCCGGTAGCCCTGACCGGCAAGATTGGCGCAGAGGGACTTGACGGCGGGGTGCTCCACCCGGCTGGTCACGATGTGGCGCCTTTCAGGATACGTCGCCAAGGCCGAGCGGATGGCGGCGTTGTCGCTCTCCGTGCCACAGCTCGTGAAGATAATTTCGTCAGGCGTTGCGCCGATGAGCGCCGCGACCTGCTCGCGGGCCTCGCGGATCTTCCAGGCGACCTGGCCGCCGAAGGAGTGCATGCTGGAGGGGTTGCCGTAAAGGTCATGGAAATATGGGAGCATCGCCTCGAGCACCTCGGGAGCCACCTGGGTCGTGGCATTGTTGTCCAGATAGACGGTTTTCATGGGGCCACCTCCTCGATGATCAAATCGGGTGAAACCAGATCCCGCAGTTTTGCCTCGACGAAGTGCTTCAGCGTGATGTCGGACGCCTTGCAGGCGGCGCAGGCGCCCCGCACGGCGACGATGACCCGGTTGCCGACGACGTCGATGAGCTCGATGTCGCCGCCGTCATGCTTCAGGGAGGGCCTGATCTCCCGTTCGAGGGCCTCCTCGATCCTCTTGATCTTCTGGATGTTGGTCAGTTTCGGCGGCGCCACCGGTTTGGCCTCCGCCCGCACCCTCTCGATGATCTGCCGGATGGCGTCATGGCAGTTGCCGCAACCGCCGCCCGCCTTGGTGTAGTTCGTCACCTCCTCGACCGTCGCGAGGTTGTTCTCCCGGACGGCCCGCTCGATCTCCCGATCCGTCACCCCGAAGCACTCGCAGATGATCTGCGCACCCGGCTCCTTGGCCGGCGCCCCCTGGTAATTCTCGATCGCCTTTTCGAGAGCCTCCTTCCCCATGACGCTGCAGTGCATCTTCTCCTGCGGCAGGCCGCCGAGGTAAGCGGCGATGTCCTGATTGGTCACTTTCTTGGCTTCCTCCAGCGTCATCCCCTTGATCATCTCGGTGAGTGCCGAAGAGGAGGCGATGGCGCTGGCGCAGCCAAAGGTCTTGAACATCGCCTCTTTGATCCGCTTGTTCTCGTCGAGTTTGAAGGAGAGCTTGAGGGCGTCCCCGCAGGCGATGGAGCCGACCTCGGCAACGCCGTCCGGATTTTCCACTTCCCCGACGTTCCGGGGGTTGAGAAAATGTTCCCGGACCTTGTCCGTGTATTCCCACATCATTCGCTCCTTAAAGGTTGCTCTGATCTTTACACTTTGCGGAACAGTCTGGCCGCGATCTCCGCAACGTGCTTACCCTGGAAACGCGCCGCAGCGAGTTCGTTTTCGCTCGGCAGCCGTTTGCCGTCTCCCCCGGCGATCGTGGAAGCCCCGTAGGGCGACCCTCCCGTAATCTCGTCGATCCGCATCTGCCCTGCAAAGGCGTACGGAAGGCCGACGATCACCATGCCGTGGTGCAGGAGCGTGACATGGAAAGTGAGGATGGTTGATTCCTGCCCGCCATGCTGGGTTGCGCTGCTGGTGAAAACGCTGCCCACCTTGCCGACCAAGGCGCCTTTGGCCCAGAGTCCGCCGGTTGCATCGAGGAACTGGCGCATCTGGCCGCACATGTTGCCGAAGCGGGTCGGGGCGCCGAAGATGATCGCGTCCGCCGCGGCCAGTTCCTCCACCTGACAGATGGGCACATGGGCCAGGGATTTTTGCGTTTCCAGCGCGCCCATCTTTTGCAGGACCTCTTCCGGGAGGGTTTCCGGGACGCGGCAGATCCGGATCTCGGCGCCGCTCACGCTGCCGGCCCCTTCCTTCACGGCCTCCGCCATCCGGGAGATATGGCCATACATGGAATAATAGACGATTAAAACGTTCATGATGCGCTCCTTTCCTTTCAAGAGGTTACTTCTTTTCTCCGCAACAACCATTCTTGACGACGATCATTTTAGAAATGGTAACATATCCCATCCTTTTTGAAAAACGATATCCATCCAAGTCCCTCCGGGTACGGAGGTTCACTTCTCCGCCGTCTGTTTCCGCATTTGCTCCCCGAGGAGCTGCTGGAGGCTGGCGACAGACTTGGAGTTCGATGCCCCCTCCACCGTCTTCAGGGCGATGTCCTGGACCTTCTGATAGGCCGCTTCCAACTGCGTCGTCAGGGCGGTGATCCTTTCACCCTGCTCCTTGGCGGTCTTTTCCAGGGAATCGATCCGGGTCTTGTGGACGTTGCGCTCGCCCTCATACTCCTTCTTCAGCAGTTCTTCACGGGTCCTGGTTTCGAGGAGCAACCTCTCCGAGGTTTCCTTGACGGCGCGACCGACGGCCGTTTCCAGCTCCTTGGGGAACTGGGCGGCCTGCTTCCGGAGATCATTCAACTCCGCCTCCTTTTCGGCAATTGCAGCCTCGCGAGACTTTAGCTCATTCTCTAATTGTTCCTTCTTGTCCTTGAGTTCCTTCTCCAGCTTGGCCTTTTCGTAGGTAAACCGGTCGGTCACGAGCTGCTGCTCCCGCTGGAACGCGTAATCGAACTCCTCCTTCTCCCTGGTCTGTTTCTTTTTCTCCGCCGCATCCCGCTCCTTGACGGCGCCGTCGCGCTCCTCCTGCTCTTTTTCCCAAGCCGCGCGCGTAGTTTCGATCTCCTGCCGCAGGTCACTCTTTTGGGTTTCCATCTCATCGGTGAACTCCTGGCGCTTCTGATTCTGGGCCTCGATGAGGGCCGCAAGTGTCATGGCCTCTTTCTCGATCTCATAGAGCTCCCGGAGCTCCGTTTCCTTGGCGGCAATGGCGTTTCGGATGGCCACAAACCGGTTCACTTCCCCTTCCATCTGGTCAGCGATCCGGGTCAGCGTCTTGCCAATATCGATCTTCAGATTGCCGATCTCCCCGGCAACCTCTTCCGTCGTCAGGGATTCGGCCACCTGAAGGGCCTCTTTGGTCTTCTTCTCCTCGATCTTCTTTTCCGGTTTAAGTTCTCCCGCCTGCTTTTCCTCCATCTGCTTCAGAAGGGTGTTGTAGGCATGGAGCATCTCCTGTTTCGTGCTGGTCATTGCCAGCTTTTTGTGTTCCTTCTTCTCGTCCATATTCCCATCCTTTCTCTCGAGTATGAAAATCCGGTTCATGCGTACTTTGATTTGATAATCTGGTTGAAATGGGTTTATCTGAGTTACATCTACAAGTCAATAGTAGGAACCGTATTCAGGAATTGAAGAATACGGGTTGAAAGCGAGCATAACGTGTTGTGCTCTGCCGCCCGAGGGACGAAGGTCGGCAGCAGTGCTTTGTTCGGCCTCCGTTCTACTCGTCTTCCGGGTCGGGATCCAAAATCTCCCTTGACAAGCAAAAACAGCCCCCTATACTTCGACCCCTCGAAACCAATGTCTTAGTGCGCCAAGCAAAGCTTGGCGAATCCAGTTGGTTGAGAAGCCAGTCTGACAAAGTTAGCCGACCGTCAGAACCGAGTTTTGCATTTATGCAGGTAACTGCATGGGTGAAGCGTAAACAGGATGACCGCAGGCCGTAATGCGAAAGCGTGAAGGTGTTCAGCCTCGAAAATGCTTATGTTGTGGAGCGAGCCCAGGTGATTAAGACCACGGAAGGCAGCAATCTCTTATCAAAGGCCATTAGCAGACACGGCTGTTTCTTTATCCCGGTTGCATGACGGCGGCTATTTCACAGTGTACCCGCGACCGTCAAGGCAAGCACCCTGCGCCCGTTGATAGTCTGCACACATTTGATTCCGTTGGGCTTCCAGCATGTCCCCAGCAGATGATTGCGTCGGGTCGTAGCCTGTCTGACTCACAGCCCAGCTATGGCATTCGTAACGATCCTTTGCCTGTAGCTCTTCGCTCTGGCCCTGCCGGGGATAGACAAAGATTCTTTCAGTCGACAATGGCGTTACCGATGGCGCTGGTTGAACATACACCGGAGGCTGGTCTTGGATGACCACTGGTGGAGGTGCGTAATAGGGTGAATAATAATACGGCGCCAGAATTGCTGCACCTCCTATTATAGCCCAAGGCAACCACCAACCACCTCCATGGCCACCGCCGCCCCAACCCCCTCCTCTTGCTTCACTGGGCAATGGGTTAATGAGAAAGATGGCCATTGTGAGAATAAGAACCGCACAGGCAACTTTCTTCATATTTCACTTCCTTGCTTGCTTCGGTAAATGT
>PLLC01000001.1 GCA_003141195.1 Syntrophaceae bacterium
CCAGCCGCTTGCATCAACAAGCCTACTGTACCACCTGAAGGTTTCCTTTCAACCAAGAGTACTTATGCATTCAAACATAATACTATTTATTATTGACCCCCCCCCCTTGAAACTGCTAACCTTTCAATCATGGCTCGCCTATCGAGAATAATCGCTGTCGGTTATCCACACCACCTCACCCAGCGGGGTGTCCGCTCTATGGCTATTTTCCAAAGCGATGCGGACAGGCGCTGCTACTTGCAGTATGTCAAGGAAGAGACAGAGCGTTTCGGGGTAGAAATTCTCTCCTGGTGTCTCATGACAAATCATGTTCACTTCATCGCCGTCCCCAAAGAAGACAAATCCTTTGCTCGAGGTTTTGGAGAAGCCCACAGAAAATATACCCGTATGAAGAATTTTTCGGATGGCGTGCGCGGTTATCTTTTTCAGGGGAGATTCGGTTCTTGTGTGCTGGATGAGCGCCACCTGATGGCTGCCGCGCATTACGTGGAAACAAATCCCGTACGAGCAGGCATGGTCAAGGCAGCTTGGGACTATCCCTGGTCGAGCGCCGCCTATCATATCGGTAAGACCGAAACGGATATCCTGGTTGCAGACAGAAATTTAACGGGCCTTATTGAGGATTGGCAGTCATTCCTTGCGGATACGGAGGATCGGCAGTCAGAAGCGCTCCGTTTGGCCACGAGAACGGGGCGCCCGGCAGGAGGTCCATCATTTATCGAATCGCTTGAACACTTGACCGGCCGCACTCTAAAGCCTGGGAAACCAGGAAGACCCGTGAAAAGTAAGCCGGAAAATGGTATTATGTCCCCGAAATAGAGATCCCATTGACACGCCCCTCTCCATTGCTTATACTATAACCCCGTCCGCAGGAACGGGCGGAAAACAACGAGACGAAGGAGAGGGGATAGCCATGACGCCGGATGAGCCGGGCGGCCTTTCAGAACCGGGTGCAGGCGTCGACCAGGAGATCCGGGAACCGAAGATGTACCGGGTGATCCTGCACAACGACGATTACACGACGATGGACTTTGTGATCGAGGTCCTCATCTCGATCTTCCACAAACCGGCGGCGGACGCCACGAGGATCATGATCGACGTCCACAAAAAAGGAAAGGGGATCTGCGGGGTCTATACCTATGACATCGCGGCGACCCGGGTGATGTGGGTTCATCAACTGGCCAGGAGGCGGGAATTCCCGCTGAAATGCTCCCTGGAGGAGGCCTGACGGTCCCCGTGAAGGGAGGGGAGGGATCATGAAGATCAGCGAAAACCTCAACCGGATCATCATGGCGGCGTATGCCGAGGCGAATGTCCGGCGGCATGAGTTCATCACGCCGGAACACCTCCTCTACGCCTGCCTTTTTTTCGACGAGGGCAGAGAGATCATCGTCCACTGCGGCGGCAATCCGGCACGCCTGAAAAAGGTCATCGAGAAGCACCTCGACGAGGCCGACACGGCGACGGCCACGATGACCCGGGCTGCCCAGTCCCTCAGTTTCCAGAGCGTCCTCGAACGGGCCGCCTGGCACACCTCCTCCGCCCAGAAGGAAATCCTTGAGTTAGGGGATATCCTCGTTTCCCTCCTCGAAGAAAGGGAATCCCACGCCTCCTTCTTCCTCCAGCGGGAAGGAATCACCCGGATGGTCCTCCTCAATTACATCTCTCACGGCATCTCGGTCCTCCCCGGCGGGGCAGGCGAACAGAGGACGAGCCCGGGAACGCGGGAGGGGGATGCGGTCCGGGAGGACAAAGAGGATCAGAACAAGTTTCTCCGAGCCTACACAACGGAGCTGACCGCCCGGGCGAAGGCCGGCGAGATGGATCCGCTCATCGGCCGGGAGGAGATCCTCTCGCGGACGATCCAGGTCCTCTGCCGCCGTTTCAAGAACAACCCGGTTCACGTCGGAGAACCGGGGGTGGGAAAGACGGCGATTACCGAGGGCCTCGCGCAGCTCGTCGCCAAGGGTCAGGTCCCGAAAAAGCTTCGGGACGTGAAGATCTACTCCCTCGACATGGGGGCGGTCCTCGCCGGCACTCGCTTCCGCGGCGATTTCGAGGAGCGCATGAAGCGGGTTCTCACCGAGCTCCAGAAACAGGAGAAGGCGATCCTCTTCATCGACGAGATCCACAACATCGTCGGCGCGGGGGCCGTTTCCGGCGGGTCGATGGACGCCTCCAACATCCTCAAACCCGCCCTGGTCTCGGGGAAGCTCCGCTGCATCGGCTCGACAACCTACGACGAATACCGGAAATATTTCGAGAAGGACGGCGCCCTCTCCCGCCGTTTCCAGAAGGTCGAGGTCCCGGAACCCTCCGTCGAGGACACCGTCCGGATCCTCGACGGGCTCCGCGAACGGTACGAGACCTACCACCAGGTCGCCTATACGGAAGAGGGCCTCCAGGCGGCCGCCGAACTCTCCGGCCGCTACATCAGCGACCGCCGCCTTCCGGACAAGGCGATCGACGTGATCGACGAGGCGGGCGCCTTCGTCTCCATGAACCGCGGCGAGACCGACGCGGCCGCGGATGCGGCGGTGATCGGGGCGCGGGAGATCGAGCGCGTCGTCGCCCGGATCGCCCGGATCCCGGAGAAGAGCGTCTCCTCCACGGATGTCGAGAAACTCAAGGATCTGGAGGTCGAACTGAAGGCCCGGATCTTCGGCCAGGACGAGGCGGTGGAGCGGGTCGTGGAGGCGGTCAAGCGGTCGCGCGCCGGTTTCCGCGAGCCGGACAAACCGGTCGCCTCGCTCCTCTTCGTGGGACCGACCGGTGTGGGCAAGACCGAACTTGCCCGCCAGCTTGCCGCGACGCTCGGGGTGCCGCTGCTCCGCTACGACATGAGCGAATACCAGGAGAGGCACGCCGTGGCGAAGTTCGTCGGGGCGCCTCCGGGCTACGTGGGTTACGAGGAGGGCGGCCTCCTCACCGAGGCTATCCGGAAGAACCCGCACGCCGTCCTCCTCCTGGACGAAATCGAGAAGGCGCACGAGGACATCTTCAATGCGCTCCTCCAAGTGATGGACTACGCAACGCTGACCGACAACAACGGCAAGAAGGCGGATTTCCGAAACGTGGTGCTCCTGATGACCTCGAATGCGGGCGCCCGGGAGATCGGCCGGCAGACCATCGGCTTCGAGGGGCTGCCCATCCAGCGGGACGCCGTTTACAAGGCCCTGGAGCGGACCTTCTCCCCCGAGTTCCGGAACCGCCTCGACGGGGTCGTGAACTTCCACAGCCTGACCGAGGAGGTCGTTCGGAAGATCGTGAAGAAGGCCGTCGCCGACTTTGCCGCGCAGTTGATCGGAAAGAAGGTCCTGCTCACGGTGACCGACGGCTGTTACGCGTGGCTCGCCCGGAAGGGCTACTCCCCCGAATTCGGGGCGCGCGAGATCGCCCGGCTCATCCAGGACAAGGTCAAACGGTTCTTCGTGGACGAGGTCCTCTTCGGCAGCCTCCGGGAGGGCGGCGACGCCCTGGCCGACATCGAAAACGACGACGTGGTCGTCCGGGTCACCCATGCCGGTTTATCGACTTCCTGAGGCGGCTGTCTTTCCCCCTGTTGACCACGCCGCAAAGAGTGGCCTCCTGGCCGTCGGCGGCGACCTCTCGCCGGAGCGCCTGCTCGCCGCCTACCGGGAGGGGATCTTCCCCTGGTACGGCGACGGCGAACCCATCCTCTGGTGGTCTCCGGACCCCCGTTTCGTCCTCTTCCCGGACGAACTCCGCGTCTCTCGGAGCATGAGGCAGTCCCTGAAGAAGGGGGTTTTACGGATCACCTTCGACCAAGCCTTCCGGGAGGTAATCGCCGCCTGCCGGAGGCCCCGCCCCGGACAAGACGGCACCTGGATCACGGCGGAGATGCGGGAGGCCTACGGCGCCCTGAACGACCTCGGTTTCGCCCACTCCGTTGAGGTCTGGCAGGGGAAAGAACTCGTCGGCGGCCTCTACGGCGTTTCCCTCGGCCGCGCCTTCTTCGGCGAATCGATGTTTTCCGCGATCCCCAACGCCTCCAAGGCCGCGCTGATCACGCTCGTCCCGCATCTCCAGAAGCGGGGATTCGACCTCATCGACTGCCAGGTCGAAACCGCCCATCTCGCCGGCCTTGGCGCCCGCCCCATCCCCCGCCGCGCGTTCTGTGAGATCCTGAAACAATCGCTCCGCCACGAGACCCTCCGGGGAAACTGGGGAGAGCGGTTTGATGAAAATAATGAATCTTGCCGCGATATGGAACGAATGACTGCAATTTGAGAGCTTTGAAAAATATCCCCACTATGTCATTCCCGCGTAGGCGGGAATCCAGAAGGTCTTGAAAGGACTGGATTCCTGCTTTCGCAGGAATGACGATTTGCCGAATTTCAGGAGTAATTCAAAGCTCTCAATTTCTTGACGGAAGGACGGGACTTTCTATCTCTTCGTGTGAACCGCATTGACACAGGATTCGTTGTGTTCTAAACAGACAATCAGCGTTCTGATGGCAGGGGTGTGGGGCACATGGCGCCATTGCTGCGATGAACCGCCGACGACATAACGCGCTCAATCCGAAGAGATGAGGGGAAAGGCAGCGATGAGCTGATCTAAAAAAGCCGGCCGAAACGGGGGAAACCAACCTCAGACCTCCTTCTGGAATAGCCTGAGTTCCGCTGAAAAGGCGTTTACCGGATTGGCATTGAAACAGGGAGAAATCAATCCATCATGGAATTGTCCATCATCGCATCCGGAAGCAACGGCAATTGTTATCTCCTTCAATCCGGAAAAACCTCCGTCCTGTTCGATGCCGGAAAGAGCTGCCGGGAGACGGCGGAGCGGATGGCGGCACTGGGGAAAGATATCCGGGAAGTCAAAGGGATCGTCCTCTCCCACGCCCACGGCGATCACTACCGGGGAATCGGGCCGATCGCCAGACGGCTCGGCATCCCGGTCTATGTCCGAAAACCGGTCTATCTTGCCTGCCGGCAAGGGCTTGGTCCGGTGGACGTCCGCCATTTCGAGGACGCGTTCCGGATCGGCGATCTGGAGATCCTCCCCATCGAGACCTCCCATGACGTGGCGTCCTGCGGCTTCGTCGTCGGCCGTTTCGGGATCTTCACCGACACGGGCTGCGTCACCGTCCAGATGAGGGAAATCATCTCCGACCTCGATGCCGTTCTGATCGAATCGAATTACGACGAGCGGATGCTGAAGACCGGCCCCTACCCCCTTCATCTCAAGGAGCGGATCGCGTCCGACCGGGGCCACCTGAGCAACGAAGACGCAAGCGATTTCATCCGCCGGTATGGAGATCACCTCTCGCAGGTCTTCCTGGCTCACCTCTCCGAAACCAACAACAGCGCGGACAAGGTGAGGGAGACCTTTGAATCCTTCAACGAGGACCGGCCCTACGTCGTCTGTTCGCGATTCCGGCAAACGGGGACGTTCCGAATCGCCTGATTGCCCCGGGAATGCCTCCGGGGAAGATCGGTAAGAAAATCGGGGAAGAGACGGTGGCTGGACGCAAAGATCCCCGGCAACCGAAAGGATCGCCGGGGATCTTTCATTGACGGGACCCGCCTCCGACCGGGGGGTCATGTACTGGTTCCCCAGCGCGGACTCGAACCACGGACCCGATGGTTATTACTCCGGCAACAATATATGTCAAAGCCGTCATTCCCGCGAAAGCGGGAATCCAGAATTGGACTGGATGCCGGATCAAGTCCGGCATGACATTCGATATGTTTAATTGCCAGAGTAATAACAGCCATCTGCTCTACCGACTGAGCTACGGGGGAACATATCCCAATCAGCGGCAGCTGATGCAGACCGCCAGGTTATCCGCCGGGACGCCCGTCTTGGAACTGATGTAGGCCAGCTGGTCCTCGGGAGCGAAGTACCGCCCGCAGACCTTGCAGGTCTTCATCTTGAAGGTCCGGCCCCAGATCGTCCGGGTGTCGCCGGTGGTCTCCATTTCGATGTGGCCCGTGGGACAGACATAGGCGCAGGCGCCGCAGCCTATGCAGGTCAGCGAGTCCTCTTGGAAGGGCGTACAGACATTCTTTTGCGTCCCCCGATAGGAGAAGCCGATGGCGCTGACCCCGACGATCTTCTCGCAGGTCTGCACGCACATCCGGCAGAGGATGCACTTCACGTTGTCCTTGTCCGGCGTGAAGCGGGGCTCGGCCGCAACGCCCATCTCGGCCGCCATCTCCTTGAGCTGCTCCGACTCGGGGCAGCGGGCCAGAAGGAGCTGGAGGACCAGGCGGCGGACGTTCATCACCCGCTCGCTCTTCGTGTCCACGACCAGCCCCTCGGCGACGGGGTAAAGGCAGGATGTGACGATGCGCGTCCTCTTCCCCTGCTTGGCCTCGACGACACAGAGACGGCAGGACCCGGTCGGTTCCAGAGACTCGTGGGAGCACAGGGTCGGAATGACGATGCCATTCTCCCGGGCAGCATCCAGGATGCACTGCCCGGCCTCCGCTTCGATTTTCTTATTGTCTATCGTCAGATTTACCATTTTTCCCCTTTACCTCACGATGATAGCTTCAAATTTACAACTTTCCCTACAGGCGCCGCATTTCGTACACTTTGTCGGATCGATGGCGTGGACCTTCTTCCGCTCGCCACTGGCCGCACCCGTCGGGCAGACCTTGGCGCAGAGGGTGCACCCGGTACACTTCTCGGGATCGACGCTGTAGGTGATCAGGTCCTTGCAGACGCCTGCCGGACAGCGCTTTTCCTTGATGTGGGCCATGTACTCGTCACGGAAGTAACGGATCGTGCTGAGGACCGGGTTCGGGGCGCTGCTGCCCAGGGCGCAGAGGGAACCGTCTACGATGGATGAGGCCATCTTCTCGAGAAGATCCACGTCCTCTTCCCGGCCCTTGCCTTCGGTGATGTCGACCAGGATGTCGCGCATGCGCCGGATCCCTTCCCGGCAGGGAACACATTTCCCGCAGGATTCGCTGACCAGGAAGTTCGTGAAGTACCTGGCCATGTCGACCATGCAGTTACGCTCGTCCATGACGATCATACCGCCGGAGCCCATCATCGAGCCGATCTTGGTCAGTTCGTCGAAATCGACGCGCATGTCGAGGTACTTCTCGGGGATGCAGCCGCCCGAGGGTCCGCCGGTCTGGATTGCCTTGAATTTCCGTCCCTCGGGAATCCCTCCGCCGATATCGAAGACGATCTCGCGAAGGGTCGTTCCCATCGGGACCTCAACGAGGCCGGTGTTGTTGATCTTGCCGACCAGGGAGAAGATCTTCGTTCCCTTGCTCCCGGCGGTGCCGATCGAGGCATACCAGTCGGCGCCGCGCTCGATGATGAACGGCACGTTCGCCCAGGTCTCGACGTTGTTGAGGTTCGTGGGCTTGTCGTAGAGGCCCTTGTCGGTCGCGTGGATGTACTTCGCACGCGGCTCGCCGGCCCGCCCCTCCAGCGAGGCGAAGAGGGCCGAGGATTCGCCGCAGACGAACGCGCCGCCGCCCCGGTTGATCTTCAGGTCAAAGGAGAATCCGGTTCCCAGGATGTTTTCCCCAAGGAGCCCCGCTTCCCGGGCCTGGCGCATGGCGATGTGGATGTTCTTCACCGCGAGGGGGTACTCGTTGCGCACGTAGATGTAGCCCTGGCTGGAGCCGATCGCGTAAGCGCCGATGATCATCCCCTCGAGCACCAGATGGGGGTTACCCTCCGTGAGGCTCCGGTCCATGTAGGCGCCGGGGTCGCCTTCGTCGGCGTTGCAGACGATGTACTTCGGTTCGCCTTTGGCCTTTCGGGTCTCATCCCATTTCCAGCCGGCCGGGAAGCCTCCGCCCCCGCGGCCCCGGAGGTTCGCCTTGATCACCTCCTGGATGATCTCTTCCGGCTTCATCGTGGTGAGGGCCTTCCCCAGCGCGCTGTAGCCGCCGATGGCCAGGTAATCCTCCATGCTCTGCGGGTCGACCTTGCTGTTGAGGCCGAAGACCAAGCGTGTCTGTTTCTTGTAGAACGGGACGTCGTCCTCGTGGACGTACTTTTCCCCGGTCTGGGGATCGACGTAGAGCAGCCGGTCGATGATCTCCCCCTTCAGAACCGTCTTGTCGATGATCTCCCCGGCGTCCATAAGCCCCACCCGCTGATAGAAGACCTTCTCCGGAGAGATGACGACCATCGGTCCCCGTTCGCAGAACCCGTGGCAGCCGCTCGTCCGGAAATCGATCCTCCCGGTGAGATCCCGCTTGGCAAGTTCCTCGCGGAAACTGTCCACCAGTTTCTGAGTTCCATAGGCCAGGCAACCGGTCCCGACGCACACCGTGATGCAGGGTTTCTTCGGGTCGCGGCCTGCCTTGAGCCTCTCCTGCACGCTTTTCAACTCATCGAAGGATTTAATCTTGCTCATCATCAGTCGCACCCTTCTTCCCTAATTTCTTGAGGATCTTTGTCGATTTGGCAATGTTCATATGCCCGTGATACTCACCGTTCACCACGAGAATGGGCCCCAGGGCGCAGGCCCCGAGACAGCCGACCGTCTCGAAGGAGAACTCGAGGTCGGCCGTCGTGTCGCCTTCCTTGATGCCGAGGGTGTCCGCGACGTTGCGGGCGATCAGCTCGCCGCCCCGGACGTGGCACGCCGTCCCCATGCAGAGACTCAATTGGTAACGTCCCTTGGGTTTCAGGCTGAAGGCCTTGTAAAACGTCACCACCTCGTAGACGCGGCTGACCGGCACGCTCAAGTGGGTACTGACCGCGTACAGGGCGTCCTTGGGCAGATAGTTGAACTCCTTCTGGACGTCCTGAAGAATGGGGACCAGATAACTCTTGTCCCCGCTGTATCGCTGAATGATTTCCTTAACCTTTTCTTCCATTCTCTTCTACCTCGTCGTAAAATGGTGTGGTCACGGGTCACCGGGTCCGCTGGGCCCTGAGTTCTTCTTTGGATTTGGAGCAATTCACCTTGATCATGAGGGTTTCCCACTCGATGTCGACACGCTCCTGGATGACCTGGATCTGGTCGGGTGTGAGATGGCGGAAGCGCCCCTGCCCTTTGAGGTAATCCTGCACGGGGCGCCGCTTCTCGGGAACCTCCACGGTCAGGCGATACTTGCCGTCTTCCACCTCGTAGAGCGGGAAGATCCCCGTCTCGAGGGCGAGGCGGCCTAACTTGATGCAGGTTTCCGAGGGGGTCCGCCACCCGGTCGGGCAGGTCACGAGGCAGTGGATGTAGGAGGGCCCCTTCACCTGCCGCGCCTTCTTCACCTTGTTCATGAAATCGATCGGGTAACTCGGGGTGGCCGTGGCGACATAGGCCACGTTGTGGGCGACCATGATCTCCGGCAGGTTTTTCTTCCAGACCTGGTTCCCGGGGATCTTCTTGCCGGCGGGGGCCGTCGTCGTCGAGGCGAGGAACGGGGTGCCGCTGGAGCGCTGGATGCCCGTGTTCATGTAGGCCTCGTTGTCAAAGCAGACGTAGAGCATGTCGTGGCAGCGCTCCATCGCCCCGGAAAGGGCCTGGAAGCCAATGTCCATCGTCCCGCCGTCGCCGCCGATCGCAACCGACTTCACGCGCCGGTCGGCGATCTTCCCTTTGCGGCGGAGCGCCTTCAGGCCCGCCTCGACCCCCGATCCCACCGCTGCGGCATTGGGAAACGCCACGTGGATCCAGGGCAGTCTCCAGGCCGTCGTGGGATAGAGGCTGGAGATGACCTCCATGCAGCCGGTGGCGTTGGTGATGACCGTGTCTTTTCCGAGCGCCTTGCACATGAGGCGGATCGCCAGCGACTCGCCGCACCCCTGGCAGGCGCGATGCCCGCCGACAAAGAACTCCTCCTTGCTGACCAGCTTCGGGGCGTACAGTTCAAAGCTCTCGACACTCTTAGGGTTATTCGTTGCCGTATTCATTATCCCCTCACTCCGTAAAATTCGTATGGTTCCGATAGTTTTCCTTTGGTTGCCCGCCGGACCATATCCATGAAATTCTCAACCTGGATGTCCCGGCCTCCGAGGCCGATGATAAAGTTGACGATCTTCGGCCGTTTCGGCACGTCGTAGAGAGCCGAACGGATTTCTGAGAAGACTGGGCCGCCGGGGCCGCCGAAGGAGACGGCGCGGTCCGTCACGGCGAGGACCCGGATCCCTTTGACGGCCTTTTTCAGGTCGTCGAAGGGAAAGGGCCGCCAGAGCTTGATCTTCAGGAGGCCTGCCTTGACCCCCTGCTTGCGCAACTCGTCGACGGCGATCTCCGCCGTCTCGCCCATCGACCCCATCGTCACCAGGGCGATGTCGGCGTCCTCGGTCCGGTAGGACTGGATCGGCTCATACTTCCGGCCGAACTGCTTTTCCCACTCCTTCCAGACCTCGAGAATGACCTTCTTGGAGTTGACAAGGGCCACATTCTTGGACTTCTGCGCCTCGGCATAGATCTCCGGCATACCCAGGGTTCCCATCGAAACGATATTGTCGGGATGCAGCGCGGCGTAAGGGACATAGGCGGGAAGGAAACGGTCCACCTCCTCCTGATCGGGCATGATGATCGGCTCCACGACATGGGTAAGCTGGAACCCGTCGAGGTTGATGTTGACGGGAAGCATGACGTCGCGGTGCTCGCCGATTTTGAAGACCTGGATCACCATGTCCACCGTCTCCTGGCCGTTGGCGGCAAAGAGCGAAACCCAGCCGGTGTCACGCTGGTACATAATGTCGCTGTGGTCGTTCCAGATGTTGATCGGTCCCGATATGGCGCGATTTCCGATCGCCATGATCACCGGCAGCCTCATCGCCGAAACGATGGGGAGAACCTCCTGCATGTACAAAAGGCCTTGAGAACTCGTGGCGGTGAACGTCCGTGCGCCGGTGCCGGAGGCGCCGCAGCAGGCGCTGATGGCGGAATGCTCGGACTCCACGCAGATGAACTCCGCATCGAGTCTTCCCTCGGCCACGATGTCCGACAAGTGCTCCGGAATGTGCGTGTTGGGAGTAATGGGATAGGCCGCGATCACGTCCGGTCTGCACAACGCAGCCGCCTCGGCAGCGGCAAGAGCGATTTCCATACCGATTCGTTTACCCATTCTCAATCCTCCTCATTGACCATGACGATTGCCGTCGGCCAGCACTCATGGGCGCAGATGCCACAACCCTTGCAGTAGTCGAGGTTCGCCTCAAAGAATCCGTCTTTATCTTCGGTGATGCATCCTTCGGGGCAGTAGATGTAACAGACACCGCACTTGATGCATTTCGCGTTATCCCAGATCGGGCGTTTCGCCCGCCAGCTTCCCGTATGATATTCCGAAGCGCTTCCCGGCCGGAAAACCATGCATCCGGGATTGACCTCTTGCCAGGTTTCTGGCCATTTCTTCTCTGTCATCGTAATACCTCAAGAGTTATTTTGATCCTTCGTTGATGATCTTGACCTCTTCGTAAGCGCGCTTCGCGGCCGCCAGGTTCTTCGAGGCAATTCGACCGAACCTCACCTGGACGGGACTGTCCAGGGATGCCAGTTTCACGATCCCAGTCAGCTTGACCAGGGCACCCAGCATGGTCGTGTTGGTGATGGGCACGCCCAGTTCCTTCCAGGCGATCCCCGTCGCGTCACAGGTCGCGATCTTGCCCACGAAGCGGATGTCCTTCTTGAGCTGTTCAAGGGTTTTCGTGGTGTTGATGATCAGAATCCCGGTCGGTTTTAACCCCTCGGCCACATCGACCAGGGCGACGAGGCTCTCGTCGAGGACAACGACGACGTCCGGGTGATAAATGCCTGAGCGGATCTTGATCTGCTTGTCGTCCACCCGGTTGAACGCCGTGACCGGCGCCCCGCGCCTTTCCGGCCCGAAGCTCGGGAATCCCTGTGCATACTTCCCCTGCTCAATGGCGGATATGGCCAGCAACTCCACCGACGTGACCGCCCCCTGACCGCCTCTTCCATGCCATCTGATTTCTAACATTCGTCAAATCTCCCGTAGTGATTGGCTTTGATGGAAAAACGAAAAGTTGCTTATCTTATCGAACATTAGCTGTCAAGTGGTATTTGAAAAAAGTGCCCCAGAACCGCCCGCCGGTATCATAAATATATAATTATCATAGCATATTCTGTACCAGATCCGGGGGGACAGCTCCCGCAAGGGTGACCCCCCTTCACACCCCGCGGCGAAATTCGAGGCACTTGGCGAGCGTCATCCGGTCCGTGTACTTGAGCTCCCCGCCCACGGGGACGCCGAGGGCGATCCGCGTGACCTTCACGCTTCGTTCTTTGAGGAGCTTCGAGATCAGCAGCGCCGTCGCCTCTCCCGGCACGTTCGGGTTTGTCGCCACGATCACCTCTTCGACGGGGTACGCCGCGACCCGATCGAGGAGCTCGCGGATCCGGAGCTGTTCCGGGCCGATCCCGTCGAGAGGGGAAAGCGCCCCATGGAGGACGTGGTAAGACCCGCGGTACCCCCCGGACGTCTCCAGGGCAATGAGCGAATCGGGCTCCTCGACAACGCAGATGAGCCCCCGGTCCCGCGCCGGATCGGCGCAGACGTTGCAGAGCTCCCCCTCGGCGAGGTTGAAGCAGACGGAACAGAGGCGGATCTTATCCTTCACGTCGAGGATGGTCTCGGCAAGCCGCCGCGCATCCTCCGCGGAGACATGGAGGATGTGGTTCGCCAGACGCGCCGCCGTCTTCTCCCCGATGCCGGGAAACTTGGAGAACTCCTTGATCAGGCGCTGGATGGGCAGGGCGTAACCGGACATGGCGTCCCCCTACATCAGGCCGGGGATCTGCATCCCCCCTGTGATCTTTCCCATTTCCGCGGCGGCCATTTCCTGGGCCTTGCGGATCCCCTCGTTCACCGCCGCCATGATCAGATCCTGGAGCATCTCAACGTCGTCCGGATTGACGACCTCCTTTTCGATCTTCAGGGAGAGGAGTTCGAACTTGCCGTTGACGGCGACCGAAACCATCCCGCCGCCCGCGGTCGCGTCGACGGTTTTCGCCGCCAGTTCCTCCTGGAGCTGCACCATCCTCTCCTGCATCTTCTTCGCCTGTTTCATGATGTTTCCGAAATTCTGCACCGATGCTACCTCCTAATTTTCCTCTATTTTCCCTCATTTCTCTAACAGCATGTTGAAAAAGTTTCTTTTGCAGGCTGTTCAAAAATNNAGGCCCCCGAAATCCTGAGCCGTAAGGCGTACTTTGAGGTACGTTGAACGGCGAAGGATGAGGAAAACGCAGCAGATGGGCGTTTTTCAACAGCCTGCTAATCTTCCGGCGGGGACGAGTCAATAGAAACATCCTCCTCGTCCGGTTGTGGAACAGGCTGGCGCGTCGAGGCGGCCGCCGGCGCGGTCGCCTTGATCACCTTCACCTCCCGCACCTCCGCACCGGGAAAGGCATCCAGGATCTTCCGGACAAGCGGGTGGGAAAGCGCCTCCCGCCGGATCTCCTGGATGCGGTGGTTCTTCGCCGCCCGGCCGTTCCCGTTTCCATTCCCGTTACGGGGGGTTGTCGAGCCGGTTGCCTCGGGCGCAAGCGCCTGGATCTCCAGGGCCGTCTCCCGCCGGAAAAATCGCCGGCCGTATTCGGCAAGCTCAGCCTTCCGCCCGACGACGTCGTCGAAAAAAAGATACCCCTTCTCAAAACCAATCCGGAGACGACCCTCTTCGCAGCAGAGGCACTTTCCCGAATCGAGCTTGGCGCAGAGGGCCGGATCCTGACGCTTCACAAATTCCTTGAAGCCCTGCCATTCCCCGTCCGGGGGTTTCCCGCCGCCCGTTTCCGCGCCGTTGATGGTTTGCGGATGACCATTCGCCTGATCCGCTTCCGCTTCGGTCCGGTAAGGCGCGCGCGCCTCCGCCGCAGGGATTGCGGCGGCCATGTTCCCCGGGTCCGGCGAAGCCGCATTCCGACGTCCCGTCGGCAATGCCTCGCCATTTCCGTAAGCGTTGCGACCCGCCGGCGTCCCGACCGCCGCAGCGCTCCCCCCATTTCCCGGTCTTGCCTTCATTGCGGCGGCGCCCACCCGGGTCTCCGCCGGCCCGGGACCTCCACCGCTCACTTTTTCCAACGGATGGACTGCGCTGAAGCCACCGCTTGCGCCCCCTGCCGTCGTCCCGCCCCCGAGCCGCCTCTCCAGCCCCTCCATCCGGGCGAGGACCGCCTCGATCGGGATCAGGGGCGAAAGGTAGGCCATCCGGCAGAGAACCGCCTCCAGATTCAGGCGAGGGTTCATGCTCCGGCGGACGCTCTCCTCCTCGGCCATCAGGATCTCCAGGTAGCGCTGGAGGGTTTCGGTCGCCTGCCCCGCCGCCTGGGCCTTGAGTTTGATCGCCTCTTCCGCCGGAAGATCGACCAGGGTATCCTTCTCCCCCGCGATCCCGGTGAAGAGCAGGTTCCGGAAGTGGCCGAGGAGCGTCTGATAGAAATAGCGCATGTCGAGGCCGGCGTTATAGGCCTCGTCGATGATCGTAAGACAGCGGCCGGCGTCCCGGGCGAGGACCGCTTCGGAAAGGACAAAGAGGAAACGCCGATCCGACCGGCCGAGGATCTCCTCGACCGCCTGGTCCCCGATCTCGGCGCCTGCGTAGGAGATCACCTGGTCAAAGATGCTCTGGGCGTCGCGGAGGCTCCCGTCCCCCGCCTCGGCGATCCAGGAAAGGCCGTTGTCGCTGATCCGGATCTTCTCTTCCGTCGCGATCTTCTTCAGATTCTCGGTGATCTGTTTCAGCGGGATCCGCCGGAAATCAAAACACTGGCAGCGGGAGAGGATCGTCGCCGGCACCTTCTGGGTTTCCGTCGTTGCGAAGACGAAGATCACGTGGGCGGGCGGCTCTTCGAGGGTCTTGAGGAGGGCATTGAAGGCCGGCGTTGTCAGCATGTGGACCTCGTCGATGATGTAGATCTTGTAGCGGCCGGAGGCGGGGGCGAATTTCACGTTCTCGCGGAGTTCTCGGATCTCGTCAATCCCCCGGTTGGAGGCGCCGTCGATCTCGCGGACGTCGATCGCGTTCCCGCCCGTGATCTCCCTGCAATGGACGCATTCGCCGCAGGGGGTCGGCGTCGGCCCCTTTTCGCAGTTCAGGGCCTTCGCGAGGATCCGGGCAATAGAGGTCTTCCCGACCCCGCGCGGTCCGCTGAAGAGAAAGGCGTGGGCGATGCGCCCGCCGGTGATCGCATTTTGCAGCGTCCGGACCACATGATCCTGCCCCAGGACGTCTTCAAAGACCTGGGGTCTGCATTTTCGGGCGAGAACGCGGTATTCCACGGATACTCCTGTGAGGCATGAGGGGGAAAAGTAAAGGGATAGCCGGGTTGACCCGCAGCACACGCCGGTAACTGCTGCCGCTGCTTCCTTCCGGACCTGACGGGGTTCACAGACCGTCGTCGAGCGGGGCCCGGCTATCGTCCCTTGATCTGGCGGAGAGAGCGGGATTTGAACCCGCGGTACACCTTTGAGGGCGCACACACGATTTCCAGTCGTGCTCCTTCAGCCGCTCGGACATCTCTCCGGTTATTTCAATATTTTTCATCATTGAGACGTAACATGTTACGTCTTTACATCTATTTCTGGCGGAGAGAGGGGGATTCGAACCCCCGTGGGAGCTTGTGACCCCCAAATCGATTTCGAGTCGATCCCGTTACGACCNNGCCGCTCGGACATCTCTCCGGTTTACCCTGCTGTAAATCGGCGGCATTATAGAGGGGCGAAAATCGTTCTGTCAAGGAATTAAAAAATACCTGAACCATTTGCCCCACAGCCTGTCCGCCGGCCTCATTTGAAGACCGGAGGGGAACCCCCTTCTGATTCGGATGTACCGGCGGAAAGTCCGGCGGACGGCAATCTTGTCCTTGTTTTTTCCAGACGTATAGGGTAGGAAAACACGACAGGGGAACATCGGAGAATTCTGAGAATATGACCCCGATTCGCCGGGATTCGCGATTGCGTCGCCGACAGCCGCCGGATCCGGGAACTCACCGGCTGGCAGCCGCGCCACGACGACCTGGAGTTTATCATCCGCACCGCCTGGGAGTGGGAGCGAAAACAGTAGCCTATGAGGGACAGCCACCAATTTTTGACGACCTCGTAAAAAGTAAATTTTCCCCTCCCCTGGCGGGAGGGGATTGAGGGGAGGGGGATTTCAGACTTTTTTACGAAGCCGTCATTTTTGGAAGGAGAACGAATGAATTTTATTGACCTGGCCGCCCAGCAGCGGCGTATCTCGGAAAAATTGAACGCCAACATCGCCGGGGTTCTCGCCCACGGCCAGTACATCAACGGCCCGGAGGTCAGGGATCTGGAGGGAACGCTGGCTGCCTACGTCGGCGTAAAACATGCGGTCGGCTGCGCCTCGGGCACCGACGCCCTCCTGATGGCGCTCATGGCCCTGGAGATCGGCCCGGGCGACGCCGTCTTCACGACCCCTTTCACCTTCGTCGCACCAGCCGAGGTGATCAGCCTCCTCGGCGCGACGCCGGTCTTCGTGGACACCGATCCCGCCACCTTCAATATCGACCCGGCCAAACTTACTTTGGCCATTCATGCCGTAAAAGCCAACGATCGCTCCCTGCACCCCTTACCCCTTACGCCTCACGCTTCACCCCTTCGCCCCCGCGCCGTCATCCCGGTCGACCTCTTCGGCCTGCCCGCGGATTACGACGCTATCTGCGCCGTCGCTGCCCGCAGCGGCCTCGCCGTCATCGAGGACGCTGCCCAGTCCTTCGGGGGTGAATACAAGGGGAGAAAGGCCTGTTCCTTCGGTGCGATCACCTGCACCTCCTTTTTCCCCGCGAAACCCCTCGGCTGTTACGGCGACGGAGGGATGTGCTTCACGGACGACGACCGCCTCGCCGAGGTCCTCCGCTCCATACGGGTTCACGGCCAGGGGAGCGATAAGTACGAGAATATCCGGATCGGGATCAACGGCCGCCTGGACACCCTCCAGGCTGCGATCCTTCTCGCCAAGTTCGCAATCTTCCCCGAAGAGATCGACCTGCGCCAGGAGGTCGCCCGGCGCTACAACGAACTCCTCGCCGGTTCCGTCACGACGCCGGAAATCCCTGAAGGATGTAAAAGCGCCTGGGCGCAGTACTCGATCCTCGTCCGGGACAGCGCCGAGCGGTCCGACCTCATGGCGAAACTCAAGGAGGCCGGCATCCCGACGGCGATCTACTACCCGAAGCCCCTCCACCGCCAGACGGCCTTCTCCGGCCTGGGTTACAAAGAGGGGGACTTCCCCGTGAGCGAGGATTGCGCCCGGCGGATCTTCAGCCTCCCGATGTACCCTTATCTTGCCGCCGGGGACCAGCGCCGCATTGCCGCCCTCTTTCAATAAGCATGGGGAACCGCTATCCCCTTTCCCGTGCCCGCATTCCCCTTCGGCAGGTCATCACCGGATCGTTCTCGATCCGTTGCAGTAGAGCTCCCGCGCATGATAGGAACTGCGCACGAGCGGTCCGGCGGCTACCTGCGCAAACCCCATCCCGAGCGCCGTTTCCCGCCAGCCGTCGAATTCCCCGGGCGGAACAAAGCGGGCAACGGGAAGGCAGTCTCTTTTCGGCTGAAGATACTGTCCCAGCGTTAGGAGTTGACAACCGGCGCCGAGAAGATCGCGCAGCGCCGATTCAACCTCATCGGGCCGCTCGCCGAGGCCGAGCATCAATCCGGACTTGACCGCCATGCCGGGCGCGCGGGAACCGGCCCGCCTCAACAGTTCGAGGGAACGGTCATAAATCGCCTGCGGCCGGACCTCCGGATAGAGGCGCGCCACCGTTTCCAAATTGTGGTTGAGAACGTCGGGAAGGGTCGTAAGAACGGTCCGAAGCGCTGCCTCATCGCCCTGAAAATCGGGAATCAGAACCTCGATGCGCGCCGAAGACCGACGGGCGCGCAGGAGACGGATCGTCTCCGCAAAAAAACCGGCGCCGCCGTCGGCCAGATCATCGCGGGTCACCGATGTCACCACGATATAATCCAGGGACATCCGGGCGGCCGCCTCGGCGACCCGTCGGGGTTCGTCGCTATCCGGCCTCTCCGGTGTTCCCTGGGTCACGGCGCAGAAGCGGCAGCGGCGGGTGCAGGAACCCCCCAGGATCAGGAAGGCCGCCGTCCCCCGGGAAAAGCACTCTCCGCAGTTGGGGCAGCGCGCCTCCTGACAGACCGTGTGGAGGCGCCCATCGTCCAGCAGAGACCGGATCCGGGAAAAGGCCGGATCGGACGGCAGCGGGCGCCCGAGCCAGCCGGGTTTTCGGACGGATTTCTCTTCTTGTCGGCTTTGCTTCATCATTTCAAGAATAAGGTTCCCTTCCCCCGGTGGGAGGGGATTGAGGGGAGAGGGATTTCGGACTTTTTACGGGATCATCAAATTTGATACCTTACCCGGCAAGACAGGGGTTCCGGGCCGCCGCGGTCTCGTCGAGGCGCTTCACCTTGCAGCGCACCGGCGCCTCCCGGACGACCCCGAGATTCTCCGAGGCCTCCCGGACAACGGACCGGAAGGCCTCGATGAAGCCGTCGAGATCCTCCTTCGTTTCCGTCTCCGTGGGCTCGATCATGATCGCCCCGTGAACCACGAGCGGGAAATAGATCGTCGGCGGATGGTACCCGTAATCCATGAGACGCTTGGCCATCTCCAGCGTCGTGATCCCGGTCCCCTGCTGGTTTCGGTCGGAAAAGACGCACTCGTGCATGCAGGGGCGGTCGAATGCAGGGTGCAAAACGTCTTTGAGCTTTTCGCGGAGATAGTTGGCGTTCAGGACCGCGAGCCGGCTTACCTGCTTCAGTCCGTCCGGACCCATACTGAGGATGTAGGCGTACGCCCGCACAAGAACGCCGAAGTGGCCGTGAAAGGCCATGACGCGGCCGACGGATTCCGGAAAATCTTCCGAAAGCTCATACGTCCCGTTCCTTTCGATGACGCGGGGAACGGGGAGAAACCGGGCAAGATCCTTCCGGACGGCCACCGGACCGGCGCCGGGCCCGCCGCCCCCGTGGGGTGTGGAAAAGGTCTTGTGGAGGTTCAGGTGCAGGATGTCCACGCCGATCTCTCCCGGCCTCACGACGCCCAGCACGGCGTTCATGTTGGCCCCGTCGCCGTAGACGAGGCCGCCCCGGTCGTGGACGATCCGGGCGATCTCAAGGATGTTCGCCTCGAAGAGACCCAGGGTGTTGGGGTTGGTGATCATGATTCCCGCCGTCTCCCCGTCCATCAGCCCCGCCACAACCTTCGGGAGAAGGATGCCGTCCGGCCCGGACGGCATCGGGACGGGGGCGTAGCCGCAGAGGGCGGCGCTGGCCGGATTCGTCCCGTGCGCCGTGTCGGGGATCAGGATCTTCGTCCGCTGCCTCCCCCGGTTGCGATGGTACGCATGGACGATCAGCATCCCCGTCAGCTCCCCCTGGGCGCCGGCCGCCGGTTGCAGCGTCACCGCGTCAAGGCCCGTGATCGCGACCAGGAACCGCTCCAGATCGAACATCAACCGCAGCGCTCCTTGAGAAAATTCAGAGGGCAGCAACGGATGAGCCACGGCAAATCCCCGGAGACTCGCCAGCTTCTCGTTGATCTTCGGGTTGTACTTCATCGTGCAGGAGCCCAGCGGATAGAGGCCGGTATCCACCCCGAAATTCCAGGTGGAAAGACGGGTGTAATGGCGGACCACCTCGATTTCGCTGAGATCCGGGAAATCGGGCCCGTCGCCCGTCAGCCCCGCGGGCAGGGGGCTTGGCGGCACGTCGCCCGCGGGCATGGAAAAGCCGCAGCGCCCCTTCTTCCCTCGCTCCCAGAGGAGCGGCTCGTTCAGGATGAGTCCGGTCGTTCCGATTGATTCGCTCATGCCGTTACCTCCCGGACCAGCCGGTCCATCTCCTCCCGGCTGCACGTCTCCGTGACGCAGAGGAGGCCGTGATCCGCCAGTTCCGGATAATGGGCGCCCAGGGGCAGCCCGGCCACGATCTTTCGGTCGAGCAGCCGCCGGTATCGAGCGTCGTAACCGCCGGGGAAGCCGACGACGAATTCGTTGAACGTGGGGCTGGAAAAACGGATCGCGCATCCCGCATCCCGCAGCGCGTTCTTCAGATATTCCGCCTTGTCGTGATTGAGGGCGGCCAGTTGCCGGATGCCCGTCCCGCCCAAGGAGGCCATGTACATCGCGGCGGCGAGGGCGCAGAGGCTGTTATTGGAACAGATGTTCGATGTCGCCTTCTCCCGGCGGATGTGCTGTTCCCGCGTGGCCAGCGTGAGAACGAAACCGCGCTTCCCGTCCCGGTCCTTCGTCTGTCCCACGAGGCGGCCGGGGAGGCTCCGCATGTGCTGTTTCCGGCTCGCGAGCATGCCCAAGGCCGGCCCCCCGAAAGAGCGGGGGATGCCCAGGCTCTGCCCCTCTCCGGCGACGATGTCGGCGCCCTGACTTCCCGGACTCTTCAGGAGCCCGAAGGCCAGCGCCTCGGTGAAGCCGGAAACCAGCAGCGCACCGCCGGAATGGGCCTTCTCCGCCGCTGCCTGCAAGTTTTCGATGCAGCCGAAGAAGTTCGGTGACTGTACCGCGACGGCGGCCAGATCCCGGATCTCCTCCAGGCGGGCGAGGTCGGTGAGCCCCGTTTCGAGATAGGGGATTTCCAGGAGTTCATAGCCGGTGGGGGCGAAGTAGGTCCGGACGACCTGCCGGTAGTGGGGATGGATCGCCCGGGAGAGGGCCACCTTCTTTCGCTTCGTGATCCGTACCGCCATGAGGAGCGCCTCGGCCAGGGCCGTCGCGCCGTCATAGTGGGAGGCCGTCGCCACTTCCATCCCCAGCAGACGGGCCGTCAGGGTCTGGTACTCATAGATCCCCTGCAGCGTGCCCTGGAGCATCTCCGGCTGGTACGGCGTGTAGGAGGTCACGAACTCGGAACGGCCGAGAAGATGGGAAACCGTCGCGGGGATGTAATGGTCGTAGCTCCCGGCGCCCAGAAAAACGGAATACTCCGGGGAGACGCCCATCCGGCAGGCCAGACGCCCGACATGCTCTTCCAGGGCCCACTCGCTCATCGCCTCCGGCAGTTGCAGCGCCCCCCCGAAACGGCAATTCCCCGGAACCGCCGCAAAGAGGTCGTCGAGCTCCTTGAGGCCGACCACGCCGAGCATGGCGGAAATGTCATCATCGGTATGGGGAAGATACCGCA
This sequence comes from Syntrophaceae bacterium, assembly GCA_003141195.1. Taxonomy (GTDB): domain Bacteria; phylum Desulfobacterota; class Syntrophia; order Syntrophales; family UBA5619; genus UBA5619. The sequence continues at coordinate 21,087 of PLLC01000001.1, forward strand.
TTCACACGCCCCCTTTCAAACGGGCGAGGTAGCCCTCCGCCGTCAGGAGCTGCGAAACGGCCGCGGGATCATCCGGTTTCACCAGGACCATCCACCCGTCGCCATAGGGGCTCTGATTCAGCAGGACGGGATTGTCGCTTAAGGGGCCGTTCACGGCGACGACCTCCCCCGAAAGCGGCATGTAGCATTCGGAGACCGATTTCACCGATTCCACCGTGGCAAAGACCGCCCCCTGCGCGATATGGGCCCCGACGGACGGCAACTCCACATAGACGATATCCCCGAGCTGATCCTGGGCGTAGTCGGTAAGCCCCACACGCGCCAGATCGCCTTCCGGCCCGACCCATTCATGATCGGCGCTGTAACGGAGCTCCTCCGGCAGTAAGATTTCCTCGATCCTTTTCATCATTCCTCCTTCGATATTATTTTAAACAGGGGACTCCTTTTCAAAAGGGCACTATATCAGCCGGTGCAGCTTTTCCATCAGATCGGTGAACATATCTTCCGCAAAACAATAGCGCATCGCAAGAAAGCGCTTCCGGAAGGCCGTCACCTCTTCCCGGACCGACCGGCCGCCAACCACCGCGTCGTGGATGTACTGGGAAAGGCTCCGGAAATCCTCCGGCCCCATGCCGAAACGCGTCATCTCCTGCACGCCCAGCCGGAGGGCGCCGGCCGCGGTAAACCCTTCTTCATCCGGCGCCGCCTGGTAGTTGCAGATGATGTTGTTCTCCTCGAGCCGACGGGCCGCCTCCACCGCCTTGGCATATTCCACCTTCACGATGACCTGATGGGTCTCCGTAAAGGAGATCGCCGGATCGCCGGCCACCTGCAAACCCGTGTCCCGCAGCGCCCGGGCGAAGGCCTTCGCATTCCGGATGACCGCCTGCTGGTAGTCGTCCCGGAAACAGTTCATCTCATAGGCCGCCATGAGCAATCCCAGGAGAGTACCCAGGTGGTGGTTGCTGACGCTTCCCGGAAAGGTCCGGTTCTCCACGGACTCCCAGAGGGCATACTGTTTTTCCTCTTTCCGCCAGTTCCCGGCAACGATTCCCCGCTGGGTGCCGAAGAAGGTCTTGTGGGTGGAGGCGGTGACCAGGTCTGCCCCTTCGGCGAACGGCTCCTGGAAGCAGGGTCCCGCCAGCCCCAGAACATGGGCCATGTCGTAGAGGATGACGGCCTCGATCTTCTGTTCCCGGAGAAAGTCCCTGATCTCCCGAACGGGCTCGCGGTAGAGGACCATGCTCTTGCCGAAGATGATCAGCTCCGGCCGGTGTTCGTTGATGATCCGGCAGGTCGCCTCCATATCGATTTTGTAGGGATTTTCGGGTAAGACCGGGAAGTTCACAACGGCGGGCTTTTCCGTCCGCGGATCGATCCGGATGAAATTGTAGAGGGCGCCCATGGGCTGGGCGCTCAGGTGGCCGCCCCGGATCATGTGGTTGTTCAGAACCGAACGGATCCGACGGGGTTCCGTCTTCCGGTCCTCCCGGTTCAGATAATCGACGAGGGCGCTGAAGACCACGGCGTTGGCCATCTGACCGCTGATCACCCGGGCCTCCACCTCCCGGCAGCCAAGGTAGCGAGCCATCTCCTCCTTCAGCAGTTCCTCCACACCTTCGATGAAATCCGTTCCCTGATAGTAGAAGACTTCCGCATCATAGTAGGATCGGAGGGAGCGGTGCTCGGCGTAGCGGAAGGCGGGATCCAGCATCGACAGGCGCCGCACTATCGGCGAGGTCGTCTGTTCGGAGGGGATGAGGTTGATGCACTCCGTCTGGCGCCAGCGGGTGTTCTGCAGGGCCTTTTCCAGCAGATCGCGGGCCTTTTCCTGCCAGGCGTTGGAAACCGGTTTCTGGAAATCTTCCGGATCACGCCGGATGATCGGCATGGCATGGGGCGGGGCGTCGGAGCGCAGATGGTAGGGGACCACAACCGCATCGACCCTGTTTCCCCGGATCTCGATTTCCAACGGATCGTCTTTTTTCAGACGGCTGTCGACCAGCATCATGCCGATGGCCCGCATCTCCCGCTCGCCGGTGAAACGGGTGGAAAGCCCCTCGTCTGTCGTCTTCCAGCAGGGAACCATCGTCCCGCTCGTTACGAAACCGGCCTCTTTTTTGCCCCGGAAGACCCGGAATCCCGCCCTGGCGATCCCCTTTCCCCGGATGGCGAAAGGCATGATGATCCGCGGCAGGTCCTCGATCGAGGTGTAATCTTCATCCTTGATCTTCTTGAAAGCGGCAAACTGGGTTGTGAGGGCCTCCCGTCCGACGAACGCACCCTTCAGGGGGGAAAAACTCACGGCGAAACGGGCCAGGGGACAGGCGAAGATAGGGATCTCTTGTCCGGCCGGATCCTTCCCCAGTTCATGGCCGAAAAGAGGCAATCCGGCTTCCATCCTCAGGGTGTCCCGCGCCCCCAGACCCACCGGGATCGCCCCTTTTTCCAGGAAGAGGTCCCAGAGCCAGGGGGCATCGGCGGCCGCGAGAAAGCATTCAAAACCCAAGGGCTCCCCCGTGTAGCCGGTTCGGGAAACGAGAATCTTCCGCTCCCCGATGGTCACGGCGCCAAGGGCGTTTTTGAGAGGCTCCGGCAGAACACCGCCGGTGATCGCCTCCTGCAGAATGGATCGGGAGCGGGGTCCCTGGAGGGAGATCATCGCCATTTCTTCAGATATATCTGCCATCTGCGCCTCGGGAAAGCGGGAAAGACGAGAATGCAGATAGCGCCAGTCGGCGTCCCGGTTGGCGGCATTGACCACAAGAAGGTATTCATCCGGCGTGAAGCGGTAAAGATAGGCGTCGTCGAGGGCGCCCCCGCGGCCATTGGGGATCATCGTGTATTGTGCAAAACCGGTATCCAGGGCGGCGGCGTTGTTGGAAAGGACGTGCTGCAGGAAGGCGAGAGCCCCGGAACCGCGGACGATGAATCGCCCCATGTGGGACACGTCAAAGATCCCGGCCCCCTTCCGCGTTGCGAGATGTTCTTCCACAATTCCGGTTCTGTACTGGAGCGGCATATGCCAGCCGCCGAAATCGACCATCGCGGCGCCGAGGGAGACATGCTTTTCATGCAGAACGGTTTTCCGGAGCTCGGCCATATTTTCCCTTCACATTTTTTACAGAATGTACGGCACCTTCAGATTGTACGCCTTGTACACCACGAAGGTCTCGGCGGACTGAACATCCTGGATCTGCGATACCTGCTCCGTGTAGAAGGCCAGCAGATCATGCGTATCGCTCATCAGAACCGTCAGGATCAGGTCATATCTCCCCGTCACGACGCAAACGGAAACGACCCCCTTCAATCGGCTGAATTCCTCCCCTTTTCTGACCAGATCCATTGTGCTGAGTTTGATGCCGACCATCACCAACCGATGTCCCGGAATGGCCTCCGGATCCACCAGGCCGGTGACAGAGAGCACCCCCTCCTCGATCAGACGGTTGACCCGCGCCCGCACCGTGTTTTCCGTGATGGAGAGGTCTTCGGCGATCTTTTGAAAGGATTTTCTCCCCTCCCGCAGGTGCTTGATGATGGCCAGGCTGGTTACGTCGATTTTCATATTTTCCCCCCCTGTGGAAATTACCTACAATTTATTGATCAATCTGTCAATAAATTATTCAAATGTTATTGTTTACATAAATATTTAATGATATTATTTCCTAAATGCTATATTTTCAAAATATGAAAACCACGATGGGAGGAATCTCATGCCGGAGAAATTCGATATCATGGTGATCGGGGCGGGACCGGGCGGCCATGCGGCGGCGGTTCGGGCGGCAAGGCTGGGGGCGCGGGCGGCGATCATCGAGCGGCAGGGGTGGGGCGGGACCTGCACCCACCGGGGATGCATCCCCACCAAGGCCCTGCTGGCGTGCAGCCGGCGCTATGCGGAGCTGAAGAAGCTCGGCCGGATGGGCGTGCGTGCGGCCGATACGTCCTTCGACTATGCCGCGATGAAACGGCACCAGGAACAGATCGTGAAGATCTCCTCCCTGGGCGTTCAGAAATCCCTGAAGGAGGGCGGCGTGGAGATGAAAAGCGGGGAAGGGCGGATCCTCTCTCCGGGCGAGGTCGAGTGGATCGCCCCGGACGGCCGCCACGAACGCCTCTTTGCCCGTAACCTGGTCATCGCCTGGGGGTCCGAACCCACCCTGCCGCCCGGCGTGCAGCCTACGGATCGGATCCTGACCTCCGACGGCCTTCTGTCTCTCCGGACATTGCCTGAAAGCCTCCTCATCGTGGGAGGAAGCGTCATCGGCGTCGAGTTCGCGACGTTCTTCGCAGAGCTGGGCGTTCCAGTGACCCTGATCGAAATGATGGGGCAGATCCTTCCCGGCGAGGAGGGGGAGGCCGCGGCGCTGCTGACGCAGGAATTGAAAAATCTGGGGGTCGCCCTCCATACGGGCGTGAGGATGGAGGCGATCCGGGAGATGGGTTCGCGCGTGCAACTGCTCGCCGCCCCGGAAGCGCCCGGTGCGGAGACCCGGCAGGCGCAAGACCCTCCCGGCGCACAGCCGCCGGGCAAGGGCGACGAGGATCCCCGCGGAATACGGCCGGCCGGAATCCTGGAACTCTCCGCGGACTACGCCCTGATTTGCACGGGAAGAAGGCCGCGGCTGCGCGTGGAGGAACTCACCGCCCTGGGGATCCGCCATGACCGGCGGGGCATCGCCGTCGATGCACGGCAGATGACCAGCGTTCCCGCGATTTTCGCTGTCGGCGACGTCACCGGCGGGATGATGCTCGCCCATCGGGCGATGCAGCAGGGGGAAACCCTCGCCGCCCGTCTCTGCGGCGGCCGCGAGATACGCTGTATTGAAGAAGCGGTCCCCTCTGTCGTCTACACCCATCCCCAGATCGCCCGGGTCGGGCTGACCGAGGAGGAGGCCCTGCGGAAGGGGATCGCCGTCGAGGTTCACCGGGCGGACTTCGCCGCCAACATCACCGCCCGCACCGCGCTTCTGGGCCCCGGTTTCGTCAAACTCCTGTTTCATCGGGACATATTGGCGGGGGCGACCATCGCCGGCGAGCAGGCCGGCGAACTGATCGCATCCATGAGCCTGGCGATGGCCGCGGGTCTCGATCGCCGGCAGCTCGAAGAGTGGATCATCCCACACCCCACCCTGAGCGAGGTGCTGGGGCTCTAACAGGCTGTTGAAAAACGCCCATCTGCTCAAGTTTCCCTCATCCTGCGCCTTCAACGTACCTCAAAGGTACGCCTCACGGCTCAGGATTTCGGAGGCCTTGCATCTGGCATTTTTGAACAGCCTGCAAAGGAACCTTTTGCAATAGGCTCCTAAAAAAAGTGCTCGCCGGCGGCGAAGAACCTCTTGAACCCCTCCCGATCCGAGGCGCCCGCTGCGATCCGCGCAAGTCCCTTCTTCAGGTCCTCTGTTCCCGTGGCGATTGAAAGCCGCAGATAATGGAACGGGTCGGACCCGATCCGGCCGAAAGATTTCCGGTCCATCGTCGCCACCCCGTGAACGAACAGGAGGAACATCTGTAGCAGGGTCGAGGGACTCGTCTTCTGCCGGATCTCCTTCGGAAGGCTTTCGCAGCCCTCCAGGATCCCCAGGTTCCGGCAGACCTCTTCCACATTGGGAAAGACGTAGAAGGTCCCCTTCGGCTTCAGGCAGCGGATCCCCGGAATGGCGTTCAGCCCCTCCACGACCAGGTCGCGGCGCATCTGGAAGATCTCCACCATCTTTTTGATCGCGACCGGACCTTCAGGAGATTCCAACCCCAGGCGCACCCCCTCCTGGTTGTAGGCGGCGGTGCAGGAGAAGTAGTTGATGTTGAGGTTCTTGAAGACCTCCGCCTCCTCCCGCGTGGGGAACAGGGCCCAACCGATCCGGCCGCCCGTCCAGGCAAAGCTCTTGGAGGCGCCGCTCACCAGGATCGTGTTTCTTTCCATGCCGGGACAGGAGAGGATGCTGTGATGGCGGTGGGAGTCGAACAGGATATGCTCGTAGATCTCGTCGGAGTAGATGCGGACATCCTCGCAGCATCGGCTCCGGATGACCGAGGCGATCTCCCGAAGCTGCTCCGGAGAGGCGACCCCTCCCGTCGGGTTGGAGGGAAAATTGAGGAAGATCAGCTTGGTTTTTTCGGTCAGGACGGACGCCAGCTCCTCACCGGAGAGGGAAAATTCGTTCTCCTCTTTCAGATGGAGGGGCACCGGCGTGGCGCCCACGTAGGGGATGAAGGATTCGTAGATCGGGAAACCGGGACTGGGGTAAACTACCTCGTCCCCAGGACCGCAGTAGGTCTGCTGGCACAGGCCGATGGGGGGCTTTCCTCCCGGAAAGACAACAACGCGTTCCGCCTCCGCGCGGATCCCCCGTGTTTCCGAAAACTGCTTTGCGATGGCCGCCCGGAGGGAGGGGATCCCCTGCGGGTCGCAGTAATGGGTGTTATCCAGGTCGATCTGGCGTTTGACCTCCTCCTTGATGAAACCCGGAACGGGGAAATCGGGCTCGCCTAAATTGCACCGAATGACGTCCCTTCCGGTCTCCTCCAGTGAACGGATATGAGGTCCGATCTTGAATGCATTTTCACTGCCGATACGCCCCGCCCTGTCCGAATACAGTCCCATAGTCATCCTCTTTTCCATTCATGATCCGCCGGAAGATGTCGCGCATGAAAACAGGGCGTTCGGCCAAGACCAAACGCCCTGTTCATCTGGCGGAGAGAGGGGGATTCGAACCCCCGTGAGGGCTTTTGGCCCCCAAATCGATTTCGAGTCGATCCCGTTACGACCACTTCGGTATCTCTCCGGATATTGGAGCTTCTTGATCCCCCGGCGGAATCTTTTTCCCCCCTGGCCGATTCCTTCCGAGGTCCGCAACCCGTGTACCCTTTCCCCCGGTTCGGCCGGCGGCCTTTTCTTCCGCTCCCCGGGAGGGAGGGGGGTGACCGCCCTTGCGGTCCTGTTACGGCGGTACTATTAGCCTCTTTTCCTGAAAAAATCCACTCAAAATGTCGGCGCAGGCCTTCCGAAGAATCCCTTCCGTCACGGCTACGGCGTGGCTCAGACGCCGGTCCTCGAAGAGCCGGTAGAGGGAGACCGCCGCGCCCCCCTTGGGATCGGCGGCGCCGAAGACGAGCCGTTCGATCCGGGCGTGCAGGATCGCGCCTGCGCACATGAGGCAGGGTTCGAGCGTCACATAGAGCGTTGTCCCCGCAAGGCGGTAATTCCCGACAACAGCCGCCGCGGCGCGGATGACCAGGATCTCGGCATGGGCCGAGGGGTCGTGTAGCGAAATCGGGCTGTTGCGGGCGCTTGCGAGGAGACCGCCTTTCCGGACGATCACCGCCCCGACCGGCACCTCCCCGGCCTCACGGGCCCGTCCGGCCTCCGCAAGGGCGATCCGCATCCATTGTTCATCGGCTTCCAGAACGGCTTCCATGAATTGACCAGACAACCTTGATGGCCTCGTAAAATGTAATTTCCCCCCTCCCCTTTACCCTAAAGGGCATACCCTGCAGGGCACAAGCAAGCAACGGGAGGGGTGGGGATGGGTGAAAAGGGCTGTCATGACTGCATAAACCCCACCCCCTATGAGGGCACGAGACCCTAACCCTCCCCCCCCGGAGAGGGCGGGAAATTTCCGGCTTTGACTTTTCCGTCGAATTCCGCCATCATTCGACTCGTCTGAATGACGGAGGTTTTTTAACCCCATGACGGCGAAGAAGTTCCTCATCCCTTTTATCCTGGCCTCGCTTGCGGGCCATGCGCTGGTCATCGCCTTGACGGCCCGTATCGACATGAGGGACAGCCCGCGGCCCGAGAAGGTGATGAACGTCGAGCTGAAGGCGCCAATGGAAATCGAACCGCCGCCGTCTTCCTCCCGCAGCGGGCAGACGGCGCCGGCCGCCCCCGCGGAGGCGGAGCCCCGCGGTTACCGTGAGGATACCATCGCCCTGCAGAACCCAGGCGGCCCTTACGAATCCTATCTCCTCCAGATCCGCCGGAAGATCGAGGGCCTCTGGTCCTACCCGGCGCAGGCCCTCTCCGAAAAGCGGGAGGGAAGCGCGGTGATCCGCTTCACCATCGACGCCGGCGGCGCCCTGGCCGGTTATTACGTCACCTCTACCTCCGGAAGCCTGGTCCTCGACGAGGGGGCGCTTGCCGTCATCCGGGCCGCCTCACCGTTCGAGCCGCTGCCGGGGGCCTTCAACCTCTCGCGCCTACACGTCACCGCGACCTTCCGCTACCGGATGGGAAATTAGCAGCATGTTGAAAAAGTATCTTTTGCAGACTGTTCAAAAATGCCCAG
>PLLC01000047.1 GCA_003141195.1 Syntrophaceae bacterium
GTTCCCGCGCAAAATCAACGGCCGCTACGCCATGCTATCGCGCCAGGACGACGAGAACATCCTGCTGATGTACTCAGACAATATCCACTTCTGGCAAACGCCGAAGCTGCTGCTGCCGCCGGCCCAGCCGTGGGAATTCGTGAAGATCGGCAGCTGCGGTTCTCCCATCGAAACGGAGGCGGGCTGGCTGGTGTTGACCCACGGAGTCGGCCCGATGCGGAAGTATTGTCTTGGCGCGTTTCTGCTGGACCTTGAAGACCCTACGNNAATGTCGTGTACACCTGCGGCGCGCTGCTGCATGGCCGGGAACTCGTCATCCCTTACGCCATGAGCGACTATGCCACCAGCTTCGCCACCGTGATGCTGGATGAACTGCTGGGGGCGATGGAGTGAGGAGAGGAAGGCAAGGAATCACCTCGTCTCCATCTTCGATGAGCAGATCATCCTCGCCTGGGCGTAAGTCGACTCACCCCCGGCAAGCCGAGCGCAATTAGGACCTCCTTATATGTAGACATCCAACGAGATCTCGAAGGTATGGGAAAGGGCGGGTCTCGATTTCAAGACAACAGCATTGCTGTTCACCCCTCCCGGACAGACACCGGAGGAGAAGGAAACGGGCGCAGCGTTCAAGGTGTTGGCAGGAAGGAGCCTGGTGCCGGTAAAATAGGCGAGATAAAATATAAAACTTCATCAAGACTTCAACTCGTAATCAACAAGTTGTCTGAATTTTTTCCTTTGACAATAGAACGATCGTCTACTATTTTTATAGTTCCAGGATTGTTTTAGCCACCCTGTCAAGCGAGTAAGACCTTTGTCCGCCAGCGAGTACCGGCCGCGCCACCCGCAAGACTCGGATTATTACCGCAGATTATCAAATCAAAAGTACGCATGAACCGGATGAACCTCATTTTTTTGACTTCGTATCCGATGAGATGGGTTATGAGCCGGACAGACTGCGAAAACGGGTCAGGGAGGCCCTGGCACGGGCATAACGTCGCACGACGACGATGCCCCAACAATCAACGGGCGGTACGGGTGAGAATTTGGGCGCTGAACGGAAAGGCGAAGGGGCAACTTTTCCGTGGTACCAACCAGGAACCACGGGAGAAAGACACCCCGACCATTGCCGAGCTTGGAATCCCAAAGAAGACCCCTGGGAGTGATCCGGGGTTTTATTAACGGGGGAAAGCAAAATATTTTTTACCTCAAGAGTCTCAAATCTTGTACCCCATTTTGTACCCCACGCAGATATGGCATAAAAAAATGGCTTACGAACATTACGTAAACACTTGATTTTATTGATCGGGGCGGAGTGATTTGAACACTCGACATCCTGCTCCCAAAGCAGGCGCGCTACCGGGCTGCGCTACGCCCCGTCTTTTTTGTACTTTTATCCCTTTCGGAACCTTTCCTTCAGCTTTGCAATGGCCTGCGCCCGATGGCTGATCCTGTTCTTGACCTCGGGGGAAAGCTCGGCTACGGTCATTCCCTCTCCGGGAAGAAAAAAGACCGGATCATATCCGAACCCACCCTGACCGACCGGCTTTTCCGCAATCAATCCTTCCAAGCGTCCTTCAAAGGCCTCGTAGTGGCCGTCGACAGGATAAAGGACCAGAACGCACCGGAAGGCCGCTCCCCTATTTTCGGCGTGAATACCCTTCAGGTCATACAGGAGCTTCCGGATGTTCTGCACATCGTCCGCATCGTTACCTGCATACCGTGCTGAGTAGATCCCCGGCGCGCCGCCCAGGGCATCCACCTCCAGTCCCGAATCGTCGGCAAGCACGATCTCCCCTGTCGATTCCGCGACCGCCCTTGCCTTTTTGAGGGCGTTCTCCAGAAAACTCTTTCCGTCTTCAACGGTCTCGGGGATACCCGGGTAATCATTCAACGAAAGGATGCTGACGCCGAGATCCGCAAGCATTGCCTGAATTTCTTTAATCTTTCCCCAGTTCCGGGAGGCCAACACAATCTTTTTCAAGTCAGACCTCCCGGATTTCCTCTGGTCTGCATGTCCGCGCGGCAATGCCTTCGGCTGCAAGCCCCGTCAGGGCGACCATGCGTTCCCGGAAAACGGCTTTGCTTCCGCTGTCCTCCGGACCTCGATGAAAAGCCCGTCGCCGGATCCAATTCATCATCTCCCACTATAACGCCGGCGCTTTCTGGAAATAATCCTGGAGACCCTTTACCAGAGCTCTGGCGACGGCCCGCTGCGTTTCTGGTTCGGTCAGCTTTTTCCGGTCGTCCGGGTGAGTCGCAAAGCCAATCTCAACGACAAGTCCGGGAATGGTCAATCCGTCCAGGAGCGGGCTTGGAGCATCGCGTAGACCGCGCCCCTTGCGGGGGAAGACCGTCTCAAGACCGGACTGGATCTGCTGCGCAAGCCTTACCGAATTGTTGAGGGACTTGTTGCGGGCCATATCCTTGAGGATGGGAGAGGAATCTCCTCCGTCGGACGCGGCCTGCCGAAATCCCGGGAAATAGATCTCGTAGCCTGTCGCCTTCTTTCCGAAACCGGCATTGACATGAAGGCTGACGAGACAGTCCGCTTTCATCGTCCCGGCCGCCTTGACCCTCTCCGCGATCGTCATTCTCCTGTCTGCCGAACGTGTCAATTGAACCTGAAGGCCCGGCATCTTTTGCGCCTCCTGGCGGACCAGGAGGGCCATATTCATGGTCAGGTCTTTCTCGCGCAGTTTATCCGAGACCACGCCAAGATCCTCTCCCCCGTGAGCCGGGTCGAGTAAAATCAAATATGAATTCTGTCGCGGCGTCCCCGATCCAGCCATGGGGGTCAGACAAAACAGGAGCATCGTCAGTGTGAAAATCCCATATTTCACGAACCATCCATTCATGAATGCCATCATTTCCTCTTCCTCTTCCTCTTCCTCTTCATCGTTGAAAAACCGTTCGTGGTTCATACAGCAAGCGGCTGCTAACTGTCAATTTGAATCATCGCGGAGAAAGAAGCCGCCCTGCTTCTGCTCAGGATCGCCAGAGTCTCTCCACGGAGATGACCCCCCGTAATTTTCTGATGACCGCAATAATCTTATTGAACTGATTTAAATCAATAACGTTGACGCCGAATTCGCAATGGGCCTTTCCGTCCTGAGGCGCATTGATCTCCGCATGGGTGATGTTGACATCCAGAGAAGAGATGGCGGCGCTGATATCGGCAAGAGCCCCCTTCTTGTCATGGCAGACAATTTTCATCTGGACCGGGTATTCTCTTTTTTCGCGGATATCCCAATGAACGTCCACCAGCCGTTCGGGATCCATATCCTGGACATGCTTGCAATTGGCCGTATGAACCGCGATCCCCCGACCACGCGAGATGTAACCGAGAATCTCATCACCGGGGATCGGATCGCAGCACTTTCCGAACCGGACCATGATATCATCGATCCCGGTCAGCGACACGCCGATCGGCTCAGCCTCTACACCTTTTTTTCTCGTTCGGTCAGGTGGTTCTCCTTTATTGATCTCTTCCTCCGGGAGGAAATGATGAACGACGTGCTTGGGCGACACCCTTCCGTAACCGACGAAGGCCATCAGATCGTCGAGGGAATCGATGTGATATTCCTTTAATATCTTCTGCATTTCCGATGACTTTGAAAACTGGCCGAACTTCAGGTGGTGTTTCTTGAATTCCTTCTCCAGGAGATCCCGGCCCAGCGTGACGCTCTTCTTACGTTCCTCGGTCTTGACCCAGTTGCGGATCTTCGCCATGGCGCGGGAAGTGACCACATACTTCAGCCAGTCCTTGCTGGGGTGGTGGCCCGCCTGGGTGATGATCTCGACCGTATCCCCATTCTGCAACTGATATTTCAGGGGCACGATGCTCCGGTTCACCTTGGCGCCGATGCACTGGTTGCCGATATCCGTATGGATGCTGTAGGCAAAATCGATGGGTGTCGCCCCTTTCGGAAAGGATCTTACATCCCCGTTCGGGGTGAACACGTAAACTTCCTCGGGGAACAGAGCCACCTTCAGGTTGGACATGAACTCGCGGGGATTCTCGATCTCCTGCTGAGCATCTAACAGATCCCGAAGTTTCTTGATCTGATCAACATCGCTGGAGAAGGCCCGCCCTTCCTTATAGCGCCAGTGGGCGGCAATCCCCTCCTCCGCCCAATCATGCATCGGCCGGGTCCGGATCTGGATCTCGACCCTCTCCCCGTAGGGTCCGATCACCGTTGTGTGGAGGGACTGGTAGTGGTTGGCCTTCGGCATGGCAATATAATCCTTGAACCTCCCGGGGACCGGTGTCCAAAGGGCATGGACCATGCTCAGGGCTTCATAGCAGTCTTTGTCCTTGTCCGAATCGAGAATGATCCGGAAGGCCGTGAGATCATACACCTCGTCGAAATCGATGTGCTGCTCCTTCATCTTCTTGAAGATGCTGAAAAAATGTTTTGCCCTTCCCTCTACTTCGCCCCGGATGCCGAAACGTTCCATCTCCTGCCGGATGATCCCCCTGACCTCTTCCGCATACTCTTCCCGTTTCGCCTTTTTCTTTACGATCCGTTTTGCGAGTTCATTGTAGGCCTCAAAGTCGAGATACCGGAAAGAAAGGTCCTCCAACTCCATTTTCATCCAGTTGATTCCCAGGCGGTTGGCCAGAGGCGCATACAGATCCAGGGACTCTTTGGAGATGTAGCGCTGCCGGTCCGGCGTCTGAAACTCGAGCGTCCGCATGTTGTGGATCCGGTCCGCCAGACGGATGAGGAGAATCCGGATATCGGACGACATCGCCAGAATCATCTTCCGGAAATTTTCCGCCTGCCTCTCCTCCTGATTGCCGAGGGTGATCTTGCTGATCTTCGTCAACCCGTTGACGAGAAAGGCCACCTCTTTGCCGAAGGACTCTTCGATCTGTTCCAGCGTGGTGAGTGTATCCTCGACCGTATCGTGCAGGAGACCCGTTATGAGCGTCGCCGCATCGAGTTTCATGTCCGCGAGGATGCCGCAGACCTCCATGGGATGCGTCAGATAGGGTTCGCCGGAGAGGCGGATCTGCCCCTGATGAACAGACGCAGAAAAGATGTAGGCCTTTTCGATCATCCCGATTTCGGATGGGGAGAGATAAGACTGGACTTTATCCAGGATGTCGTTGATGCGGAGCATGGGGGCTACAGTCCTTCTCGGATGCGGGCTATGAGAAACGGAGTAACCTCGGAAACCGGCAGGATCGCGACCTCTCCGGACCGCCGCGTTTTGATTTCCATCTTCCCTCCGGCCAGTCGCTTGGGACCGACCGTCACGCGATAGGGAATTCCGATCAGATCGGCGTCCTTGAATTTTACCCCGGCCCTCTCGTCCCGGTCATCCAGGATCACTTCCACACCCTTTTCGGTCAGGATGTGGTAAAGTTCCGCCGCCGCGTCGGCGAGCATCTTTTCATTCACGTTCACCGGGGTGATGATCACCGCATAGGGGGCAAGCGGCAGGGGCCAGACGATTCCATCCGCATCGTAATTCTGTTCGATGGTCGCAGCGACCGTTCTGCCGATGCCGATTCCGTAACATCCCATCACCATGATCTTTTCTTTTCCGCTCTGATCCAGAAAAACCGCTTTCATGGCCTTGCTGTATTTGGTCCCCAACTTGAAGACATGGCCGACCTCGATTCCCCGTGCAAAGCGCACCTCTCCCCCGCAGCGCGGGCAGGGATCGGATTCCCGGATTATACGGAGATCCGCATAGTCCGCAATCGGGAAGTCCCGACCAGGCTTCACGTGGCGGAGGTGGTAATCCTCTCGGTTGGCCCCCATGACGCAATCGCTCATTCCCAGAAGCGAATAATCGGCGATGACCCGGGCCTGGATTCCGACGGCGCCCGCGAATCCCAGGGGGGACCCGGTGACCTTCCTTATCATTGCATCATCGGCCAGTTCCAGGGAGTCGCAACCGAGGAAATTTTTCACCTTGATCTCGTTGACCTCCTGGTCTCCGCGGATGAGAACGGCCACAGGGGTATCGTCCACAGAGAAGATCAGGGTCTTGACGACCGCATCCGGTGCGACCTGTAAAAAGCTGCACACCTCCTCGATGGTTCTGACCCCAGGGGTGTTCACCTCTTCGACGTCAAGGGTCGTCCCAGCAGTCTCACTCTCCGCCGGCCGGGCAATCTCGGCCTTCTCCAAATTTGCCGCATAGTTGCAGGCGCTACAATGACAGATCGCATCCTCCCCGGAATTGGCCATCACCATGAATTCGTGGGAATACCTTCCGCCGATGCTTCCCGAGTCCGCCTCCACCGGACGAAAGTTCAGACCGCAACGGGTAAAGATTCGCTGATAGGCCTCGAACATCTTCCGGTAGCTGACCTCCGCGCCCGCCTCGTCCGTATCGAAACTGTAGGCGTCTTTCATGCCGAATTCCCGGCAGCGCATTACCCCGAACCGCGGCCGGATCTCGTCGCGGAACTTCGTCTGGATCTGATAGAGATTTCGGGGAAGCTGCCGGTATGTTTTGATTTCGTTCCGGACCAGATCGGTGATCACCTCTTCATGGGTCGGGCCGAGACAACACTCCCGATCGTGTCGATCACGGAAGCGGAGCAGTTCCTTGCCGTAACGGACCCATCGCCCGGACTCCTGCCAGAGCTCCGCCGGCTGCACCATCGGGAGAAAGATCTCTTGGGCGCCCGCGCGGTTCATCTCCTCTCGGACAATCTGCTCAAACTTACGGATCACCCGGTAACCCAACGGAAGATAGGAATAAACCCCGCTGGTCAGTTTTCTCATCAGGCCTGCCCGGATCATGAGCTGGTGGCTGATCAGTTCCGCATCGGAAGGGACCTCCCTCCCCGTGGGCAGGAACATCTCCGAATAACGCATGATACCTCCTTGTTAATAAAGTGCAGGGA
This sequence comes from Syntrophaceae bacterium, assembly GCA_003141195.1. Lineage (GTDB taxonomy): Bacteria > Desulfobacterota > Syntrophia > Syntrophales > UBA5619 > UBA5619. The sequence continues at coordinate 6,872 of PLLC01000047.1, forward strand.
GCAAGGATTACCGCTTCACTTTTCACATTTTTTCCATTTTCCGGATCTCTTCCAGCAAAACCGGGATAAACTCCTCTTCCCGGATCTTGCGCACGACTTTCCCTTTCCGGAACAGCATCCCGGCGCCCTTTCCCCCCGCAATACCGATATCCGCCTCGGCGGCCTCCCCCGGCCCGTTGACCACGCAACCCATGAGGGCGATCTTCAGGGGGGTCTTCATCCCCCGGAGCTCCCGCTCCACCTGCTCGGCCAGACCCGCAAGATCGATCTCGCAGCGGCCGCACGTCGGACAGGAAACGATATCCGGACCGACGTTCCGGATGTTGAGCGCCCGCAGGATTCCGTACGCCAGACCGATTTCGGGAACGGGATTGCCGGTCACGGAAACCCGGATTGTATCGCCGATACCGTCATACAGCAAGGTTCCGATACCGAGGGCGGATTTGATTGCCGCTGGAATAAGGGTACCCGCCTCCGTGACGCCAAGATGGAGAGGATAATCGGTCTTCTCAGAGATGGATCGATAGGCCGCGATCATGGTCGTCACATCGGAGGATTTCAAGGAGAGCTTGATCGCGTCGAAGTCCATCTCCTCCAAGAGGCGGATGTTCTTCAAGGCGCTCTCGACGAGTGCATCCGCGGTCGGACCGCCGTGGCGGACGGCGATCTCCTTCTCCAGGGATCCCGCATTGATTCCGATCCGGATCACCTTCCGGTTTGCCCTGGCAATGGAGACGATCTTGCGGATTCCCTCTGTGGAGATATTGCCGGGATTGATCCGGATGCCGTCCGCGCCATGATTCATGGCAAGGAGGGCCAGCGGATATTGGAAATGGATATCGGCAATCAGGGGAATATGGATCCGGGAACGGATCTCATGGATGGCGATCGCTGCCGCCTCATCAGGAACGGCGACACGGACGATTTCACAACCCGCTTCCTCCAGCGCGTGGATCTGCTCGACCGTCGCCCCTACGTCACGGGTGTCGGAAGAGGTCATGGACTGGACCACGACCGGTGCATCGCCGCCGATCCGCACACCTCCGAGATCAATGGATTTCGTCTTTCTTCTTCGGATGTCCGGACTCAATGACGCACCCCGCCGCTTTCAAATCACCTGTATATCCACACCTCATGGAATATCGACCGCGTGAAATGTATAACATGAAGGGATCAGGGCAATCAACGGGTAATTATCCGCGGACGGGCTTTCCCGCAATGACGGCGTCATGATCCGCCGAGACCGGCATTCGTATGACGTTGCGATGGATCGTGAACCCACTCCCTACCGGCCGCGCCAGCAGTAGAGGCAGAGCTGTTCCTCCGGCAGACCGATGGCCGCAATCATCTCCTCGATATGGATATATTTAAGGGACGTCACATTCAGATCCCGCCGGATCCATTCGATCATCATCCGGTATCGCTCGGAACCGTGATCCAGGTATTCATCGATAGGCTCCATTTTCTCGCTTTCGAGGGCGCGGATCGCCCGGTGGGAAGCCAGTTCGGCGATCGTTCTCGTGGAAGAGGCGTATCGGCAGGGAAACATCAGGGGCGGACAGGCCGGGCGGACATGGATTTCCTTCGCCCCGTTGTCCCAGAGTTTCCGGATCGTGTAATTCTTGAACTGTGTTCCCCGGACGATCGAGTCATCACACACGACCATCCTGCTTCCCTGGATCACATCCCGGACGGCGCAGAGCTTCATCGTCGCCACAAGGTCCCGGATGTCCTGGGAAGGCGGCGTGTAGCTTCTCCCGTATCCCGGCGTGTATTTGACCAGAGGCCGGCGGTAAGGAAGACCGGATTCCATGGCATAACCGATGGCATGGCCGATACCGGAATCGGGGACGCCCGTGACGAAATCCGCTTCAACCTGATCGCCCCGGGCCATGGCCCGGCCGCATCGCTCCCGGGCATTTTCAACACTGATCCCCTCATAGATCGAGGCCGGATCTCCCGTATAGATCCAGAGGAAAGCGCAGACATGTTTTTCTCCGCCGGACGGGCGTTCGGCGTGAATCCCGCTGATATCAAGACGCACGATCTCCCCCGGTCCGAGGGGACGGCTCAGCTCAAAGCCGAGGTTCGAAAAAGAGCTCGATTCGGTTGCAACCGCATAGCCCGGCGTTGATCCAACTTCACGGATTTCCTTTCCGATAACCAGGGGAAAACGACCATAACGGTCCCGTGCCGCATAGATCCCTTCCCGGGTCATCAACAAAAGGCAGATTGATCCCTCGATGGCTTGTTGCATCCGGACAATTCCATCGCTGATGCTTTCGCCCCGGTTGATCAGTTTCGCGACCAGTTCGACGCTGTTTACGCCGCCGTCCGCCATCTCGCTAAAGGAGGCGCCGTCTCGGAGAAGATTGCGGGTCAGTTCGTCCTTGTTGGTGATCAGTCCGGTTGCAGCGAGTGCATAGGTCCCGAATTTCGAACGGATGATCAGCGGCTGGGGAGATCCGTCATCAATCGCCCCGATGCCCATCCGGCCGGTCATCCCCTTATAATCATCAAAAAAACGGGATTTGAACTGGGCCTGGCTGATGCTGTGAATGGTGTGGCTGAAACCTCCATCGCCCCATACGGCAAGTCCCGCATTCTCCGTCCCGAGATGGGAGTGGTAATCCGTTCCGTAAAACAGGGCCTTTGCACAATTCCCTTCCGATACGACGCCGAAGATCCCCCCCATATTCTCTCTCCCACTCTTTGAAATGTTTGCAAGCGACGGATCGGGAATCCGGATCCGCAAGGTCGGCCCTTCCTCCTTGTTCCGTCAGCGAAGATTCAGCAAGGCCTGCCGGATTAGTTCCACCCCTTTTTCAATCTGCTCCATCGAGGTCGCATAAGAGATGCGGATGTGATCATGATGGCCGAAATCCTCTCCGGGGACCAGGGCTACATTGGCCTCATTTAGAAGATAGGCCGCCATTTCGGCTGAGTTGCCGATGACCCTTTCCCCGCCGCTTTCAAGGCATGGGTCTTGGCCTGGATTGTCAGCGTCGGCGATGGTTTGATGAGCGCCATTCTGGATGCCAATTTCATAGGATTCCACCTTTGTATGAATATTTCTCCTGCAGTTTCAGATTAACGATCTCCGGCACCAGCCCCTTCACCGAACCCCCCAGGCTGGCCGCCTCATTGATGATCTTCGAACTCGTATAAAACCACTTGAACCCGGACATGAGAAAAACAGTCTCGACATCCCGGTTCAAACGGCGGTTGATGAGGGCGAGCTGAAACTCGTATTCGAAATCGGAAAGGGCGCGGAGCCCCCGGAGAATCACGTTTGCCCCCGCCCCCTTCACATACTCCACCAGAAGTCCGTCGAAGCTGTCGACACGGACATTCTTGCAGTCCCGGATCACCTCCCGGATCATCCCCAATCTTTCTTCCACGGTAAAGAGCGTCTTCTTGTTCGGATTGTGGGCAATCAAAACGATGAGTTCATCAAACATCCGGAGACCCCGTTTGATGATATCCACATGACCATTGGTGATCGGATCAAATGAACCCGGATATACCGCTATCTTTTTCATGAGCCTTTCCTTTGTTTGATTTTTTCATGTTTTGGGGACAGATTTGAAATCTGTCCCCTTATAAGGAAGGACAACATCGTGTCACCGTACCGTCTCTGATCCGCTATAACCAACGCCTGCGCCTGCGATCCTTCCAGTTTTTCTCTCACCGAATGCTGGAGCACAACAATGCCGTTCTCTGTCAGGACATCCCCTTTCCCCAGCCATTGGAGAGTTTTCCGGGCCAAACCCTCATCGTACGGCGGGTCGGCAAAAAGAATATCGAACCGCGTCCCCCTTTGAACAAGATGCCCCAGCCCTCTTCCCGCGTCCGCGGCAATCACCTCCGCCCTCTCACCGAATCCGATCTGAGCAAGGCTTTTCCGGATCACCTCGACCAGACGGACATCCCTCTCCACAAAGACCGCAAAATGCACCCCCCGGCTCAGGGCCTCCAGTCCGACATTCCCGCTGCCGGCGAACAGATCGAGGAATGATTTTCCCGTTACGGGATGCAGAATGTCAAAAAGGGATTTCTTGACCCGATCGGCGGTAGGCCGAATCCGGCATCCTCCCGGAAGTCGGATCGGCCTTCCCCTGGCCTCTCCCCCTATGATCCTCATAGATACTTGCGGATCAGGATCTCAGCGATCTGAATGGCGTTGAGCGCGGCGCCCTTCCGGATATTGTCCGCCACAACCCACATGTTGATGCCGTTCGGAATGGATTCATCTTCCCGGATTCTTCCGACCAGGGTCTCATCATGACCGGCGGCATCAATCGCGAGCGGATACTTCTTCCACTGGGGGTCGTCCACCACCCGGACGCCGGGCGCTGTCGAAAGAAGACTCCGGACCTCATCCGGAGTAATTTTCCTCTCCGTTTCGATGTTGATGGATTCGGAGTGCGCATGGAAAACAGGCACCCGGACCGTCGTCGCCGTGACCGCAATCGAAGGATCGTTCATGATCTTCTTGGTCTCGTTGACCATCTTCATCTCTTCCTTCGTATAACCGTTGTCGAGGAAGACATCGATATGGGGAAGACAGTTGAAGGCGATCCGGTAGGGATACACCTTGACGACCGGTTCCTGGCCGTTCATCAGGGCCTGCGTCTGGAGGGAAAGCTCCTCGATCGCCTTTTTCCCTGTTCCGGACACGGCCTGGTACGTGGAAACCACAATCCTTTTGATCCGGACCGCATCATGGATCGGTTTCAGGGCAACGACCATCTGAATCGTAGAACAGTTCGGATTCGCGATGATTCCCCGGTTCTTGTACAAGGCAATGGTCTCGGGATTCACCTCCGGTACGACCAGGGGGATCTCCGGCACCATGCGGAAGGCGTTCGTGTTGTCAATGACGACGCAACCGGCCCGTGCAGCGATGGGGGCAAACTTTTCACTGATGCTCCCCCCCGCGGAGAAAAGACCGATTTCAATTCCCGGGAAGGAATTCTCGGTCAAAAGCTCCACCGGCAGGGCCTTCCCACAGAAGGTAAGTTTCTTTCCGATCGACCTTTCCGAGGCGAGGAGCGTCAGCTTTCCCACCGGGAATTGACGCTCTTCCAGAATCCGGATCATCTCATTGCCCACGGCTCCCGTGGCGCCCACAACGGCAACATGGTAACTTTTCATATAACACTCCTCACGGATATATTTTTATAACAACTCAGGTATTTAGGCTGAAGGCTGAGGTGTCCTAACAGTCTATCCACTTTCAGTCTGAGAAGCCTCGGTTCTCTCCTCAGGCTGCGACGCGTCCTATAACGGATGATCCTGACATTGCGACTTTCTTGCCCTGAATTCCGTCAACATCTTTCTGCCGAGCCTGCAAAGAGTCCATACCGGTCCCGAAAGGCTGTATCCCAAGGCGAATGTGAACAGCATAATCTGTGGTTCCGCTACAACGATCACCAAAATCACGACAATCAGGACGAATGACATGAATGGCTTGCGTAAGAAATAATGGAGGTCTTTGAAACTGTAATACTTGATGCTGCTGACCATGAAGAGCGCAAGGGCAACCACGGCGACCATGATCGACGGGTCGGGGAAACGCCCCTCTCCGCCGAAGTAGTAAAACAGAAGCACCCCCGTGGCCACGACCGCGGCGCCGCCCGGTATGGGGAGGCCGTTGAAGACGAGACTGTTGATCACGCCGATCTGGACATTGAACCGGGCCAGGCGAAGGGCCCCGCAGACGACGAATAGAAAGGCCGCGAGCCATCCACACTTCCCGTAGGAAAACAACGACCAGTTGTAAACCAGGATGGCCGGCGCCACGCCGAACGCCACCAGATCGCAGAGAGAGTCATACTCCCCGCCGAACTTGCTTGTAGTATGGGTGATCCGTGCAATTCGGCCGTCCAGGCTGTCCAGAACCGCCGCGATCAGGATCGTCACCGCCGCGATCTCATACATCCCTTTCATGGAGGCGATCACGGAGTAGAACCCGCAGAAAAGACTGGCCGTGGTAAAGAGATTCGGAAGGATGTAGACCCCCTTTTTCATGCGGTCCCGCCTGAATGACGTATTGTTTTTCATGTCAGCTCTCCTATGGGCGTTTCACCTGCCCGGACCTTGTCTCCGACCCTGACGAGGAGGGTCGAGCCGAGCGGCAGAAACAGTTCAACCCGCGAACCAAAACGGATCAGACCCAATCGTTCCCCCTTGTGCACCTGCATACCTTCCTTCAGCCAGCAGACGATCCTCCTCGCGATCAGACCGGCGATCTGAACGGTCATGATCTCCCGTCCATCCGCAATTCGCAGCAGGACGGTGTTTCTTTCGTTGAGCGCCGAGGCTTTGTCCAGGTTGGCCGACAGAAATTTCCCCTCCCGGTAACGGATGAACCGGACCTCGCCGGAACAGGGGATCCGGTTGACATGAACATTGAAGATATTCATGAAGATGCTGATCTTCTGAAAAGTTCGTCCGGGTTGCTCATCGCTGGTCGTCTCTTCGATCCGGATCACCCTGCCGTCCGCAGGGGAAATGACCCAGGCGTCCTTTTCCGGTGTTTTTCTCTGCGGATTACGGAAGAACCAGACCACAAAAAGCGTCACGATCAAAAGGACAAGGGAAATCCCCTTGAACCCGGCCACAAAGGCCAGGAGAGCCGCCCCGCCCAAGGGAATGATAAAGGGGAGCCCTTCACCCGCAATGAAACCGTTGTGATTCATAATTCATCTTATCTACCGTAATTTGATCAAGATGTCAACCCTTGTCTCATGGCAAGAAACCGCCTCCTTAGTCTATGTCCCGCCCCCGGCCTCCGCCTCGAAGCGGCGAAGGTATCTCGGCGAAAAGGTCAGCGGATCTTCACCCCGCCCCTGAGAATAACGGTGAATGCCGATCAGGCCGACGGCCGACGCATGGAGTCGGTGTCGTCTGCTCCCGGCCGGATCACACCGCCCGTGCCGGGATTCAAGGATCCGATTCCGATAACGCACTGCACCGTCTCCGATCAAATCGACTTCGTCTGCCGGCAGATCCCGTATCAACTGCGCGATATCGGTCAATCGATCCGGCGTCACGATTTCCGGGAAACCATCCGGACCCATCCGGTACAACCCTGCATAGACCTGATCCCTGCGGGCGTCGAGCAGCGGACAGATCAGCCCCGGGGAGGGAAACGCATTCATGGCCAGCGTCTCCAGCGTCGAAACCCCGACGATGGGTCTTCCCGTAGCCAGGGCGAGGCCTTTCACGGTGCTCACCCCGATTCTCACCCCCGTAAACGAACCGGGTCCGGTCGTGCAGGCCAGAAGATCGATTTTTCCCATGGGGATCCCCGACAGATGGAGGAGTTTTTCCAGGGCGGGGAGCAGGACCTCCGCGTGGTGTCTTCCCGGACCGAGATAAAACTCGGCCAAGATCTCCTCTCCCTCCAGGAGCGCAAGTCCCACGGTATCCGTTGCGCATTCCATCGCCAGGGTGATCATGGCTATCCCGTAAATGTTCGAATGAAATCGTTAATAAACTTGACGTTCAGCCTCTCGATATCCATCATGAAGACGAAGATCATCAGCAGAATCAGGAGGACAAAACCGACCTGCTGGGCCATTTCCCGCCAGCGGACATTGACCTCGCGGCCCGTCATCATTTCAATTCCGTAGAATAACAGATGACCGCCGTCCAGGACCGGAATGGGCAGGAGGTTGAGGATCGCCAGGTTGATGCTGAGGAGGGCCATGAACAGAAGGAAATGAACGATTCCCTCCTTCGCTTGCGCCCCGGCGATCTGGGCGATGAGGATCGGGCCGCCCAGCGTCTTCGGGGAGATGACCCCCTGAAACAGTTTGTAGATGCTGATCACGGTCAGTTTGCTGATGACCCATGTCTGGCGGATGCCCTCCCCGAAGGCCGACAGGGGGTTGCGCCTTTCGATGACGGTATGCGGTGACGGGCTGATGCCGATCTTGTAGGCTTCAACCTCTTCCCCAAAGAGGTTTCGGGTTTTCATAAGTCGTGGCGTCACCGTGATATCCAGGGCAACGGCGTCTCGGTGAACCGTGACCCTAAGCGGTCTTTCCTTGCTTCTCGTAACGATTTCAGTGATCTCATCCCACTTCGTTACGGACTTTCCGTCCATAGCGATAATTCGGTCCCCCGTCTTCATCCCGGATTCGATCGCGGCGGAATCCGGTTGTAGAGAACCGATTTCCGTCGTCAGGACGGGAAGACCGATCATGTTGACGAGGGTGAAGATCGCAAGAGCCAGCAGGAGATTGAACACCGGTCCGGCCGCCACAATGAAGATCCTTTTCCAGACCGTCTGTTTCAAAAAGGACCTTTTTTGATCCTCCTCCGGCAATTCTTCTCCGGGGGATTCCCCGAGGAGTTTTACATACCCGCCCAAGGGGATCAGCGAGAGGAGGTATTCCGTTTCCCCGATCTTTCTGCCGATGATCCGAGGGCCGAAGCCGAGGGAAAACTTCAGGACCCCGACGCCCGCCCGCTTGGCCATTAGAAAATGACCGAACTCATGGGCGAAGATCAGGACCCCCAGTAAAACAACCACCGATGCGATGCTGATTCCGATCAATTTTTCATTCCTTCAATGATTTTCCCCGCCTCTTCCCTCGCCCAGCGGTCCGCCGCGAGGATCGCGTCGATCCCCGGATCCGCATGTCCGCGATGACGGGAGAGGACCTCTTCCACCACCGAAACAATCTTGTTAAATTGTATCTTTTCTTCGATAAAGGCCGTCACGGCCATCTCATTCGCCCCATTGAGAACGGCCGGCATTGTTCCCCCGGTTTTCGCCGCCGCATAAGCCAGCCGGAGGGCGGGAAAGCGAATCGGATCGGAATCGAGAAATGTAAGCGTGCCGACCTTCCTGAGGTCGAGTTTTTTTTCACCCCGGGTCAGGCGATTCGGATGAGACAGGGCGTAGGCAATGGGAATCCTCATGTCCGGAATCCCCATCTGGGCGATCACGCTCCCGTCCCGGTACTCCACCAGGGAATGGACGATGCTCTGGGGATGGATCAGGACATCGATCGCCGTTCCGGGAAGTTCGAACAACCACCCGGCTTCGATCACCTCCAGCCCCTTGTTCATCATCGTTGCCGAATCGATCGTGATTTTCTTTCCCATCGCCCAGTTCGGGTGCCGAAGGGCCTGCGCGGGCGTAACCTTTGCCAGTTCTTCCTCGGAGGCATGGAGAAAGGGTCCGCCGGAGGCCGTAAGGATGATCCGGCGGACATCCGCCCTCCTGTGACCCTGCAGACACTGGAAGATCGCGCTGTGTTCACTGTCAACAGGAATGATTTTTACCCCCCTCTCGGTCGCCTTGCGAAGAACGAGATGTCCTGCCATAACCAGCGTCTCCTTGTTCGCCAGGGCGATATCCTTTCCCGCCTCAATAGCGTCCATGGTCGGGAGCAATCCGGCTGAGCCGACGATGGCGGAGACGACCATATCGACGTCCGCGGATGCGGCCGTTTCCCGATACCCCTCTGGCCCGAACAGGACCTCCGTTGGCGATGCCGGACCCAGAAGCCTGCGGAGCTCAAGGGCATGCGCCTCATCAAACACCGCCGCCAGCCGCGGCCGGAACCGTTCGATCTGTTGTTTCATGAGGGTGATGTTGCGGCCCGCCGCGAGGGCCGTGACGACGAACTGATCCGGATGGGCGCCGACGACATCCAGCGTGCTGACCCCGATTGAACCGGTGGAGCCGAGAAGGGAAATTCGTTTCATCGAATCACAAATTCCTGATAATAATAAACAAAGGGGGTAATGAACATGAGACAGTCCAGCCGGTCGAGGATCCCCCCGTGACCGGGCAGCAGTGTGCCTGAATCCTTCACCCCGGCCGCCCTTTTTAGAGCCGACTCGGATAGATCCCCAAGCTGTCCTGTGATGCTTCCCACCAGTCCGAGAACAGCGGCATGCGCAACCGGAAGCATCGGGAAAAAGAATAGTCTGAAGAGAAGACAACCCGCAATGCTTCCCGCAACAAGACCGATCGTCCCTTCGACGGTCTTCCCCGGACTGACCTCGGGGAGGAGCTTTCGTTTTCCAAGCCGCCGTCCGATATAGTAGGCGGCCGTATCCCCGGCAAAGGCCATAACCAGGATGAAGAATATCCACAGGACGCCCGACTGCGTCTGGCGGATCAGTATGAAATGGGCCATCAGAAGGGGGATATACAGAATCCCCAGAATCACCCGACCGGCATGCGACATATCCAATCCCTGTTTTCGGATCCGAAGAAGGTTGAGTATCAGAACCGTCATGACTGCGAAGGTCAGCACAGCCAAAAGCAGAGGCAGGTTCGCGTAGAAGGACGTCAGGAGGATGAGCAGGGCGATGATCAAGGTCTCCATCATTTCGAGGGAGAGACCCTGGCCGAAGGCCATCCGGTTGTATTCCTGCATCCCCGCGAGAGAGGCAACAATAATCAGAACGGCGAAGGCTTCTTTCCCGCCGTAGGCAATGATTCCGAAAAGTATCGGAATGGCGATGATGCCGGTGATCCATCTTTTCATATGGGGCGTCATTCTTCACCTCTCCGGGATCGGCTGAAGTCCACACCGACGGATCCTTGAGTCTGCAACATCGATTCTCTTAACAGGCTGTTGAAAAAAGCCCATCTGCGGCGTTCCCTCATCCCTCGTCGCTGCGACGTACACGAAAGTATTTCTCACTCCTCATGATTTCGGAGGCCTTGCATCCGGATATTTTTGAACAGCCCTTATTCAACAATCTCTTAAACAGTTCCATGGTGTCCCCTTACCTTCCGCCGATCTGTTCGCTGGTCATTCCGAACCGCCGCTCCCGCCGCTGATATTCGGCAATCGCCGTCAGGAGATCGGTCTCTCGAAAATCAGGCCAGAGGATGTCGGTGAAGTAGAATTCGGTATAGGCCATCTGATAGAGGAGAAAATTGCTGACCCGATATTCCCCTCCGGTCCGGATCAGCAGGTCCGGATCGGGAATCCCGGTCGTGTAGAGATATTTTGAAAAGAGTTCCCTGGTGACATCCGCGGGTGCGATCTTTCCGGCCAGGGCATCGCCGACCATGCGTTTCGCGGCCGTCGCAATCTCGTCGCGCCCGCCATAACTGAGGGCCAGATTCAGGATCATCCCTGGATTGCCGGCTGTTTTCTCTATTGTTTCCTGAAGTTTCCTGAGTACTGGGGCCTCGAGGGAATCCAGGTCGCCGATGGCCGTCAAACGGATGCCCTGGTCCATCATCTCCCGGGCCTCATCCTCCAGATATTGCAGAAGGAGGTTCATGAGGGCACGGATCTCCACTTCCGGACGAAGCCAGTTTTCAACGGAAAAGGCATAGAGGGTGAGGCAGTGGACCCCGATCCGGCAGCAGGTTTTCGTGATGATCCGGACGGATTCGGCGCCCTCCCGGTGTCCCAGGATTCTGCCCAGGGTATGGAACTCAGCCCAGCGTCCGTTGCCGTCCATAATGATCGCGATATGCTGAGGAAGTCTAAGCGGATCGATTTCTTTCATGATTCCCATTTCAATCGGGGGTGATGTTCCCCCAGGATTTAGCGACTAACACATCGACGGCGATTTTTCAAGACAGATTCAAACAAAACGGGGAGCCCGCGGGCTCCCCGTCACAAACCGGATCAGGCGATTTTTCAGATCTCCATGATCTCCTTCTCTTTTAATGCAAGAACCGCGTCGGTCTTCTCGATATACCGGTCGGTCAGCTTCTGCACCTCGTCCTCGAGGTTGTAAAGTTCGTCCTCCGAGATCTCATTGTCCTTCTTCAGGACTTTGAGCTGCTCATTGGCATCCCTCCGGGCGTTGCGCTGCTTGATCTTTCCTTCTTCCGCCATCTTGCGGACGACCTTCACCAACTCCCTGCGTCTCTCCTCGGTCAGAGCCGGGATTGACAGACGGATTAACTTGCCGTCATTGCCGGGCATCAATCCCAGATCCGATTTCTGGATCGCCTTCTCGATGGCCCCGAGAACGGAGCTGTCCCAGGGGGAGATGACGATCAGCCGACTTTCGGGAATGGAGAGGGAAGCCACCTGGTTTAAGGGTGTAGGCGTCCCATAATATTCTACTCGAATACCATCCAACAGGGCCAGAGACGCCCTTCCCGTTCTGACCTTGCTGAAGGATTTTTTGAGCGCCTGGATCGCCTTTTCCATGCTCTCCCGCAGTTCCTCAAAAATCAACTCCTTCATGACTTCAACCTCCGACAATGGTTCCCACGTTCTCGCCGCAAATAACACGCTTGATGTTCCCCGCCTGTTGCAGATTAAAGACGCTCAGGGGGAGTCCATTGTCCCTGCATAGGGATATGGCTGTTGCATCCATTACTTTAAGGTTCTTAGTCAACACCTCAGTATAACTTATCTTATCGTACATGATCGCATCGGCGTACCGGACCGGATCCCGGTCATAAACGCCGTCCACGTTCGTCGCCTTCAGGATGATATCCGCTTTGATCTCGACGGCGCGGAGGGTTGCCGCGGTGTCCGTGGTAAAATAGGGATTGCCCGTTCCGGCAGCGAAGATCACCACCCGACCCTTTTCAAGATGGCGGATGGCGCGCCTCTGGATGAACGGTTCGGCCACTTCTCTCATCTCGATGGCCGTCTGAACCCGCGTGGGGACGCCCGCTCGTTCGAGCGCGCTCTGAAGGGCCAGACTGTTGATCACCGTGGCGAGCATCCCCATGTAATCCGCGGAGGTTCGCTCCATCCCCTCCGCGCTTGCCGCCAGACCGCGGAAGATGTTGCCTCCGCCGATGACAATTCCGAGTTGAACGCCAAGGGCGACCACCTCCCGAAGTTCTGCGGCAACGGCATCCACCACCTCCGGGTCAATCCCGGAGGAATGTCTTCCCATGAGGGCCTCACCGCTCAATTTCAGCAGGACCCTCTTGTAGGCCGGACGATCCACGATCCCTTACTTCAGCTCCTCGCCCAGTTGAAACCGTGCAAACCTTCTGACGATGATGTTTTCGCCCGTCTTCGCGATCATGTTGGTCACCAGGGCGCCTACGGTGATGTCCGTATTCTTGATGAACTTCTGATTCATCAGACACACCTCTTCGAAATATTTATTCAGCTTGCCCTCGATGATTTTGTCCCAGATTTTTTCCGGCTTTTGCTCTGCAAGAAGCTGGCTTCGGTAGATCTCTTTTTCCCTTTCCAGGTCCGCCGCCGATATTTCCTCCGGCCTGACATACCTGGGATTCGACGCCGCCACATGCATTGCCAGGTCCTTGGCCATGGTCTGGAAGTCATCCGTTTTGGCGACAAAATCGGTTTCGCAGTTCACCTCAACCATGACACCGATCTTTCCCCCCATGTGGATGTAAGAGGCAACGGCGCCGTCTTTGGCCGCCTTGGAGGAACGCTTCGTGGCGGCCGACATCCCCTTCTTCCGGAGATAATCGATCGCCTTTTCAAAATCGCCGCTCTCGGCCTTGAGCGCTTCCTTGCAGTCCATCATGCCGGCGCCCGTCTTGACCCTCAATTCCTTCACCATCGCTGATGTGATATCCAATTTACTTTACCTCCTCTTCTGGATCCTTCCCTTCGCCGGAGTCGGAGCCCTTGGTTTCAATGCTTTCCGGGACATCGGACTCGCCGTCTTCACTCCGGGGGGCCGCAACGGTCTGACGTTGCTTGTCGCTTTCCGCCTGCAGGCGTTCCTCAAACCGCTTCTTTCCATCCAGAACGGCCTCGGCCATCTTCGCGGAAAAGAGCTTGATCGCCCGGATGGCGTCATCATTGCCGGGAATGATGTAATCGATCAGATCCGGATCGCAGTTCGTATCCACCATCGCCACGATGGGGATTTTCAGTTTTCTCGCCTCGGTGACGGCGATGATTTCCCGTTTCGGATCGACGATGAAAAGACCTTTCGGGACACTCTTCATGGTCCGGATCCCCCCCAGGACCTTGGTCAGTTTTTCGCGATCCTTCTGGAGACTGAGGATCTCTTTTTTGGGAAACGCCTTGATGCTGTCATCGGCGAACATCCGGTCGAGTTCGTTCAAACGGTCGATACTCTTCTTAATCGTCGCGAAATTGGTCAGCATGCCGCCCAGCCAGCGCTGATTGACGTAGGGCATGCCGCATCTCTCGGACTCCTCGCGGACGGACTCCTGCGATTGTTTCTTGGTGCCGACAAAGAGGATCTCTCCGCCCTGCGCGACCGTGTCGACAACGAACTGATAGGCCTTCTGAAACATCCCGACCGTCTGCTGGAGATCGATGATGTAGATTCCGTTGCGCGCACCAAAGATATAGGTTTTCATTTTGGGGTTCCACTTGTTGGTCTGGTGACCGAAGTGAACCCCCGCCTCAAGCAACAACTTCATCGAAATACTGGCCATACTGAACTCCTCTCTCGTTTTTTCCTCCATCCCCATCCTCTTGAACGGAAACCTTTCGTTTGGATAGGCAACCTCCGTCAATCCGGGGATGTGCGAATTTGGGTGGCTGATAACACAAAGAATTTAAATAATCAAGTGGAAATCCCTTCCGTCGGATATGAAGATTTCGTAATAAGTCGAGAAAACCTCGAAAGAGGGTGCGGCTTCGGAAAAGGTCCGCAGGCAAGGCGCGCGAGTTCTGAGGAGGGAGGCGTACTGTATCGTACGCCGCAACGACGAGGGATGAAGCGTAACGCAGCATTCGGCCTTTTTCCGAAGCCGTCAGGTATGATAATGGGCGTTGATCTTGACGTAATCGAATGTCAGATCGGATGTACAGACCGTCCACGACCGACACCCCATCCCCAGTGCAAGGCGCATCCGGATTTCCGGCCGCTTCATGATCCCGGAAAGCTCCTCCTCCCGTCCGCCGATCCCTTTCCCCACCGCAAAGAGGGGAACATCCTCCAGGAAAAGGCAAACCCGGTCCGCAGGAAGATCGATGCCGAGAGATCCGGCGGCGGAAATGATCCGTCCCCAGTTCGGATCCTCTCCGAAAAAAGCCGTCTTGACCAGGTTCGAATTGGCGACGGCATAGGCAATCCGTTGCGCATCCCGATGCGTTTTTGCCTCCGTCACCGTGATCTCGATCACCTTGGTCGCCCCTTCGCCGTCGCGGACCAGCGCCCGGGCGAGCTCCGACAGCAGGTCCGAGAGGAGTTCCCAGAAACGCCCCAAATAGCGGGAACCCCTCTTGATCTCCGGATTCCCTGCCAAACCGTTGGCGAGGATGACGGCCGTGTCATTCGTGCTCATACAGCCGTCCACGCTGATCGCGTTGAAACTGCCGGCGATCGACCGCCGGAAAATCCGGTCAAGGGCATCCCGGGCGATCGCGGCATCGGTCATGATAAAGGCAAGCATGGTCGCCATGTTCGGCTGGATCATCCCCGCCCCTTTGGCGATGCCGCACAAGGTGACTTCTTTGGTCCCGATTCCCCCTTTCCGGTAAGCGATCTTGGGAAACCGGTCTGTCGTCATGATCCCCGCCTCTGCATCCGGAATCCCGCCGGCATGGAGCCCGGCAACCAGTTTCTTTACCCCTCCGGTGATCTTCCGCAGGGGTAGGCGGTGACCAATGACGCCGGTGGACGCCACCAGAACCGTTTCATCGGCAATCCCGAGTTCAGCGGAGGCGGCCCTCGAAACGGCCAGGGCGTCCGCAACCCCTTCCGGCCCGGTCGCGGCGTTGGCCACGCCGCTGTTGGCAATCACCGCATGCGCCATCCCGGAGAGGATCCTCTCCTGATCGATAAGGACCGGCGCCGCCTTGAAACAATTCGTTGTAAATACCCCCGCTGCCGTCGCCGGGCGCGCCGAGTAGATCAGCGCAAGATCCCGGCCGCCGTCCGTCTTGATTCCCGTGTGGATTCCATTCGCCAGAAATCCGGGCACCCGATAGTCATCCGATGTTTGCATAGAACCCCCGATTTTACCCGCCAAGTTGCCGTCGAAAATAAAGACGCCTACTGGCCGCAGCACTTCTTGTATTTCTTGCCGCTGCCGCAGGGGCACGGGTCATTCCGGCCGACCTTGGCCGTTTCCCTTCTGACCGTTTCCGATGCCGGCGTGTCCTCCCCCCGCGACATGATGTAATTCTGCCGCTGCTTCTCCTCGATCCGTTCCACTTCTTCTTCGCGGCGGATCTGAACCAGGCATAGTTTTTCGACGCTGTCCTCCTTGATGCGGCTGATCATGTCCATGAACATGTCGTAGCCCTCTTTCTGATACTCGCGGACCGGATCTTTCTGACCGTATCCCCGCAGACCAATCCCCTCCTTGAGGTGGTCCATGGCGAGGAGATTTTCCTTCCATTGCGTATCGATCGACTGTAGCATGATCACCTTCATCAGGTAATCCATCAGCGGTTTTCCATACTCGGTCTCCTTGTTCCGGAGGAGCGTCTTGACCTCCGCGACGATCCTCTCCCGGATCGCCTCCGGAACGAGTTCGCGGCCCGTCCCGGCCAGGTTCAGCTTCAGCGTGAAATGCCGGAAGATCTCCTCGTCCAGTCCCTTGAGATCCCAATCCTCCGGATGGCGTTTCTCATCGACATACTCTGGGAGCATCTCCTCGACGATCTCCTCCAGCATCTCTTCCACATCGTCCCAGAGCGCCTCCCCCTTGAGGACCTTTTTCCGCTGTTCGTAGATTACCTGCCGCTGGCGGTTCATGACGTCGTCATATTCCAGCAGATGCTTGCGGATATCGAAATTCTGCCCTTCAACACGCTTCTGCGCGTTTTCGATCGCCTTTGAGATCAGCCGGTGTTCAATCGGCTGCCCCTCTTCCATGCCGATTCGGTCCATGATGCTGGAGATCCTCTCTGCACCGAAGATCCGCAGGAGGTCGTCCTCGAGGGAGAGATAGAAGCGGGACGACCCCATGTCCCCCTGGCGTCCCGAACGGCCGCGGAGCTGGTTATCGATCCGGCGGCTCTCGTGCCTCTCCGTCCCCAGGATATGGAGGCCGCCGATCTCTGCCACCCCCTCTCCCAGTTTGATGTCCGTTCCACGCCCGGCCATGTTGGTTGAGATGGTCACCTGACCGGGCTGGCCGGCCTGTGCGACGATCTCCGCTTCCCTTTCATGATTTTTTGCATTTAAAACGTGGTGCTTGACGCCCGTCCGGGTCAGGTATTTGCTAAGGAGCTCCGATTTCTCGATGGAGATGGTTCCGACGAGGACCGGCCTTTTCGCCTCATGCAACTGTTTGATCTCCTCGATGACCGCCGCAAATTTCTCCTTTTCGGTCTTGTAGATCACATCGGTATGATCCTCGCGAATCATCGGCATGTTTGTCGGAACGACAAGGACTTCCAGCTTGTATATCTTGCCGAATTCTTCCGCCTCGGTATCGGCCGTGCCGGTCATCCCCGCCAGCTTGCCGTACATCCGGAAATAATTCTGGAAGGTGATCGACGCCAGCGTCTGATTCTCCTGCTCAACCTTCACGTGTTCCTTCGCCTCGAGGGCCTGATGAAGACCGT
Source organism: Syntrophaceae bacterium (assembly GCA_003141195.1). Lineage (GTDB taxonomy): Bacteria > Desulfobacterota > Syntrophia > Syntrophales > UBA5619 > UBA5619. Next base: position 24,319 of record PLLC01000047.1, read on the forward strand.
CGCTGTAACGTCTCCCCGGCATGACCCGGCCGGTGAACTCATCCACGATGATGACCTTTCCCTCCTTGACGAGGTAATCGACATCCCGTTTGAAGAGGGTGTGGGCGCGGAGGGCCTGGTTGACATGATGGAGGAGATCGATGTTCTGGGGTTCATAGAGATTCTGCACCTTGAGATAACTCTCGACTCGGGACACCCCCTCCTCCGTCAGAACGACGGTGCGGCTCTTCTCCTCGACCGTATAATCCTTTTCCTTGCGCAGGTTCGGGATAACCTGGTTGACCCGGTTGTACTTGTCGGTCGACTCATCGGAAGGTCCGGAGATGATCAGCGGCGTCCGCGCCTCATCGATGAGGATGCTGTCCACCTCGTCCACAATGGCATAATGGAAGTCGCGCTGCACATACTCATCGAGGGTGAACTTCATGTTGTCGCGGAGATAGTCGAATCCGAACTCGTTGTTTGTCCCGTAGGTGATGTCGGCATGATAGGCAACGCGCCGCTCGTCATCATCCATCCCGTGAACGATGACGCCGACACCCATGCCGAGAAAATCGTAGATCGGCCCCATCCACGCGGCATCCCTCTGGGCCAGATAGTCATTGACCGTCACAAGATGAACGCCCTTGCCCACCAGCGCGTTTAAATAGAGGGGCATCGTTGCGGCCAGGGTCTTTCCTTCACCCGTTTTCATTTCGGCGATCTTCCCCTCGTGCAGGACCAATCCTCCGAGGATCTGGACGTCAAAGGGCCTCATCCCGACCGTCCGCCGGGAGACCTCGCGGACGACAGCAAAGACCTCAACGAGGATGTCGTCCAGCTCGGTGCCGTTTTGCAGCTTGTCCCGGAAATAAGGGGTTTTCGCCCGGAGTTCCCCATCCGTCGCCGCCGTCATGGCCGGCTCCAGTTGATTGATCTCATGGAGAATCAGGGAAAGGCGTTTCATCTCCCTGTCATTCTTGCTGCCGAAAACCTTTTTCAGAATCGCGTTGATCATAACATTCCTTAAAAAAAAACCGGCGCCATGACCGGTGGATTGGGTTCTCTACTGGGCGGACATCGCGTTTACGAGGTCATCAATTCAGATACTTCCTCGGATTGACCGGAACGCCGTTCAACATGACGGCATAATGAAGGTGGGATCCGGTGCTGCGGCCCGTATTTCCCACATACCCGATCCGATCCCCCTTGTGGACCGTTGCCCCGGTCCGAACGGCCGCCGTGGAGAGGTGCCCATAGAACGTTGATATGCCGTGGCCGTGATCGATCCGGATCATCTGGCCCACGTCATTCTGAAAGGCCACCTCCGCGACAATGCCATCGGCTGGCGCCTGGATCGGCTTTCCAATCCGCGTCGCGATATCAATCGCCTTGTGAAATTCCTTATCGCTGCCGAATGGGGATGTCCGTGGACCGAATTCGGATGTTACCCAGCCTGCTACAGGCCAGATGGAAGGGGTTGAGGCCAGAAGCGATTTCTTCTCCTGCAGGTACGCCAGAAGGTTTGCAAAACTCTGTTCCCGGGAGAGCGCATCATCCATCAGGCGGTCTACTTGACGGCCGATCCCGGCGATCATCGCCTTGTCATTGGCGGCCATTCGGGAGCGCAGGCGATTCTCCTCGCTCACGGGGCCACCGATCCCAAGGAGTTGTTCTTTATCCTTGCCCGTGACCAGATTGGCCATAATCCGGATCTTCTTGTCAAACTGCCTCAAATCGTCCATTTTTACAGCAAACTGGTCCACCTTCGTCACGAGCCCCTCGATCTGTTTTCTCTGTTCCACCGTCTGCTGTTTCAGGCGTTTCAATTCGGCCTGTTCCCTACGAATGTGGATATAATCATAGGAGAAATACGTCACGAACAGGATGAGGCCCATCACGAATATGGATACGCCTTTGACCAGTGCACTGGAGAGGATTATTTTCTTTGCGGAACTGTCTTTCTTCGGAAGAATCAGGAGCGTATAGAAATTCTTCGGCATCGAAACTTTCCTTTTCCGTCCTGAGGGCTGGTGACAACATAATAAAACAGATTATCAAAAATATCATAATCTTCTTAAAAGTCAAGCATCAATTTCATCCCAGATTTGTCTTGACTTTGAAGCGACGGTTAAGCTAAAGACCTCAACCACATAGAATCCAGGAACAGGTCATCAGAAAGGAGCGTTCATGTCAAAATATGAATCAAAATCGATAAGAAATCTGGCCATCATTGGCCACGGAGGAACGGGCAAAACCTCTCTTTGCGAATCCATTCTCTATCTTGCCGGCAAGACGGATCGGCCAGGCCGAGTGGATGAGGGAACCTCCTCCATGGACTATGAACCGGAGGAACAGAAGAGACACATCTCCATCAGCGCTGCCACGAACCATATCGATTGGGACAAGCACCGGATCAACTTCATCGACACCCCCGGTGATTCCAATTTCGCATTTGACACGAAGAGTTGCCTCAGAATCGTGGATGGGGCGGTGGTCCTCGTCGATGCCGTAGGGGGCGTTGAATTTCAGACGCAAAAAGTCTGGGAATACGCGGATGAATTCAATCTTCCCCGCCTGTTGTTTATCAGCCGGATGGATCGGGAAAGGGCGGATTTTGAAAAGGCCGTCGAAAGCATCCGGGAGCGTCTGGGTAAGAAGGTCACACTCTGCTTTCTCCCCATCGGCGCCGAGAACGCATTCACCGGGGTGGTTGATCTGACATCCATGAAGGCCTACACGTATGACGATCAGAAAAAGATCGCAAAGGCAATCGATATTCCATCCGATATGGCCGAGACGGTTCAAAAATATCGGGACGTACTGATCGAAGACATCGCCGAAACGGACGATGAACTGATGAACAAATACCTTGAAGGCGGGGAACTGAGTGCCGAGGATCTGCAGGCCGGTCTCCGGAAGGGCGTCGTGTCGGGCACCCTCATCCCCGTGGTCTGCGGGTCGGCCATGAAGAACCTCGGTATCCACCCCCTCCTCGACATCATCGTCCGTTATTTCCCGTCGCCCGTCGACCGCGGCAAGGTCTCCGGGAAGAAACCTGGAACCGGGGAAGAGGAAACCCGGCTGCCGGAGGAATCAGCGCCGTTTTCAGCCTTGGTCTTCAAGACCATTGCCGACCCTTATGCGGGCCGCCTCACCCTCTTCCGCGTCTATTCGGGTACGCTCAAGTCCGACTTAAGCCTTTTCAACGCCTCACGCAAGACCACAGAGCGGATCGGAAACCTCTTCTTCCTCGAAGGGAAAATCCAGAAACCGGTCGAAGAGCTGATTCCCGGCGACATCGCGGCCATTGCCAAACTGAAAGAGACGGCGACGGGTGACACGCTGAGTGCAGAAAAATCTCCCATCATCTACCCCAAGATCGAACCTCCTCCCGCGGTCATCTCCTTTGCCGTGGAGGCGAAGACGCGCGGCGATGAGGATAAGCTTGTCTCCTCGATCCACCGCCTGACCGATGAGGACCCCACTCTCGTGTTCCATCGAGATGACCAGACGCGGGAGATGATCCTCTCGGGGCTCGGACAGGTCCATATCGAGGTGACCGTCGAAAAGATGAGACGTAAATTCGGTCTCGAGGTGAATCTGAAGACCCCGAAGGTCCCCTACAAGGAAACGATCAAGGGAAAGACCACCATCCAGGGACGCTACAAGAAGCAGTCCGGCGGCCGCGGCCAGTTCGGGGATACCTGGCTGGATATCGAACCGCTCCCGCGGGGCAGCGGTTTCGAATTCGTCGACCGGATTGTCGGGGGCGTGATTCCTCATCAGTACCGGCCGGCTGTGGAAAAGGGCATCGTCGAGGCCATGGCGGAGGGCGTTGTCGCCGGTTACCCCGTTGTGGACCTCCGCGTTTCCCTGGTGGACGGTTCCTACCACACCGTCGATTCCTCCGAAATGGCCTTCAAGATCGCGGGGTCCCTCGGTTTCAAGAAAGGTGTCCTCGAATGCCAGCCGACACTCCTCGAACCGATTGTCAACATCTCCATCGAGATCCCCGATGAATACATGGGCGACGTCATCGGCGACCTCAACAGCCGCCGCGGCAAGGTTCTGGGGATGGATTCGCCGGGTCATCACCAGATCATCAAAGGTCAGGTCCCTCTGGCGGAGATTCTCAAATACGCCCCCGATCTCCGTTCGATGACGAGCGGCCGCGGCACCTTCACCTATGAACACTCACATTATGAGGAGGTCCCGTCTTACATCGCGGAGAAGATCGTTGCCGAATCCAAGAAGGATGATGAGTGAGATGGGGTTCAGGGCCGTCATCATCACCGTGAGTGACCGGGGCGCCAGCGGCAAGCGTGAGGACACAAGCGGTCCGGAAATCGCCGGGATGCTTGAGGCGGTAGGAATGGAAATTATCGGCCGGCGGATTATCCCCGACGAAAAGGAGATGATCCGCCAGATGCTTCTGGAGTGGTGCGACGGGGGAGATGTGGACCTGATCCTGACGACGGGCGGAACCGGCGTCAGTCCCCGTGATGTCACACCGGACGCCACCCGGGAGGTGATCGATCGGGAGATCCCGGGAATGGCGGAGGCCATGCGCCGTCAGAGTGCGGCCTTCACCCCCCATGCTATGATCTCCCGCGCCTTGGCGGGCATCCGGGGACGCACCCTGATCATCAACCTCCCCGGCAGTCCGAAGGGGGCAAGGGAAAATCTCAGCGTCCTGCTCCCCGCCCTCACGCACGCCATTGAAAAGATCAAAGGGGACGAGTCGGAATGCGCATCCTGAGGAGCTCCTCGACATTTCTCGCATGCGTCCCCGGCCAGTAGATCCTTCCGCAGATCGGGCATTTTCTGAAATACGTGCTGTTTTGATACACGTAGGCAGGGACCGCTCCTTCCGCTTCTTCCTTCGTTACTGCCTCCAGTATCGCATTGCAGCGCAGACAGAGGGTCAGCCGTTCCTTTGGATCCGGCTTCATGGACAGGGCCTCCAGGATCTCGCCGATCTGTCCTTCAACCCGATCGGTCCTCACAACGATGAGACGTACAGAACCGCCGCCGCCAAGATTCCTCTTCCGCGTCAGGGCAATTCTCCCCTCCCGCCCCGCATTCCGAAGAAAACCCTGACCCGCGTCCCCCCGGTCCCAGAGGGTGTCATAGCCGAGGATTCGAAGCCATTTCGCCAGCTTTCCCAGATTGCAATCGCAGAGGAACCGGACATCCATGCTATCCTCCGGACGGAAAGCGGTTCAGTGTAAAACGGCCGTTTTCATAAATAAGATAGGAATGATGGATAATCCAGTCGCCAAGAAGAGCAAAAGTTCTCGGCCTTCCGCCGATCCGTTCCTCCCGGAGAATCGCTTGATGACAGTGGCCGAGGATGACGGCATCCAGGCCTTTGCGATACTTTTCGACGGCGAAACGATGCATCACCTCCACCAGTCTCTCCTGCGCGTCCCGGGACATCCCTTGGCTCATCTCCGAGCTGAACCGCGCGAGCCGCCAGAGAAACCGCAGGGGAAGCAGCCGCTGCAGCCTGTAGGAAAAGGGGCTCCTCAGGAATCCCCGCAACGCCAGATACCGCCGGTTTTCCCGGTCCACAGTATCGCCGTGGGAAACGAGGGTCCTCAGGCCGTCCAGATCGAATTCCACCTCCCCGGGATAGACTTCAATCCCGAGCTTCCTTGAAAAATAGTCGGCGAGGAAGAAGTCATGGTTCCCCTCGCAGAGGCTGATCCGGATCCCGGATTGCCTCAATTGAACGAGCCTTTCGACCACCGGCCGGAATTCGGGATAAATGAGGCCTCCCCTTTCGAACCAGAAATCAAAGAAATCGCCCGCGATGACGAGAAGATCGGTCATGATAGCCTTCTCATCACCCCGGCCGGATTCAACACCCCTTCCCCGGAGACGCGCGAACAGTTGCATGCATTGTTCATATCCGGGATCTGAACGGCGCTTCAGGTGGGCGTCGGAAAGAAAGATCGCCTTCATTACGGGTTCCCCCCCTGAAGGTTCTGCAATTCATGGTGATTCCCTCTCGAATCAACGCCTTCTTCCATGACTGGGCGTCTATCAGATTTATCCATTTCGTTCAAGAAAAGAAACGGGCGGATGGATACCGACCGTTTCCCGCCGAATATGGATGAGCTCGTAAAAAGTCTGAAAACCCCATATTCTGTCATTCCCGTGAAAACAGGAATTCAGTATTTTCAATTAGTTCCATCCTCTCTGGATTCCCGCCTGCGCGGGAATGACGACTTTTCACGAAGCCGCCGAATATTCGTTGACAACAGGTCTGTGCATCCGTTAGAAGGACCATGAAAAAGATAATGATTCCGGTCCGCGCAACCTCACAACAGGAAGGAATTCCCTTGACGGGAACATGGGTCAATACGGGCGACATCCCCCTGCTCGCACCGCTTCGGGAATTCGATTTCCATAAAACCGCAAAATGAAAGGAGATGAGAATCATGGGAGATTATCCGTTTTTTCAAGTGGAAAAAATTCCGGAAACAAAGACGGCCATCCTTTATTTCAACCGTCCCGAAAAACTCAATGCCATGAATTGGTCCTTCTGGCAGGATCTGCCCCGGGTGATCGACGAACTGGAATCGGATCCTGAGGTCCGCGTCGTCGTCATCGCTGGACGGGGAAAATCTTTCAGCGTCGGCATCGACGTCTTCGAGTTCTTCATAAACAACCAGAACGCCCTGACCGGGGCGACCGCCGACGCGCGGGAGGAACTCTTCCGGCTCATCCTCCGGATGCAGGAGGGCTTCGACCGGATGACCGCCGGAAACAACATCTACATCGCCGCCATTCACCGGCACTGTATCGGCGCCGGTCTCGACATCAGCGCCGCCTGCGACCTGCGCCTTGCCGCACGCGATGCCCTCTTCTCCCTCCGGGAAACCAAGATCGCCATTGTCGCCGACATGGGCAGCCTCAATCGCCTCCCCCGGATCATCGGCCAGGGAAATGCCCGGATGATGGCCTTCACCGGCCGGGATTTCACGGCGGAGGAAGCCCTGCGGATGGGTCTCATCAATGAAGTCTACGAAAACCGGAAGGCGCTCATGGCCGGCGCCCTCGCGCTCGCGGCGGAGATCGCGGAGAACGCCGCCCCTGCCGTCCGGGGGTCGAAGCGGATCCTCGCCTACATGGAAGACCACAGCGTGGACGACGGCCTCAAGTATGTCGCCGCCTGGAATTCCGCCTTCCTGAACGCCCGCGAAATCCAGGAGGCCCTCCGGAGGGCGATGGAGAAGAAAACGAAAAAGGGGTGACGGCGAGCGTTTTTCTCCCTTTCGTGTTGTCCGTTTTGCAGGTCCGGCCGGAACAATAATCATCCCTTTGCTTCCGGAACATGCCATTTCCAGCGGGCATCGGCCCGCCCGGTCACGGCCTTGATCAAGCCAAAGGCTATGCCGAATGCCGACGGCACAACATCTTGTGGAAAAAAATAATTGACATACAAACGAAACTTTCCTATATTTTTCCTGACAGAAAGCAATGTTTTATCAAATGAGGTAATTGCAAAAGTACCAATAAATCCCCTCCCCCCTGGCGGGGGAGGGTTAGGGTGG
>PLLC01000020.1 GCA_003141195.1 Syntrophaceae bacterium
CGCGCGCTGCGGGCCACGGCGGAAGACCGTGAGGCGGCCGCCTTGATGGGCATCAATACCGAGTGGGTGTTTGCTTTCTCCTGGGGTTTGGGTTCGGCATGCGTGGGAGTTGCCGGAGCGTTGCTATCGATCTTTTACCCGATTTTCCCGCTGGTGGGCGGCGTTTTCGTGATCACCGCTTTCGTGGTGGTGGTGCTCGGCGGGTTTGGGAGCATCGCCGGTGCCTTTATCGCCGGAATTGTCGTGGGCCTGATCCAGGTCATCAGCGGATTTTTCGTTGCTCCGACGTTCAAACTGGTTTTTGTCTATGCGATCTACCTTCTGGTCGTGTTTATCCGGCCAAAAGGCTTAATGGGGAAATGAAATGACACGGCAATGGAAATACATACTTGGTGGAGCGGCCCTGTTGCTCACGGTGCTTTTTCCCGCGGTCTTTAACAGTCCGGGGGCTCTCCATCTGATGATATTGATATATCTTTACGCCTTGTTGGGCATGGGATGGAACATCCTCGGGGGGCTTACGGGTCAGGTGTCGCTGGGGCATGCGGTATATTTCGGCATTGGTGCCTACGTAACTAGCATGCTGCTGGTCACCTTCGGGATATCCCCGTGGTTGGGCATGATCCCGGGAGTCGCTGTCTCGGTGATCATTTCATTGATCGTTGGGTATCCCTGCTTCCGCCTGGACAAGCACTATTTCGTCATCGCTACCCTCTGCGTGGGCGAAATCATCCACATCATTTTTTTGAACTGGGAAGCGGTAGGCGGTGCCATCGGGATTTGGCTGCCCATCATGGATACCTCGTTTTCCAATTTTCAATTCCACAAGACCAAGGTGCCCTATTACTACATTATTTTATCTTTTCTTCTCATCGTCATCTTCCTAACTGCATGGATTCAAAGGAGTCGCCTGGGGTTTTACTTTCGGGCAATCCGGGAAGACCAGGATGCGGCTCGCTCGCTGGGCATCAACGCGGCGTTCTACAAGATGGTGGCCATGGGGATTTCCGCAGCAATCACGTCGATAGCAGGAACGTTTTATGCCCAGTATCTGCTGTTCATCGATCCTCCTTCGGTTTTCGCGCTCATTCTTTCTGTACAGATGTGTTTGCTTGCGGTTCTTGGCGGAAAAAGCTCGTTGTGGGGCCCCATCATCGGCGCGTTTATTCTCATCCCCCTATCCGAGTACTCCCGCGAGTTTTTGGGAGGCAGTGGGCAGGGGATCGACTTGATGGTTTACGGTGCCTTGATCATGGCGATCGCTGCTTTTCAACCCAGGGGTCTAATCGGTTTGCTGCAACCGCGGAAAGGAAAGTAAGCTATGGGGGAAATTCTCAAGGTTGACAACCTTACCAAGCGATTCGACGGGCTATTGGCCAACGACCGCATCAGCCTCACGGTCAGCGAGGGAGAAGTCGTGGGACTCATCGGCCCCAACGGGGCAGGGAAGACGACACTCTTTAACTGTATCGCCGGGTATCACAGCGTCAACCAAGGCAATGTTTTTTTCAAAGGCAAAAACATCACCAACCTGGCGCCGGAGAGGGTCTGTCGGGAAGGTATCGCCAGAACCTTCCAACTGGTGAAGGTTTTCAACGAAATGACCGTTCTGGAAAACGTTATGACCGGCGCTTTTTTGAGAACGCGGAATCGACGGAGGGCGGAAGACAAGGCGTTGGAGGTATTGGAGTTCATCGGGCTTTACGACAAAAGAACGCTTTGGGCCGAGACACTCACGTTGCCAGATAAAAAAATGGTGGAGGTCGCCAGGGCTTTGGCCAGCGAGCCCACGCTGCTGTTGCTGGACGAGGCGCTGGCCGGTCTTTCCGGCGCCGAGGTCAATCAGGCCGTGGAACTGATTTCAAAGGTAGCCAAGAAAGGAATGGCTCTGCTGGTGGTAGAACATGTCATGGAAGTCGTCATGCCCATCTCGGACAAGGTGGTCGTGCTGGACCACGGCGCCAAAGTTGCTGAAGATAAACCCGAGGCGGTGACCAACGATCCTCGAGTCATCGAGGCCTATTTGGGGATGAAATATGCTGCTAAACATAGAACAAATTAAGGTACAGTATAAGGACATTGTAGCTTTACACGACGTGTCCTTGAGCATTGAGGAGGGGCAGATCGTTGCCGTATTGGGGGCCAATGGGTCCGGCAAGAGTACGCTGCTGAAAAGCATCGCGTCTCTGCTCAAATTGAGCCAAGGACGAATTCTTTTCAACAACGAGTCCATCGGCAACATCGGCGCTCACAACGTAGTTCACCGAGGAATTTCCCTGGTGCCCGAGGGAAAGCATATTTTTGCGAAGATGAGCGTCAAGGAAAACTTGCTTCTAGGCGCTTTTACCCAGAAGGATCAAACTGTTCGCGAGGAGGCGTTAGGAGAAATATATGATCTGTTTCCGCGCCTGAAGGAAAGGCTTGACCAGAAAGCAGGCACACTGTCAGGGGGAGAGCAGCAGATGCTGGCGATCGGTCGCGGTCTGATGAGCCGTCCCAAGCTACTGATGTTCGATGAGCCTTCTCTGGGGATCGCCCCGAATCTAGTTCCACGTATCTTCGAAGTCATTGACGAAATCCGACAGCGGGGAGTTACCGTCCTGCTGGTGGAACAGCATGTCCAGGAAGCCATGGAGATTGCCGACCGAGCCTATATCCTCCAAACCGGAAACGTGGCTTTGGAGGGGAAGGCGAAGGATTTGCTGAACAGCGATTTGGTCAAAAAGACCTATCTGGGGATGTAAACGACGCCAGGAGATTTTTATGCTTCCCTGTCCTTGGATTGAGATGCCCGATGGATCCATGATGCCCGGTCCCCATTCGACCACTTCCCTGGGGAGCCGGAACGGCCAAACCCGATCGTCCAATTACGTATTGAAGGCCGGAAACGATCTCGGACTGATCGACACCGGTATGCAACCTTGGGGCCTTCCGGAACTGATTGGTCAAATTGATAAACTGGGGGGCCGATTAAACTGGATCATTCTGACCCATTTCCATTTTGACCATATCGGGAATGCCGCCGCGCTGGCCCAGCGTTATCGGTGCCCGGTTATGGCTCACCCCCTCGACCTTCCCGCGATCGAAGACCCGCTTATCATGGCCGATGGGAAGTGGGTTTTCCCCGACTCTCCGACCACGCTGGAAGAAGTGGCCCGGGAGCTCGGCGGGGAAAAAAAAGAGGAAATGACGCGGGAGGTGCTTAAAAAATATTTCCATTTTCCGGTTAAGATCGATCGGGCCATCGCGGAAAGGGATGAGATCCCCTTGGGACCCTGGAAACTGAAGATCCTGGAAACACCGGGGCATTCCCCGGGGAGCCTATCGATCTACAACCCCGCGAGCCGTTCCCTCTATATCGGCGACCTCGATTATATTATGAATCCTTCGAACCCTTGGCCGATCAGCAATGCCAAAGATTTAATCTCCAGCGTGGCGCGAGTTTCGGCCATGGAGGTGGAATACTTGGGAATCGGCCACTACAACGGAATTGCCCCGAAGTGGGCGGTGGCGGAATATCTGGACGATATGCGGTACCGGATCCAGGCCACCGAGCAAAGGATTGCCAACTGCCTCAAGCGCTTGGGAAGAGCCTCGGTCACCCAATTGGCCGAGGAGGTGTTTCCGATCATCCCCCGCTACGGATATTCCCCGTTGCACAAGAGTGCGGTTCAATGTTTTCTCCACAAGCTCGTCGATGAGGGAAAAGCCCGCAAAGTGAACGAAGGAGGAATGATCGTTTGGGAAAGCACATCTTCCTGAGCCGGGGATCAAAATAGGGGGAAAATTGGAGCATAACGTGTCGAATTTCCATGGCCAGCTGAATTTTTAATATCCCATCACTTTTTTCTTCGTTTTTTCTCGGATCAACTTGGGCTGGGGCTAAAGATTTTTTTGTATTTTGTATTTTCCAGCCATAAAATAAGACAGGTATGGTGTAAGATATTGATGTTAATTTATTTTTCGTAATTATAAAGGTAAAATTATTCCGTTGAATGCCCGGATTTAGAGCTCTCATTATTCCCATCCGCCGCTGGCGACCCGCCACAAGCTCGTCGACATGGCCACGCAGGTGGAGGTCGCCTGGGAGTTCAACTACCGGGTCGCCTCCCGGATGGAAGCGGGCATGGCCGCCATCAAGGAGGTGTCGATGGCGAAGAACTTCGCCTGTTAGGTGTGCGACAAGGTGGTCTACGACGCCGTCCAGCTCCACGGCGGCTACGGCTGCGCCCGGGAGTACCTCGTCGAGCGGCTCTACCGCGACTCCCGAATCCTCAGCGAGGCCGTCAACTTTTCCCTCCTGGCCGGAGCAGCGTTGGTTGTCGGCGGCGTCTATCTGACGAACCGCCCCCGCTGAGGCATCGGGACGGCCTTCTCCTCCCGCAGGAGATCCAAGGGCATGCGGCACGAAAGATATTGACAGCCTCCGCGAAGGCGTATAAAAATCGATGAAAATTCTAACAGGGAGGTCACAAGTTATGCAGGCATTGTTTACATTGACGTCTTCGGAATCCAAAAGGTTGCTGGGCAAGGCCGTCGCGGCGATGCCCGAGGTTCAGCATGCGAAAGACAACGGATATCTGGTCGTCGGGCGGGGTTCAACCAACGCCTTCATCCTGGAAGAGCTCCTGAAGAGCAAAATGGACAAGGAACGATACGTGGCCGGCCAGGTGATCAAGGGGGTGTTTTGCGTGCTGCCTGCGGGGCTGAGGACGAAACCCGTCACCCTGCACAAGGGCGAGGTTCTGAATGTGGAACCGGGCGCCGTCATTGACAAGCTGACCCCCGGCGATGTCCTGATCAAAGGGGCCAACGCCGTCGATCCTTTCGGCAATGTCGGCGTAGTCATGGCAGGTCCGGGAGGCGGGACGATGGGTCAATTCTACATGGCCCTGAAGGCCCAGGGGGTCATGACGATCTATCCTGTCGGTCTCGAAAAGCTGATCCCGTCCGTCGAGGAGGCGGCCCGCTACGGCGGAAAATTGCTGCTGGGCCGGACCATCGGCTGCCGGGTGGGGATGGCCCTGGTCGCGGACGGCCGGATCGTAACGGAGATCGAGGCCATCGAAATCCTTTTCGATCTGAAGGCCATCCATTATGCCTCCGGCGGCTGGGGGGGGGCGGAGGGCTCCGTCACGCTGATCGTCGACGGGGAAGAGGGTGATGTGAACCGCTGCCTCGACTTCATCGAGGGGATCAAAGGGGAGCCGCCCCTGCCCGCCGTCAAGGGACCCTGCAAGGGCTGCGGCGCCCCGTGCAGTTTTGACGGGAAGGAAGCGGAAGAACTCCCGGCCTATCTGAGATAGGGATACAAAGAGTGGAAACCGGCCGATGGGAACCTTCCGGGGGGCGAAGCAGTACAACGGCGCGGCGGTCGCCTCACAGGAAACGCCGGAGCCGGTCCTGCACGCTCTTACGGACGGCGGTCCGGCGGATAGGAAGAGCCCATGAACGATCCGGATATCCTGAAAGACAATGACGAGATCGCCCGCAAATTCGGGGAAATCGAGGCGGATCTTGCCGTCTGCCGGGGAATCGGGAAGCTCTTCGAGAGGCTGCTTTTAGGGAGCGAAGAGGCGTTCGGCGTCCCCTTCGTCTGGCTATCCCTCCTCCGCAGGCCGGAGACGGAGGCGCTCCTCAAACTCCTCAGGAAATCCGATATCCTGCGGGATCGGATCAATATCATCGCCCCGGCGTCGTTTCTCGAAATTCTCCCGGATGTTGCGCACCCGCTTCTCGCAAGCGGGGATCTCCGCCCCTTCTTCCGTCTTATGCCGCCCAATGTGAAATACTTCCTCCGCTCCCTGGCCATCGCCCCCCTCACCCGCCACGATTGCCTGATCGGCAGCCTGAACCACGGGGACGCCTCCCCGGATCGCTACCGACCCGGCATGGACACCGCCCTGCTCGACCATCTGGCCCGAACGGTATCTGAACAACTCTCCCGACTCCTGCCGCCGGATAAACCCGGCGCGACCGGGAACGGAAACTGAATCCATTTCCCCCGACTTTTTCTGGTTCATCCGGTTGATGTGTACTTCCTGAAAGCGGTAATTGACGGATTTTGAAAAGTATGCAAGATTACAA
>PLLC01000062.1 GCA_003141195.1 Syntrophaceae bacterium
TGGAGGCTCGTTCCCGCTTCAATGAGATGGGTTGCAAAACTTCCGCCATTCGTGGCCATGACATGGAAGCTCTTAAACAGTGATGCTTACAAAAGGCTCTCATTCCCGGCGGCAAAGATCCTGCCCTATTTTCTGGGTAAACCGAAACGGCCACAGACACACCCGGAGTATCACCAGATGGAATTCAAGTTTTCATATCCAGAGGGCGAAAAACTTGGATTCGCAAAATCCACCTTTGCAAAGTGCATCGGGGAGCTACAGGCTGCCGGATTCATCCGAAAGACAAAGCATGGAGGATTGAAGGGCCTCGGCAAGGGGTACAACTGGTTTACACTATCGAGACAATGGGAACCTGATGGGATGGTCAGAACGGGAGCTATCGGAGAGAAAAGGAAACCACCATAGGTATGGCAATATATAGAATACCGTCCATTCTGTGGACATCAATGATGCCCCAACAATGGTCCTACAGGTGCGTTTTAGAGACATTCAGCAAGGCAAATGCCAGATTCATGGTTACAAAATGGACTTACCATGTCCACAGAATGGACTTACCTTTAACTTTGGAGGAGCGATGGAGAAGCGCAAAAAAGAGATCGAAGCATACGGTATGGCAGCCAGAGGGCGGAAGGAATTGATTCGCCACCTTGAAGGCAAACCATTGCAGAGAGGGCAAGCAATAACAGCGAAGTGCTACGACTGCATGGGCTATTACGCTGATGGGAAATTTGATTGTCTCATACCAGCGTGTCCTCTTCACAGCTTCATGCCGTACAGGGGCCGGGCGGGGAATTGAAACATCCTTTTTAATAAGCTGGCGGCGCTCCCTGGAGTCGTTCTGGCGAATAATCGGTCAGGGGGTCGGGTGATTGGTCGTCTTGAGGGAAATGGAGCGAAAAAGCGCTTTCGGGAATTGTTTGACGCGATCACCCATGAGAGGGAAAGGGTCGGAGAGGATGCCCCAGGACGTGTGAACGACAGGATGGATGGAAGATGCAAACTATAAGCTTTCAAGCAGACATTCCCGATGAATTCATTGACCGCATTGCCGAAAGGGTCATTGCGAAATTTGGACCGTTGCTTGCTACGGACAAAGTGCCCGATGATCTTCTGACCATTGAAGAGGCAACGGCTTTCCTCTCCACAAGCAAAGGGCAGGTTTATCAATGGGTCGATAAATCACGGCATGGCTTGGGCGACTTCCCCTTTATGAAGATGAAACGTTTGCTTAGATTCTCAAAAAAAGAAATCATTCAATGGATGAAAAGTAATTCACGCCGGTTAGAAACCCGTTAGAAGCATGATTCAACATACGTATATAATTAAGTTTTTATCGTATCCATTAGGTTGGTTATATAGTGGGCATGCGGAAAGAAAAAGCTTGACATTTACATCAAAGAGCATTATATTAACATTTAATGAAGTCATATCACATAGGAGGGCCGTCATATGGTTAGAAATGTAGGCGGAACAAAGATGTTTTCGATTGCTGATTTATCTCAAGACCTGGGACTTACCATCAGAACAGTCCGGCAATGGTTCATTGATGGGAAGTTGCCCGGCGTTAAGCTTGGCAAAGAGTGGTATATCAGCGAAGACAAACTAAAGGCGTTTCTCAATGCAGAGCCCCAGGAACGAGGCAAGAAAAATCAGGGGGCAGGGAAAACACGGAAAGGAGGTCAGGGAAAATGAAAGGGAGCATAGCTAAGAAGGGCGCGAACTATTACGCCGTTATTGCCATAGGGACAAGACGGAAATGGTTCAAGGGCGGTGCCACAAAGAAGGCTGCACAAAAAGTCCTTAATGAAAAGTTAGGCGAGATCGAAGCGGGAACCTTTAAGGAGATTCCTAAAGTCAAATTTGCCGACTTTGCCCGACAGTGGTTAAAGAACAATGAGATTCACTTAAAACCATCAACGTCAGCACTATATGGAATCATCATAGAGAAACATTTGATCGCCTACTGGCCCGAACGTAAGCTTGACGAAATCAGGATGCCGATGATTCAGGACTACATATCAGAGCGGACAAAGAAAGTCGGCCCAAAGACCATCAGAAATGAAGTCGCCGCTATCAAGTCAATATTCAAGTACGCCATAGAAGCCGAATATCTGAAAACGAACCCCTCAGCCTTTGTTAAGAAACCCAAGGTTGAAAAGGAGGAGATTGATCTATTGGAACCTCATGAGATTCAAAAGCTCCTTGCTCATACAACGGAGGCTTATCGTGTAGCCTTTATGACGGCGGCTTATTGTGGTTTTCGGGCCGGGGAACTCTGGGGTTTGCAATGGGGAGATGTTGACTGGAACTCCGGCAAGATCCACGTCCGGCGGTCTTTATGGAAAGGCCAATTTCAGACACCTAAAAGCAAGACATCAATACGACAGGTGGACATGCCCCCTTTTCTCGTCAGTGAATTGAAGAAATGGCGGATACGTTGCCCCATCAGTAAAGATGAGCTTGTTTTTCCAAATACTGACGGAGAACCCTCAAACCATTACACCGTTTTTAAGAATCACTTTAAGCCTGCCCTTAGACGTGCAGGATTGAGACATGTTACCTTCCACAGCCTTCGACACTCAAACGCATCCATGCGGATTCAGTATGGCCAAAACATCAAATATCTGTCAACACAATTGGGTCATGCGTCCATTGATATCACAATGGATCGTTACGGGCATTTATTCAATGATAAGGATTTTATCAGCGGTCAAGTTTCGCTTTTTGAGGCGTCCGTTAGAATTCCGTTAGAAATGGACAAAAAAGAAGGGGGTCAAGCTATTGCCGTCAACGCCTAACCCCCTGCTTTTATTATGGTGCCGAAGCCGGGACTTGAACCCGGACAGGCGTACACCCACTAGACCCTGAACCTAGCGCGTCTACCAATTCCGCCACTTCGGCGATGTCCGCATAGCAGAAACGTGGGGGCTTATCTACACCGACGCTCCTGCCATTGTCAAGCGAAAATGACGGCACGGCGTTCTCCAACCGCGGGATCTGAAATTCTTTGCGGGGCCATCCGACAGCGCCGCCGGGCAAATGACAATTGTGCTTGAAATTGGCGTGATTGATGTTATGGTATCGACCCCATGGAGGAGGTCAACCGCTTATTATGGACGTGATCCGCGGCAGTGAAAACATCCCCGACCGTCTGAAGGGGGCCTTCGTGACCATCGGCAATTTCGATGGGGTCCATCTCGGCCACCAATTCATCTTCCGGATGCTTATCGAAGAGGCGCGCCGTGAGGGGCGCCCGGCCGTGGTGATCAGTTTCGAGCCCCACCCGAAGATGGTCCTCCATCCGGAAAGGCGGCCCTTCTATCTGATCGCCTCCCCGGAGGAGAAGATCCGCCTCCTCGCCGGCCTTGGGATCGATGCCTTCATCCTGATCCCCTTTTCCCTCAAATACGCAAGGACGACGGCGGAGGGGTTCGTCCGGGAGGTCCTCCGGGAGCGGCTGCGGATCCGGCGGATTCTCATCGGCCATGACTACACCTTCGGCCGGGGCAAGGAAGGAAACGAGGCATTTCTGACCGAAGCCGGGCGCCGGCTGGGCTTCGAGGTCGAGGGGATAAACGCCTTTTGCGTCGGCGATATCGTCATCAGCAGCACAAAAATCCGGGAAGCCCTCCTCGCCGGCGAGGTTCGTTTCGCTGCGACCCTTCTCGGCCGCCCCTACAATCTCAGCGGCCGGGTGATCTACGGGAACCAACGGGGGGTCCGCCTCGGCTTCCCGACGGCGAACATCGTCCCCGACAAGGAGTTGGTCCCGGCCCGCGGGGTCTACGCCGTCCGGGTCATCCGGGAGGGGAAGCGCTACGAAGCGATCCTCAACATCGGCTTCAACCCGACCTTCGCCGATGGAAAACGCTCCATTGAGGTTCACCTCTTCGATTTTCATGAGGATATCTATGGAGAGTCGATCGAGATCCTGTTTAGCGAACGGATCCGCGACGAGGTCCGCTTCGAGAGTCCCGAAAAGCTGATCGCCCAGATCGACCGGGACATCGCCCGGGCGCGGGAGATCCTCAAATCAGAAAAATAGGGGAAAATAGAGGGTTGCCCTTTTTTACGAAAGGGTACACGGATCAGGGGGTTGAAGGATTTTCACCGCTGGGACGTGACGTACCGGGAGGCCGTCGCCATCCCGGAGGATCTGCAGAAAAAATGGATCCTCCGGAACGCGGGAATCGCCGATCCCGCCAGGGGCTACCTTACAACGGGAAAGGGGACGGAAGTGGTCATGCCTTTTGTATCCTGCCGGCTGAAAAAGACGTTGCCGATGCAGCCCTCCGCCTCGCTCTTCGTGTACTGGGAGTTGATGTGGAACTGTATCCCGTACGTGACGGTATCCACCCCCTTGAGATCCCGGAAGAGTTTCTGGAAGTCCTCATAGAGGTTCCGGCGCTCGGCGTACCATTCCCCGACACGATCGGTCTTGTTACGGACCACTATGTACCGGAGTTTCCCGCCGCCAATCTGGTCGCTCCGTCCCGTCCATCCTCGCGGGGCCTCGTTGTCCCAAATGTAGCCGATAATGGGGGTGTTCAGCACCGCCGGGAAGCCCGTCGCGGGAAAGGCCACATAGAGCTGGACGGCCTGGTCGTCCGTTGCGGCCTTCCGGACGTCGCCGCCCCGCGGCAGGCGGATGGCCTTCCACTGCCAGGTCAAATAGGGATACTCCCGGAGGTCGACGTGGATCTCCTTTTTGATCCCGAATGAGGATTTTCTGTCGCTGACGAGGTGGACGATGAAATCCTCTTCCGCCTTTTCCAGACGGAGGTTCACCGTCCCCGCTTTCCGGTCGAGGACCCAGCCCGGGGGAACCCCCCGAACAAGGTCGGCCGAGGCAAAATGCGATGCCGGGATCGTCTCGTTTTCCGCGGCCGATGCCCCCGGCACGGGACCCAAGATCAGCAAAACAAAAAAGAACAGGGACGTCACGATCGTGCGTCCCGTCCATGGGTGTATGATCATGGTTTCCTATTCTTTGACCGTATTGAGAGCCCCGATCTTTTCCCCCCGGTACCGGCGCATGATCTCCGTCCGGGTGAGAACGGCTTCCACCCGCGGGACATGAGCCTCGATGTTCTCCCGGCCCCCCTCCTCCTCGCGGTCGATCAGGGCGATGACCCGGTCGATGACCAGGCCCGCCCCCTTGGCCCGAACGATGGCGGCAATCGTGGAACCGCCGGTGGTGATCACGTCGTCGAGGATCGCGACCCTGTCTCCCGGCCGCACATTTCCCTCGACGCCGCTCATCATGCCGTGATCCTTGACATCCTTCCGGACGATGAAGGATCGGATGGGTTTTCCCTTTTGGAAGGAGATGACGGACAGGGCGTTGGCAATCGGGTCCGCCCCCAGGGTCAGCCCGCCCGCCGCCGTCACATCCGAATCGGCCAGCATGGCGAACACGATTTCCCCGATGAGGTTCATCGCCTCCGGGTCGAGCGTCGTCGGTTTGCAGTTGAAATAGTAGTTGCTCTTCCGCCCGGAGACGAGCGTGAAGGGCGGGTTGTCGCTGTATTTGAACGACCGTTCGAGGATGATCTCGATCAGCCTTTCCTTTGCCTTCCGGTCCATTTTTCCCCTCCCGGATTCCGGTAACTGCGGGGTCCCTATCATATTTTTTCAGGACTTGCCAGTGGAAAATGCACGAGGATTCTCCCCCGGATATGGTCGCCCGCCGCACGAATCTGCATGAGTTCCGCCGTCCCGGGATCGACAACGGCCAGCGTCAGGCCCGAGGCCTGCGCCGCGGCCAGGAGGGATGCCTGAAGCCACGACTGCTCCGGCAATCCTTTCCCGACACCGGTGAGGTCGAGGAGCGTCCGGCAGCCGAGGCTTTGCGCGCACCAGGAAATCATTCCGAGCGCCGCCCGGAGAGCCTCCGGATTCTGCGCCGAGGGCGTACAATCGATGACGATCTCCTCCTTCGCAAAACCATGGGCCCGGGCGTCGGCGACGGCCTTGCGGACCACCGCCCGGTTCACCAGCATCCCGTCCATCGTCGCCATACGAAGGACCGGTATCGCCCCGTATTTCGCAATGACAGGCAGGAGCGCCGCCGCATCCGACTCGGTGACGCGGACCAGAAGACGGCCGGGATAGAAGCGGAGCGTCTGCCCTACCGTTTCGACCCGTCCGGCGGCGAGCAGGAAAGAAGAACGCGTCGTTGGGGCGAGCTGTTCCAGGATCTGCCGTGTGGCCTCCGTTTCGTCGACTCCGGCCGCACCGACCTTCAGGAGGAGAATCTGCGCCCCCTCCTTTTCCTGTGCCCGCGCCGTCTGCCGGGCCGGTCCCGGATCCCCGCTCAGGAGCCCCTGACGCACGGCCTCATTCTCCGCCGCGTTCAGCCGCCCGCCGACGACCATGAGGGGTCTTCCCTCTTCGAGGATCACGGTGTTCCGGGCCGAGCTTGCGGCGGCCAAAGCGCGATGGAGCGGGGCGACCGGTTTCACGACGGTCAGGGTATCCCGGAGCGCCCGGATATGGGCCGGCGTCGTCCCGCAGCAACCGCCCATGAGGTTCGCGCCGGCGGCTGCAAGCGATCCCCCGAAGCCGGCGAAACCGGCGGCACTTAGGTCGAAGACCGTGGCGTCCCCGACCAGTTTCGGCAGTCCCGCGTTCGGTTTGGCGACGAGGGGAACGGTTGCATGGGGTTTCATTGCGGCGATCAGCCCGAGCATCCCCTCCGGCCCGGCGGAGCAGTTGCAGCCGACGGCATCTGCCCCCAGGCTCTGGAGGGTGACGAGCGCCGACACGGGATCGGTGCCGTTGAGCGTCCGGCCGTGTTTTTCATAGGTCATGGTCACCATGCAGAAGAGGTCGGAGATCTCGCGGACCGCAATCAGGGCGGCCCGCGCCTCCTGGATGTCCATCATGGTCTCGATGACAAAAAGATCGACGCCCCCCTCCAAGAGCCCCTGCACCTGCTCCCGGAAAAGCGCGACGGAATCTTCGAAGGGGACATCGCCGAAAGGCTCGACAAAATGGCCGGTGGGGCCGATATCTCCCGCGACGAGCCCCTTGCCCGCGGCCCTGACCGCAATCTCGGCGAGCAACCGGTTCGTCTCCCGGACGTTCGTCAGGCCGTACTGGCCCATCTTGAGCCGGTTCGCCCCGAAGGTCGACGTGTAGACGACGTCCGCCCCGGCCTCCCGATAGTCCGCGTGGATCTCCGCGACCGCCGCCGGATGGGCGAGGCACCAAGCCTCCGGACAGACACCCGCAGGCAATCCCCGCTTGTGGAGTTCCGTCCCCATTGCACCGTCCAGAATCAGGACCCTTTGCCGCAACAGGTTGAGGATACGGCTATTTGGATTCATGATCTCCTCCCAATTCGCTGCAACATCATTTGTGACGCTTTCAGAAAAAAGAGGCAACGGATCGCCGCCGTCTGCCTTTATGCCGGCAGCGTCCGGACCTTTTCCGCTACGCGATCCCCCATCTCCGCGGTGCCGACGACCACGGCGCCCTCCTGGCGGATGTCCTGCGTCCGGAAACCTTCCTTCAGGACTGTGCGGACGGACTTCTCGACGAGGGCCGCCTCCTCCAGCATCTCCAGGGAGTACCGGAGCATCATCGCCGCCGACAGGATCGTGGCAAGGGGGTTGGCAATGTCCTTCCCGGCGATGTCGGGGGCGGAACCGTGGCTCGGCTCGTACATGGCGGTCTTCTCCCCCAGACTCGCGGAGGGAAGCATCCCCAGCGAACCGGTCAGCATCGACGCCTCGTCGCTCAGGATATCGCCGAACATGTTCGTCGTCACGATCACGTCGAACTGGACGGGGTTCCGGATGAGCTGCATCGCGCAGTTGTCCACGTACATGTGCTGAAGCGCCACATCCGGATAGTCCCGGCCGACCTCCGTGACGACCTCCCGCCAGAGCCCCGTCATTTCGAGGACGTTGGCCTTGTCCACGGAGAGGAGTTTTTTTCGGCGCGTCTGCGCGATCCCGAAGGCCATCTTCGCGATCCGCCGGATCTCCGTCTCCGTGTAAACCATCGTGTTGATCCCGATCCGCTGGCCGTTCTCGATCCGGACGCCGCGTGGCTTGCCGAAATAGGCGTCCCCCAGAAGTTCCCGGACGATGAGGAAATCGATCCCCCGGACGATGTCGGGCTTGAGCGGCGAAGCGTCAAGCAGGTCTTCGAAAACGACGACCGGACGAAGGTTCGCATAAAGGCCGAGACCGGATCGCAGGCCGAGGAGACCCCGCTCCGGCCGGACGCTGTAATCGAGAGGTTCCCATTTCGGACCGCCCACGGCGCCCAGCAAAACGGCGTCGCTCGAAAGCGCCAGTTCCATCACCTGGTCGGGAAGGGGGGTGCCGAAACGGTCGTAGGCCGCGCCGCCGACGAAACCTTCCTCCAGCTCGAAACGGACGCCGGCCCGTTCGGCGACGCCGCCGAGGACCTTCACCGCCTCCCGCACGATCTCGGGCCCGATGCCGTCACCGGGGAGGACCGCAATGCGATACTTCTTCATTTCGCCATCCCCCCGGACTGCCTCCGTGATAAGAAGCTCATCAACCCACCGGCGTTCATCAGTTCCCGCATGAAGGGAGGCATTGGCTTGAAAGGAAATGTTGCCGAGCCGTTGTCCACTTTTTTTGCCCATTCTTTATCCGAGTCCACCGTAATCAGGTCGCCGTCAGAAACCTTGTCCCACAAAACGGGAGATTCGAAAATCGGCAATCCCATATTAAATGCATTTCTGTAGAAGATACGGGCAAAACTCTTTGCAATCACGCAGGATATCCCTACCGCTTTGATAGCGATGGGTGCGTGTTCGCGGGAAGAGCCGCAACCAAAATTTTTCCCGGCGACGATAATGTCACCCTTCTTCATTTTACTGACGAAATCGGGATCGGCATCCTCCATGCAGTGGCCGTCAAGAATGTTGGGGTCCGATGTTGTCAGATAACGCGCGGGAATAATAAGATCCGTATCGATGTCATCACCAAATTTCCATACTCTTCCTGTATATTTCATAGGTCAGGCCTCTCTTATTTTTATTTTATATGAAAATGAAAAATAA
>PLLC01000045.1 GCA_003141195.1 Syntrophaceae bacterium
AGAACACGATCACTTTATCAGAGGCGTGTTTCCGGAGCAGGAGGTCGCACAGGATGTCCAATTTTGCGTCCTGGGCGGGGTCCCACTCGCCGCACTTCTCCAGAATCCCTGATAGGGCATCGGTGTCCGTGCGGAGATTCTTCTCCATGACCTTGTCGAAAAGCTCCGGGCGAATCCATGCGAAGCGGTTCCTTCCCTGGGTGGCGTACCGCTTGTAGGCCTCGGCGGCGCGGCGTCTGAAATCCTCCGGGGTCCGCATTGTAGAAACAGTATCCACCCCGCAGACGGCTTCATCATCCTCTAAGATGTCCGCAACATCGTCGGCGTCTTCGTCGCAGATACGCGGGTCCAGCAGTCCGGCATCCTGGGTGCCGATGGGCAGGGGGTTCCCCGTCTCGCTCGCGTGGAGATAGACGCAGTTCCTGAGGATATGCCGTTCGACCGACTGGAGAAACGCCTGCCCGCTCGACTCCAGACGTTTGAAGAGATTCGTCCGGCAGAACCCCATAAGCCTCTTGCCCGCGCGAGAGAGGTTCTGGAGCAGCCGCGTCTCGTCCCTTGTCGGTGGCGTATCGGGCGACGGGGCGACATAATTGCCCAGACCATAGCGGGGCAGATGAAGGGCATTGATTGCATCGACGACCTCCGGCGAATAGAGGCGTGCATACGGGTCCCGTCCGCCTTTCTCGTCGATCGCGAAACGGGCTGTTTTCGGCACGCGGGTGGGGAAGTAATAGGGCCGATCATCTTTGAGAAGTAGATACTTCCGTCCGTTTGCCGGATCGATCTCGGCGTAATTCTCCATAATGAAGCTGCGCGTCCGCCGGACCAGATAGAGGCGCATGAGCTCGCGCCAGTCATCGGCATATTTGCTCTTTTCGAAGGCTGCAAGTGTGTGCGGCCGACATTGATGCCGGCGGATGAATTCCGTTTCACCCATTTCGTTGAGGAGGTTCTCCGGACGGATGTGGAGTTCCTGCTCCTCCGGCAGAAAGAGCCGGAGCTGATTGGACAGATCGAGATAGGTCTTGTTGTAGGGCGTCGCGGAGAGCAGAACGCATTTACAGTCGTTCTTCCTAATGTAGTCAAGGATGACGCTGTAGCGTCTCCCCTCCCGGTTGCGGAGATTGTGACTTTCGTCGATCACCACGAGGCGATAACGTCGCATGTCAGGCAGTTCCCGGGTGGCAAGGCTGAGCGACAGGATCTTCCCGCGCAGGTGGTAGCGTTCGCGGTAGTCGTTCCACATGGGCAGAAGGTTCTTGGGGCAGATGATGAGCGTTTCCAGATCGTAGTCGTCTTCAAAGATCCGCGCCAGGGCCGTCGCCATCAGCGTCTTGCCCAAACCGACCACATCTCCGATGAGTACGCCGCCTCGTTTGAGGAGGTGATGCGCCGCGATCTTCACCGCCGCTTCCTGGAAACCGAAGAGCTTGTCTTTCAGTTCCGGCGGCAAATGAAACTCCGAAATGCCCTCGCGGGCCTCGCGCGCAAGATGGTAGGCCATCTTTACATAGATATGGTAAGGGGGGATCAGTTCCTCCCGCGCCCAGCTTTGTTCCACAACCTTGACCAGATCGGCGGAGATGTCGATACACCAGCGGTCGTTCCAGCGATCTTCAAACCATTTCGCCAGCTTTTTACCGGCGTCGTGATCAAGGACATCGATGTTCAGCTCTCCCTGCCGAGCAAGCCCGGCAAGCGTCAGGTTGCTGCTGCCTAAATAGCCGACGATCGGATTAATCGGATCGGGGCGAAAATGCAGATAGAGTTTTGCATGCAGGGGGTGGCGCAGGAAGAGTTTTACGACCACCTTTTTGGCTTTGATTTGGGCAGCCAAGCGACGAAGCCCTGCCTCATCTTCGTTGGTAGGCGCGCCAACCGTAAGTTGTTCCTTGAACCTCTCGACCAGTTCCTTCTTGAGGCGCAGGGCCGTCGCCTGATCGATCTGCTCATCATCCTTCATCAAACCGAGCAGGGCACGGATCTCTTCCTGTGGCATCCGCTGCATCCCTACGAGGAGTCGGCAGCAATGGCCATCCCCGCCGGACCATCGTTCGATGCAGGAATCCAGGGCCTTCCAGCCGCGGAGATTGAAGTAACCGACGCAGAAGTCAGCGCGGTCGGAAAGCATGATCGTTTCGCGGAGCGCCGGGAGAAGCTCCTCCTCGATATTATCGAATATACGTGGCATTTTACCGTCTCCGTGCTGTCTGAAACTGTTTTGCGTCAGTTCTTGACCATCAAACCCGCGACCCATCTATCGCAGGTAGGAAAACGGTTCTTTACGACGCCTTCAGTCCGTACTTTTTGAGCTTGTAGCGGAGCATCCGCTCGCTGATCCCGAGGAACTCGGCGGCGCGGATCTGGTGGTCGCCCGCCTTCTCCATCGCCTCGACGATCAGCTTCTTCTCCAGTTCCTCGATCGATCCGCGGAGCAGCCCTTCCTCCGCCTTCCGACTCTCCGTGGTCTCCTCCATGCTTTCGCTGAAGGGGAGGTCCTCCACGGAGATCACATCCTCCCGGGCGATGACGACGGCCCGCTCGATGATGTTCTCCAACTCCCGGACGTTCCCGGGGTAGTCGTACTTGAGGAGGACGTCCTGCGCCTCGCTGCTGAGTCCCGCGATCTCCTTCCCGTTCTCCTCCG
This sequence comes from Syntrophaceae bacterium, assembly GCA_003141195.1. GTDB lineage: Bacteria > Desulfobacterota > Syntrophia > Syntrophales > UBA5619 > UBA5619. Next base: position 2,651 of record PLLC01000045.1, read on the forward strand.
CGTACCGCTTGAGGAAATGGTCAATCAGAATCGGGATGTCCTCCTTTCGCTCCCGAAGCGGCGGGAGGGACATCAAAACGACGTTCAGGCGGTAGAAGAGGTCATCCCGGAAGGCCCCCTCTTTTACCCTTTGCTCCAGTTCGCGGTTGGTCGCACTGATCACCCGGACATCGGTGCGGAGCGTCTGGTTCCCGCCGAGGCGCTGGAACTCGTGTTCCTGGAGGAAACGGAGGAGTTTGACCTGGACCTGCGGCGAGAGCTCGCCGATTTCGTCGAGGAAGAGGGTCCCCCCGTCCGCCTCTTCGAACCGGCCGATCCGCCGTGCCGTCGCCCCCGTGAAGGCCCCCTTCTCGTGGCCGAAAAGCTCGCTCTCTAAGAGATTCTCATGCAGGGCGCCGCAGTTCACGGCGATGATCCGCCGCGCCGCACGCGGGCTCAGGTGATGGATCAGCCGTGCGAGGAGCTCCTTTCCCGTTCCGCTCTCCCCCTGGAGGAGAACGGTGGCGCGGCTCGCAGCCACCCGTCCGGCCATGTTGATCAGGGCGCTCATCTTCTCGCTCCGGTAGATGATCCGGTCCGTCGTCACCCCCTTTTCGCCCAACTGCTCGCGGAGGATCTCGTTCTCCTTGAGCAGCGTCCGCCGCTCCGAAACGCGGTCCACCAGAAGCAGGAGCTCTTCGAACTCCACGGGTTTGGTAATGTAGTCCAGGGCGCCCGCCTTCATCGCGTCCACGGCCATATCGATGGTCCCGTAGGCCGTGATGATAACAACGTCGATCTCGGGATTGATCCCTTTCACCGCCTGGAGGACCTGCATCCCGTCCATCCCGGGCATCTTGTAGTCGAGGAGAAGCAGGTCGTAATGGCCTTCCCGGACCCGCTGCACCGCCCGTTCGCCGTTTTCGGCCTCGCCGACGGTGTGGCCCTCCTTCCGGAGGAAATCCCGGAGCATCTCCCGCTGCGACCGGCCGTCTTCCACCACCAGGATGTTAAGCTTCTTCATGAGCTTTTCGCCCCCTTGTCGTTGTGTCTCTCCGAGGGAAGCAGGATCTCGAAGGTCGTCCCCTCCCCTTTCCGGCTCAGGACGCGGATCTCGCCCCCGTGGCCGCGGATGATCTCGTGCGCAAGGGGAAGGCCGAGCCCCAGCCCCTTCTCCTTGGTCGTGTATTCGGGGTTGAAGATCCGATCCACCTCCTCGGTGATCATCCCGCACCCCGTATCGGTGACCCGGATGCTCACGCGGCCATTCTCCGCATTCCGGATGGAAAGGGTGACGATCCCATCCCCGCTGATCGACTCCATCGCGTTCTTGACGAAATTGAACAGGGCCTGCTGGAGCTTGTCCATGTCCATCGGGATGACGATCGGCTTGTTTCCCCAGTCGGTCCGGAGGCTGATGCCCCTGGCGGCGGCCTCCTCGGAGATCAGGGTCGTGATCTTCCGGAGGACCTCCTGAACGGGACAGTCGTGAAGCTCCAGGCGCCGACTCTTCGAGAAGGTCAGAAACTCCTCGATGATCCCGTTGAGCCGCCGGATCTCGTCGCGGATCACTCCGGTCAGGGTCCCGAATTCCTTGTTCTTTTCCTCATCTTCGGGCATATACTCCCGCTTCAGCCGCTGGCTCGCCATGCTAATTGCATTCAGGGGATTGCGGATCTCGTGCGCCACCCCGGCGGCGAGTTGCCCTAGGGAGGAGAGCCGCTCCGCCTTTCCAAGTTGTCTCGTCATCTCCACAACCCCCGCCAGGTGACGGTTCTGGTTGTGGTAAAGAAGCCACATCGACAAGAGCGCAATCAGGACGACGAAGGATAGGAAGATGAACATGTTCCGCCGGTTCTCGTCGAGGATCTGATCGGTGTTCCCCCGTTCCAGCCCGACGCGGACGATCCCGGCGATCTCGCCGCCCAGACGGAAGGGAGCGACAATCTCCAACAGGCTCTTCCCGCCAAAACTCACCTTCCGGCTCTCGAACGTCACGGCCCCGGCGAGGATCTTTGGGAACAGCGGATCTTCCTTTGTCCGCTCCGGGGGAAGTTCTCCGGCATTCCCCAGAGGCATCGCCTTCTTGTCCCGAACGGTGAGATAGACGATGCCCTGTCCTTCACCTAACTTTTCCATTGCCTTTTCTACGGAAACCCGCGTCCCCCAGTACCGGAGGCTGTCGCGGTCCAGGGCAAGGATGATCGTCCCGCTTTTGTCTTTTCGGCTGAGGGCAATAAAACCGATCTTCTTCAAACGGTTGAGCTGGTTGAGACGGCTGATCAGATCGGCGGTCTTCTTCGAACGATCCGCGGTCATCGCGGGCACCTTTCCGTCGAAAAGGTTGTCCGGAAGCGTCCGGCTCTGGAAGATCACATCCCCCCAGCCATTGAGGACGGCCACCAGATAGAGGTTTTTTTCCTGCGCGTATTTGCGGATATAGGCCTCGCTCAGATGCTCCCTTTTCCACCGGTTGTCGATCTCGCGCCCCATTGCGACGATCGCATCCGTGAGAAGCTTTTGCGGGGTGAGAACCTGCTCGCTCAGAGGGACGAAAGCGCCTCCCGTCGTCCTCTGCGAAGCGATGATCATGGTTTTCAGGTTCTCCTCGGTGAGCCGCTCGACCACCTCGATGATCCGATTTCCCTGGTCTTCCATGAAGCCGATGAGGGTCCGTTCGCTCCGCCGGAGGTCCATGATCCCCATCATCAGGATGAGGGCTATCAAGACGGCGCAGACGAGGCCGACGGCCAGAGGCTGGAGAAAGGGGCGGTTGAAACGGGGGAATTGCTGTTGCCAGACGACCTTCTTTTCAGGGCTCATCATGCATATCCTTGATCACAACGAGACGGCCTCGATTTTCCTTTTCAAAGCCATCGCCAAACCGGCAGGCAAGGACAGGATCACCCCTTACCGAAGCCGGAAAGCCGCGGGAAATTGTGGGTGTCATCATAGGTCATTCGCCCGAAAAGTCAACGATTTCTTGCATCACCCTGAAGAGTCGCAGGACCGGAACCGCCCCGGCGGGCATTTCGACATTTTTGTCGATTGCCGGCCACAACCGGCTTATGCATGTAAGGGCATGTTTCTAAATTGATTTTGTCGATAGCTTCGGGGGATGGCGACAATTCTTGCCGCGCGTTTTCCGCCTTCGGAGGGGCCGCCGAAACAGCCTGACTTGATAATATTAATCGATTCCGATGTGTTACAAATTTTTCGCGCCGCTGGCACAGGAGATGCATCATTGTCTAACCGAAAACACCAGTTGACTGAACGCGGGCACGATCAGCCGACAGTAAAACGACCCAAGGAAGACCGGCGGGTTTTCCACTCCTGAAAACGGGGAGGTTCTCGGAACCTCCCCGTTTTTTTTATACCATTCAAAACACGCATTGGCAACCATCACCCTTTCAAGGCGGTGAATCAAAATTTCAGCCTCCGGCGGACATCCTGCTGATACCCCCGATTCCCATGAACCCGGAAAGGAACAAGAGAACTTTCCCCGGGAAACCGGGAGCAGAAATGCAAGTGTGGGAGAATCCTCCTGTTCAGGGTATTTGTGAAAGATACTTATGTGAAAGATGCTTCTTGACATAAGGCAATGTCGTGCGTATGCTGAGGCGCAATAAAAACAGATCCTTGCCAAACCAGTATCCCCCTGTCTCTTTTGAAGGAATGAACAAATCCCTGAAACCGCGGAAAGGGAAGTATTCATGCCACCCCTGCGAATTGGAATCATCGGGGCTCAATTTGCGGCCCATCTGCATCTGCATAATTACAAGCCCCTGCGGGGCTCGAAGGTTGAAATTCTGGCGGTAGCGTCCCGGACAAAAGAGAGTGCCGAGGCATTTGCGAACAGATTCGGGATCCCTCAATTTTTCGATGACTACCGGCGCCTCTTGGATCGAGAGGATATTGATGCCGTCGATATCTGTGTCCCCTCCGACCTGCATCACGAATTCGTCATCCTGGCGGCCCGGGCCGGAAAACACGTGATCTGCGAAAAGCCTCTGACGGGTTATTTCGGCAAAGATCGGCCGGAAGAACTGGTGGGGCTGACCGTGGACCGCGGGACCATGTTCCGCGAGGCCCTGGCGAATTGTGAGGCGGTGGCCGGGGCCATCCGGGAGAACAGGGTCAAATTCTGCTATGCGGAAAACTGGGTCTACGCCCCGCCCGTGGCCAAGCTGAAAAATCTGATCAAGGTCAGCAAGGGAACGGTCATGGACATCCGGGGGGAAGAGAGCCATTCCGGGTCGCACGCAGCCTATTCCCGGAAGTGGAAGTATGCCGGGGGAGGCGCCCTTTTGAGATTGGGAGCCCACCCCGTATCCGCTGTTTTACACCTGAAAGCCTACGAAGGGAAATTGAAGGAAGAAAAGGGGATCGGGCTCAAATCCGTGACCGCCGAAGTCGGACGGCACACCCTTATGGAGTCTTTCCGGAAAGAACCAAAAAAGTGGATCGTCAGCGCTTGGGAGGACGTGGAAGACTGGGCTACGATGATCATGAATTTTGAGGACGGCTCCCAGGCGGTCGTCACCGCTTCCGACGGGGTTCTCGGCGGGGTCCGCAATACCATGACCGTCTATATGTCGAATGCGGTGGTGCAGGTGAACATCAATCCCAGCGACACCGTGGTGGCCTATGCGCCGGAGCCCCATATCTTCGGCGACGAGTATATCGCCGAGAAGCTGGAGACGAAAGCCGGCTGGAACTTTGCCAGCCCGGATGAGGATTGGGTTCGTGGCTATCCCCAGGAGCTGGAGGATTTTGCGGACTGTATCCTCATGGGAAAGGAGCCCGTCTCCGGGCTGGATCTGGCGATCGATACGGTCAAGGCGATCTATGCCGGCTACCTTTCGGCGGAGCAGGGGATGCGGGTCGAACTGGATAAAATATTAGGATCAGGACGGGACGTACATACCAAAACCAATGAAGGAGGTTTCAGATGAAAAAAGTTACGACGATTTTGTGTTACCTTTTGATTGGGGCCTTAGCAATGGCCGTTCTCGCAGGCGGCGCCCAGGCTCAAGAGAAGAAGTACGTGGCCAAACTGGCGGATGTCCTCACTCCGGATCATCCCCACACCCGCTCCTGGGTGTATTTCGCCGACAAGGTGAAAGAAAAAACCAACGGCCGGGTCGAGATCCAGGTATATCACAGCGGACAGCTGGGCCAGACCAAGGACCTCTATCTGGGCATGCAGATGGGCAACGTGGAGATGGCCAAGTTGCCCACCTCTTTTACCGGGGAATGGATTCCGGAGGTTTATGTGTTCGATCTGCCCTATCTCTTCCAGAACCGGGAGGAAATGTGGCGAGTGTTCAAGAGTCCGGTCGGCACGAAATTCTTCAATGAAATTTATGCCAAGCAGAACCTCGTGGGGATGATGTGGGCGGACGACGGCGGGCGGAACATCTATACGGTGGATAAACCCGTCCGCAAACCCGAAGACTTGAAGGGCCTGAAGATCCGGGTGCAGCCCAGCGCCATTCAAATCCAGGCCATCAATGAGATGGGCGGCATCGCCACCCCCACGGCCTGGGGCGAAGTCTATCTCGCCCTGCAGCAGAAGGTGATCGACGGGGCCGAGAACTCGCCCGTTCTCTTCTGGACCTCGAGACACTGGGAGGTCTGCAAGGTTTACTCGATGACCCAGCAGTTCTGGCTCCCCACGCCTCTGATGGCGAGCAAGAAGTGGTGGGATTCCATCCCCAAGGATCTCCAGGTTCAAGTCAAGGCCGCGGCGGCGGAAGCGGAAAAATATTTCATCCAGATCTATACGGCTGATGAAGACAAAGCGCTGGGGTGGGCGAAGGAAAAGGGCGTGCAGATCATCACCGATGTCGACAAACAGGCCTTCAAAAATCGGATCAAACCGGTCTATGAATCCTTCGGAAAAAAATACAACTTCGGAAACGCGCTGTTAGAAGAGGTTCAAGCCGTAAACAGGAAATAGCCGGTGACGGGACGGGGGAGCCTGGTTTCACAAAAATCATGGCTCCCCCGTTTATTGATGAGGGGTAAAGGGGAGTTTAAAGTGAAAAAAGTACTGGATAATCTGGTAGAAGGAGTCTGTATGGCCCTGGTTACGGCCCTGGCCGTCGTGGTCTTCCTGCAGGTGTTCAACCGGTTTATCTTGAAAGCCCCCTTGTCCTGGTCGGAAGATCTGGCCATGCTTCTCTTCCAGTGGGTGGCGTTTCTCGGAGCGGCGGTGGGAGTCAAGCGGTCGCGCCATTTCGGGATCGAGCTGGTGGTGAAGAAGCTGTCCGCCGGAACGCGCTACTGGATAGAGATGGCGGTGGTTCCCGTCATTGTGGGCATCGTCGCTGTGGTTATGATTACCGAGGGGTACAGGGCAATTCAATTCAATTACACCCGGGTCTATTCATCGATGGATTTGTCTTATGTCTGGGCTTATCTCCCTATTCCCATCAGCGGTTTATTGATCCTCATCTATCTGATCCAGCGGGAAGTTCAACGGCTCAGGGGCCAAAAAACGGAGAGGGGCTAACCGATGGGAACCATATACATCCTCCTTTGCACCTTCGGTATTTTCTTGGTGGTCAATGTTCCCGTGGCGTTCTCCATGACCCTGGCATGCATCCTGGCCCTGCTCTGGCAGGGGGCTATTCCCATCTCCACTGTGACCTTGAAGCTCTATTCCGGGATTGACACCTTCCCCTTTCTGGCCATCCCCCTGTTCATCCTTGCCGGCGGATTTATGGAACAGGGCGGGATTTCGCAGCGGTTGATCCAGTTTGCCAAGAACCTGGTGGGACATATCCGGGGGGGATTGGGATTTGTCGTGGTTGTCGCGGAAATATTCTTTTCGGGGATTTCCGGCTCTTCCATCGCCGATGCATCGGCGATCGGGTCCCTTCTTTTACCCTCCATGGCCAAGGCGGGTTATACGCCTCCCCGGGCGGCGGCCATCGTGGCGGCGGCCACGGGTATGGGCATGCTGATCCCCCCCTGTTTGAATATGGTGGTCCTGGGCGCAATGGCCAATATTTCCATCGCGGGCCTCTTCATGGGGGGGTTCCTCCCCGGCTTTCTGATGGCCGCCACGCTGATGATCGTCATCTATATTCAATCCGTCAAGGGGATCCTCCCCGGGGCGGAAGGAAAGCGGGCCTCGTTGAGGAGCATCATGGCCTCGTTTCGCGACAGTGTAATTCCCCTGATGATGCCGGTCATCATCTTCGGGGGGATCTTCAGCGGGATCTTTACGGCGACCGAAGCCGCCTCCGTGGCCACGATCTATGCTTTTATAGTCTCGGTGTTCGTCTATAAGGAGATCACCCTGAAGGATGTGGAGAAGACCCTGGTCGATACGGCGATCCTGACCGGGGTGGTGTGCCTGCTGGTAGGGGCCGCTTCCGGGTTTTCCTGGATCCTGGCGACCCACCAGGTTCCGAATATCCTCGGAAATTTTATTGGATCCGTGTCCGAAGGCCGGGCCGTTTTTTTGATTCTGACGATCGCCCTTTTCCTTTTTTTCGGGATGATCCTCGACGGCCTGCCGGCCATTCTCATCTTCTTCCCCATCCTCTACCCCATCGCCATCTCCCTGGGTATCCATCCCATCCATTTCGGAGTCCTGGTTATCGCGGTGGTGGGAATATCGAACGTCGCCCCTCCCATCGGCCTGTGTCTGGTGATCATCTGCAGTCTGGCCCGGATCAGTCTGACGGACACCATACGCCCCCTGATTCCTTACATCTCGATCCTGGTGATCGATCTGGTGGTGATCGCCTTCTGGCCCTGGCTGATCCTGTTCCTTCCCAACCTGTTCAAGCTGTAAAAGACCGACGGACGGCTAAAACGTAATCAAACCGGGGGAAACATGACAGACCTCAGACCAAAAACGGACCGGACATTCGCCTTTGCGCAGCGGCAGCTGCGCCATCTGATCGAGACGCACCCCGACCATTTTCCGATCTACACTGTGAACGGCAAATGGATCCACGGCGGCGAGGCGTGGACGAACTGGTGCGAGGGGTTTCTCGGCGGGCAGCTCTGGCTGCTGTACGAGCGGACGCACGATGACTATTGGCGCGGCAAGGCCGAACACTATTCCCGCCTGATCGAGGAGCGCAAAACCGACCGCACCGTCCACGACATTGGCTTCCTGTTCTGGTCCACGTGGAAGCGGTGGTATGATCTGACCGGCGATCCCGCGATCCAAAAGGTCGTGATCGAGGCAGGGCGGACGATGGGGCTGCGCTTCCGCGAGAAGGGCCGGTACCTTCGCTCCTTTGTCGCGGAGGAGAGCCTGTTTGTCGACGTCATGATGAACGTCGGCATCGTCTTTTATGCGGCGGAGCAGTCCGGCGACGTCAAGCTGTTTCAAAAGGCAACGGATCATTGCCTGACAACGCGCAAGTACCTTGTCCGCGGCGACGGCGGCACGTCGCACGAGGGGATCTTCGATACGCAGACGGGCGAGTTCCTGCGGCAGACGACCCACCAGGGATGGCGAAACGATTCGTCCTGGGCCCGCGGTCTGGCCTGGGCACTGTACGGCTTCGGGACGGCGTACTCCTTTACGCGAGACGTCCGTTTCCTGCAGACGGCGGAGGCTTGCGCCGATTACTACATCGAACGCACGCCCAGCCACGGCATTCCGCCGAACGACTGGGACGAACCTAACCCCGCACTCCCGTACGAGAGTTCCGCCGCCGCGATCGCCGCAAGCGGGATGCTGAACCTCGCGAAGCTGACGGGTGATGCGGCACGCAAACGGCTCTACCGTGATTATGCCTTCCGGATCCTCGACACCTTGACCACGCCGCAATTTCTGGCGGATGAAACACTGGGGTGGGAGGGCATCCTCATGCACGGGATGTATCATCAGAAAAAAGGGCTGGGCGTGGACGAAAGCGTCATGTGGGGCGAATTCTTCTTCCTCGAAGCGCTGGGCAAGGCGGCCGAATATGAATGAACGGGTAGCGCTAGTCACGGGTGCCGCGCGCGGCATCGGCCGCGCGATTGCGGTCGCACTGGCGAAAGAGAAATGGCGCGTCGTCATCAACTATCGCGCCAATGAGGATGCGGCCAAAGAAGCGCTGAAACTGGTGGAAGAAGTCGGGGGGAAAGGCATCCCCATTCAGGCCGACATCGCGGATTCGGCGGACCGCGCGCGGTTGGTCGCGCAGACGCTGGAGACGTTCGCACGGATCGACCTTCTCGTGAACAATGCCGCAATGGGGCCGCGGCGGCGGGTGGATTTGCTCGAAATGACGGAATCGAGTTACGATGAGGTAATGGCGACAAATCTCAAGGGGCCTTTGTTCCTCACCCAGCTCGTCGTGCGGCGGATGATCGAACTCAAAATCGAAAAGGCCCGAATCATCAACATCGGCTCGATCAGTGCCTATACGAGCAGCACGAGCCGCGGCGAATACTGCCTCTCCAAGGCCGGAATGGGAATGATGACCGCACTTTTCGCCCACCGCCTGGCGGAGTGCGGGATCAATGTTTACGAGTTGCGGCCCGGCTTCATTCGCACCGATATGACCAGCCCTGTATGGGATAAATACGAACGGATGATCGCTGACGGATTAACGCCGATTGCCCGGTGGGGCGAACCGGAAGAAGTCGCGCGCGCGGTAGTCGCCATTGCTCAGGATTGCTTTCCGCTGTCGACCGGGGAAGTTATCAACGTGGACAGTGGATTCCATCTGCGCAGGTTGTAGTTTTTCGGGAATTTTGCATCGGCGGGCGCCCATTAAAATCCCCATGGAAAGCGCAGGGAAAGGCAAAATGAAATTCGGCATCTGCAACGAGCTGTTCGAGAACTGGCCGTGGGAAAAGCTTTGCGATTTTGTGCGCTCAGTTGGCTACCAGGGCATCGAGGTGGCGCCCTTCACGCTGGCCGACCGCGCGGAAGGAATCACACAGCAGCGGCGGGCGGCGCTGCGCGAATCGGCCGGATCACGGGGGCTGGAGATTATCGGCCTGCACTGGCTGTTAACGAAACCGCCGAGGCTTTACATCACACACCCGGATTCGGGTATCCGAAGGGAAACGGCCCGGTATTTCGCGGAACTCGTCGGCCTCTGCGCGGACCTGGGGGGAAAGGTGATGGTGATCGGTTCGCCGAAGCAGCGGAGCTTGCTGCCCGGCGTGAGGCGCGAGCAGGCGATGGGGTACGCGGCGGAAGTCTTCACGCCCTGCCTGGAGTCCGCGGCAGAGCGCGGCGTGACGCTCGCGATCGAGCCCCTCAGCACGCGCGAAACCGATTTTCTCACATGCGCCGCCGATGCCGTGGAGCTGATCGAGCGGATCAACCACACCAATTTCCGTCTGCAACTGGATGTCAAGGCCATGAGCTATGAGTACAAGCCGATCCCGCAGATCATCCTGGAATCGGCAAGGCACCTGGCCCACTTCCACGTCAACGACCCCAATCTGCTGGGGCCGGGCATGGGTAAGATCCGCTATGAACCGATCATCGCGGCCCTGCGCGAAGCGGGATACGACGGGTGGCTCTCCGTCGAGGCCTTCGATTTTGGCTACGGGGCCCGGGAGATCGCCAGAAAGAGCGAGGTCTACCTGAAGCGGGTCATGGCCTACTCTTCAAAATAGTTTCATACAAATCCGTTGTGAAATTGACTCTGCGGTTTGCAGAACAAGCACTCGGATTTCCTCTCTCTTTGTTCTACTCATTCTTTGTTTTGGAACGCTCACGCTAATAGCTGCAATGATGGTCCCGCTGCTATCTTTAATAGGGGCGGCCAAGCATTGAACCCCCTCGTGACACTCCCCGTCATCGAAAGCATAACCCTGCTTTTTGATCTTTCTCACTTCTTTTAACAATTCGGATATATTGAAAATAGTTTTATTTGTTAATCGTACAAGAGGTGTACGACCAAAAGTTCCTAATAGCTCCTCCTCCGTCATATTAGAGATGAGCATTTTCCCTAGGGAGGATCCATGAACTGGAGCTCTTCCACCGACTTGCGTGCCTATAGTTAAGGCTCGGCTTCGCCCTCTTTTCTCAAGGGACACAACTTCGTTCTTGTCTAAAACTCCCAAATGAACTATTTCATCCGTCTGTTTCGCCAGTTCATCTAAAAAAGGAATTGCTGCAACTCTAATATCGAAATACCTACTCATTACAGCATTCCCAAGTTTAAGCAACTTCCAACTTAAACTATACGTTTTGTTTGATTCATTTTTTTCAAGGTAACCCGCCGATGAAAGCGACGCAAGGATCCGCGAGACAGTGCTTTTATCTAGGCATGCTTGTCGACTGATGTCCGTAACCCTCAATTCAGTATCTGCTGTACCGAAGACATCAAGTATTTTGTATAATTTTTTTAGAGATGAAAGAGTCATCTTTTGTCACCATAAAGTTAGTCTGCCCAACCCATTTTTATACTAACGATGTTCTCATTATAGACAACTATGTTGAATATTGTGATTCATACTAATTCCGCTATAATAAATTTGTCAAGAATAAATTTACTCGGTTTCACGAGCAGATGATATGTCCGGTTATGTAGCCCAAAAGGCAGCAATACGCAAAAGAATCAATAAAATACATATTGCATAGCCACGGAAAATCACAATTATCTGAAATATTTCTATCATGTTTTGGTGAAGGAGATCAAGCCACGGCTCCGCGAGATTCTGATGGAGTTATGCGAGTGGCTGGATATCACGGTTATAGAAGGTGCGATATGCCAGGATCATGTGCATATGTATTTATCGGTACCGCCGAAGCACTCTCCGGCGTTCGTGATGAAGATGCTGAAGGGGAAAAGCGTGGAGTATCTGCGTAAGGAGTTTCCGGAATTAGGGAAAAAGTACTGGGGCCTGCATATCTGGGCACGAGGGTATTTCGTCAGTACCGTGTGCATCAACAGCACCGTGATACAGAAATCATGTGAAAGAGCAATCAGAGGAACAAATTCGAGAAGAACAGCCTAGGCTATGGAATGACAACAGCAAATGACATTGTCCGGAGTTGTCGTCATTGAACAAAGCCACCGACAAGGTCGATGGTAGTTTACTATTTTCTTGACAAATGTATTTTAGCGGAATTAGTATGAATCACAATATTCAACATAGTTGTCTATAATGAGAACATCGTTAGTATAAAAATGGGTTGGGTAGAGGAGGAGATATGGCTAAGGTACTGACAGAGGAAGAAAAAAAGCTTGCCCAGGAAATGTTGGTGCGGGCTAAGAAAGCGATGAAGGCGATCGAACACTACGACCAGAAGCAGGTCGACCGGTTATGCCAAGCGGTCGGTTGGCAGATCGGCAACGAGAAAAACGCCATCCAGTTGACCAACATGGCAGTCGATGAAAGCGACATTGGAGACCGGGCGCCGACCCGACGCTTCAAGGTTCTGGGTATCCTCAGGGACGCCCTCCGCCAGAAGAGCATGGGGATCATCGAGGAGATTCCCGAGAAGGGGATCACCAAGTATGCCAAGCCCGCCGGGATCGTCTGCGCGCTAATACCGACAACCAACCCCATTAATACCCCCATGGGAATCGCCATTTACGCCATTAAATGCAAAGATGCCGTGATTTTTGGGCCTCATCCGTCCAGCAAGAAGAGCACCAATGAAGCCGTGCGCCTGATGCGCAAGGCGCTCAGGAAGGCGGGTGCGCCAGAGGACCTTCTCCAATGCGTCGCGCAGCCGAGTATCCCGATGGCGCAGAAATTGATGTCTATCTGCGATTTGACTGTAGCCACGGGCGGCGGACCGATGGTGAAGGCTGCCTACAGTTCCGGCAAACCGGCCCTTGGCGTGGGACCTGGAAACTCAACAATGGTGATCGATGAAACGGCGGATGTCGAGCAAGCGGCGAGGAACACCCGCGAGAGCAAGACCAACGACAACGGTTCCGGCTGTTCAGCGGACGGAAACCTCGTAGTCCATGAATCCATCTACGATCGGTTTCTGGAGCGGCTCCAGAAAGAAGGCGGATACCTTTGCTCCGATGCGGAGAAGGAACTGGTCAGGAAAGTGTGGTGGGATGATGAGGGACATCGAATCTCAAAAACGGTTGCCCGTCCGGCATGGAAAGTCGGTGAAATGGCCGGTTTCAAGCTTCCCGAGGGCAAGACGTTCCTCATCGTTAAGGAGGATAATATTGGCAAGGAGCATTTGTTCTCGGGTGAAAAACTTGGCACCATGCTGGCGATTTTCAAATACAGCGGCGAATTCGAGGTGGCCCTGGACATGGTACGCCAGATCTACGATGTCGGCGGGAAGGGCCATTCATGCGGCATCTACTCCTTCAATGACGACCACATCCACCGTTTGGCGCTGGTGGCCCCCGTCTGCCGTATGATGGTCAGACAGGCCCAGTCTAAGGCCAATGCGGGATCCTTCACCAACGGCATGCCGATGACCGGTAGCCTAGGTTGCGGTTACTGGGGCGGTAATGCTACCTGCGAGAACATCCATCTCAAGCATTACATGAATGTGACTTGGGTCAGCAGACCGATCCCGGAGGATAGACCTTCAGAACAGGAACTCTTCGGTGAGTTTTACAACAGCGAAATTTTCGAAGTCGGTCGTGATGACTGAAACGGATTGTAACCTGGAAGGTAGAGCTATGCAGATGCGGTCTCAAGGACCCTGCCGGCCGACAGGGCGTCTACCTTTTTGTCGGCGAGTGTTGTTGAGGAAACCGTCCGAGAAACATAAAGGAGGAAATTAACAAAAGACTATTAAGGAAGATAAGATATGAACTACAAACATCTTTTTGAGCCTTACACGCTAAGAGGGGTCACACTTAAAAATCGTCTCATCAGTGCTCCCTGCGAAAGAAATTATGCAAACACCGATGGTTCGGTTACACAACGGTATATCGACTACGTGGAGGAAAGGGCCAAAGGCGGTGTCGGCCTGATCAACATAGAGTCGATCTATGTGGACCCTGTGGGTCGAGGACATATACGACAGTTGGGGATCCACAACGACAGAATGATTCCAGGGCTAAAGCGGATGGTTGGTGCGGCCCATAAGCACGGCGCCATGATCGTGGCCCATCTCTACTCGGCAGGTCGGGAGGCGTCGTCGTACATTACCGGCAGGCAGCCGATCGCCCCTTCAAGCGTGCCCTGCAAGACCTTGGCGGGTGGGGACATGCCGAGGTCATTAACGCTGGTGGAGATTCAGGACCAGATCGAGATGTACGGAGAGGCCGCCCACCGGGCTGTAGAGGCGGGATTCGACGTCATGATGATCCACGGCGCCCACGGTTACATGGTTGGTCAGTTCCTGTCCCTCTTCAGCAACAAGCGAAGCGATCAATATGGCGGCTCTTTCGAGAACCGTATGCGTTTCCCCCTGGAGGTCCTAGCCAAGATCCGCAGCGTCGTGGGGGACAAGGTGCCCATCGCCTATCGGATGAGCGGTGAAGAAAAACTGGAAGGCGGACTGGCCATCGAAGATTCGGTCCGGTTCTCGATCGCCTTGGAGCAGGCGGGTATCGATCTGATTGATGTTTCCTCCGGGATCTACGAGTCGGTGGGCTGGATTGCCCAGTCGATGGCCTTTCCTCGAGGCTGTCTCGTGGAGGACGGTTGGAAGATCAAACAGAATGTGAAGATTCCGGTTTCGATTGTGGGCAGGATCAATCATCCCGATCTGGCCGAGGAGATCCTGGCAGCGGGCAAGGCGGACTTCATTTCGTTGGGACGGGCGTTACACGCTGATCCCTATTGGCCGATGAAGGCGCTGGAAGGCCGGGTCGACGATATCCGAATCTGTCCGGCCTGCATGAGTTGCTCCGACCAGTTGGCGACCAATCTCCCGATCACCTGCGCCATCAATCCGGAGGCTGGGAGGGAGAGCGAATTGAGAATCAAGCCGGCGCCAAAAACCAAGAAAGTCCTGGTTGTGGGGGCGGGCCCAGCCGGCATGGAAGCGGCGCGGGTGGCCTCTCTGCGCGGACACAAGGTGATCCTGTGCGAGAAGAGCGATCAGATGGGCGGACAGATCAACTATGCCTCCAGGCCCCATCATAAGAAGGAATTTTTGGGGATCATCAATTATCTTGAAGGCCAGCTGAGAAAATCGGACGTTGAGATCCGGATGGGGACGGCCGTTACGACTGACTTGATCAAGCGGATCAATCCTGATGCCGTGATCATCGCAACGGGTGCGGAGCCTGCCGTTCCTTTTACCCCGGGTGCGGACAAAAAACATGTATGCACGGCTATCGATGTGCTTTCCGGGAAAACCATTCTGAGGAAGGGACCGACAGTTCTGATCGGAGCTGGATTGGTGGGGATGGAAACCGCACTGTTTCTGGAGGAAGAAGGGATCACGCCGATCATCATCATTGAACCTACGGACAAACTGGGCGGGAATATCGGGTTGCGGACTGGCCTGTTTGCACGTAATTCCGTAAACAGCAGCCCCAATATCGAGGTCAAGCTCAAGACGACCGTCGAAGAGATCAAGGACGATTCAATCATCATCCAGAAAGAGGGAAGGTATGACGAACTTCTGGTGAAAAATATCGTGTTGGCCGCGGGGATGAGAAACAACAACGACCTTGCCGAAGAGCTCAAGGCGGCGGGGTTTGCCGCCGAATTATATCTGGTCGGGGATTGCAATTTCCCCCGCACGATCAAGGAAGCCACTGAAGAAGGGGCAATTGCAGCCCACAAAATATAGAAGATGGGAATTCTGAATCCTATCAATCGGCATTGTAAAGTGAACAACATTTCCGTTCGAAGAACGTCATATCCCCTCGACCCGGAAATCCTGACCCGATTCCGGAAAACCGAACGGCTGATTTCTACCGACTGCACCATCAATATTCAAAGGAGAAAAAGCCATGGCCGATGAACCAGAATTTAAAAGACTTCTATCCCCCTGTGCCCATGAATTGTATAAAGCGGAAGAACAGGATGGTAAAAAATGCAGCCAGGGGAACTTCGCCGTTTGTTCTTAATGAGATCGGCAAAGGCGGTCTGATCGCCCATGCCATTTGAGAAACAAACCGGCTCTTTAGGATAGCGAGATAAAGGGAAACACGCGTGTCGTATAACGATGAGAATTGCCATGCCCAATGAAGGAGGTCGAAAGTGCAGGCATTGAAACTCGGGACCGCTCAATACGCATACATCTTAAACTACACGATGGATTATACGCTCAAGGAACTCAAGGAGCTGGGATTTCGATACATCGAAATCATGACGGCGCCGCCCCATATCTGGCCGCCGGCCTTCGATCAGAATCAGCGGAAGGCCTTGCGCAATCAAATCGAAAACCTCGGCCTGGAGCTGGTCGCGATCAATCCGACCTATCTGGATCTCAACATGGCCAGCCCCAACCCCGGCATGAGAGAGGAGAGCGTCCGGCAGATCATCGACCAGATTACGTTGGCCCATGATCTGGGGGCCAAGCTCATCGTGGTAATCATCGGCAAGCGCCATCCGCTGATCGCCTACCCGGTGGAGGTCGTGTGGGATAAATTTGCCAAAGAGGGGGTCCTGCGATGCGTGGAGCATGCCGAAAAGATGAACGTCATTTTCGGCTTGGAGAACGGTCCCTCCCTGTTTATCGACACGGTGGACAGGATACGCTTTGTGCTCGATCAGGTCCGCAGCAGCCATATGAAGGTCGTCTTTGACGTCGCCAACGCCTCCGTTGTCGAACCCATCGTTCCGGCCTTCGACAAGATCAAGGAGGATCTCGTCCACATCCACCTGTCCGATACGGATATGAAGACCTGGACCCATTCGGGTATCGGAGAAGGGAAGATCGATTTTATTTCTATAGCAGCGAAACTTAGAGGGATCGACTACCAGGGCATTTCGATTCTGGAGACCACGATGCCGAATGAGCCCAGGGTGTCCATTATCGACTCAGTGGAAAAACTGACCCGTCTGGGATGGCACATCTGAACATAAAATTCTTTCAAGGAGGAGATGTACGATGACGAAAATGAGAGGGGCGGATATCATCGCGGAATACTTAACCAAAGAAAAGGTCCCGTACCTTTTTGGTCTTTGCGGCCATGGGGATATCGGATTCCTAGATGCCTTCTATGATCGGAAAGACAAGATCAAAACCATATCGGTCAGACACGAGCAGGCGGCGGGCCATATGGCAGACGCCTATTTCCGGGTGGCCCATAAACCGGTAGCGACGTTTACTTCCTGCGGACCCGGTTCCACCAACCTTCCCACGGCCCTGGCCTCGGCGATGATGGATTCTTCAGCCTTCCTGTCCATAACCGGAAATGTTCCCACCTCTCAGTTTGGCAGATCCCCTTTTCAGGAGACGGGCCGTCATTATCAGGCGGAATTCTTCAATGTGGTTCGTCCGTATGTAAAGAAAAGCTATCAGGTAACCCGTGTGGAGCAGATTCCTCTCATGGTGAGACAGGCCTTCAAAACGATGATGACCGGCAGGACGGGACCGGTGCATCTCGATGTGCCGTTGAACTGCTTTGCGGAAGAAGCGGATGTGGAGGTTCCGGAACCCTCCCTCTGGCGGGACGGGATTTCCTCACGCAGTACAGGGGGCTCGGAACTTATGGAAAGGGCTATGGAGCTGCTGTTGGGGACGGACAAGCCCTGCATCATTGCCGGGCATGGGGCCGTCCTTTCAGAAGCCGCCCCCGAACTCATCAAGCTGGCGGAGCTGCTCAATATTCCTGTGGCGACGACGGCGAACGGCAAAGGCGTCATCCCTGCAGACCATCAGCTCAGCCTGGGGCCGGTCGGGAGAAACGGAAGCTATATGGCCAATGAATCCTGCCGGTCCTGTGATGTCCTGCTGGCCCTCGGGGTGAAGTTCGATGATCGGCAAAGCAGCTCCTGGATTCCCGGCTACACCTTCAACATCCCACCGACGAAGCTCATTCACGTCGAGATCGATTCTGATGAGATGGCCAGGAATTATCCACCCACAATAGGGATCCTGGGTGACGCAAAGACATTCCTGAAGGAGCTGCTGACCAAGCTGGAAAACCGCAAGATCAAGTTCGATGCCAAACGGAATGCGGAATGGCTCGGCAGCATCAGCGAATGGAGGAAAGGTTGGGAGTCTTTCAACCAACCCCAGTATATCTCCGACGCTGTTCCCATCCAGCCGGAGAGACTTGTCAAGGACATTCGGGCGATCATGCCAAGGGACGGCATCCTCCTTGCGGACGTGGGCGAGCACCACAACTGGTTACTCCAGTTCTACGATGTCTACCAGCCCGGTGGGATGCTTCAGTCCTGGGGATTCGCCTCGATGGGTTTCGGCATTTGCGGCGTGCTGGGGGCCAAGCTGGCGGCTCCCGACAAGGTTTGCGTTTCCGTCTGCGGAGATGGGGGCTTCATGATGACGCCTCATATCCTCTGCACGGCGGTGGAATATGACATCCCAGCCGTCTGGATCATCTGGAACAACTACGGCTTTAATGTGATCCGTCATCAGGCAAACGGAGCGTGGCCCAAACGCGAGATTGCGACAAGCTTCCGGTGCGAAAAAACAGGTGAGCTGTTCAATCCCGATTTTGCGTCCCTGGCTGTTGCCTGCGGTGCCAAGGGTGCACGGGTTGAAAAACCGGGCGACTTCAAGGGCATCTTTGAGGAGGCCATCAGGTCAAACAGACCTTTCGTTATCGATGTGGCCGTCAACCGGCAGGTATTCGCCCCCTCCACGGGGACTTGGGTTCTGCCACCCTTTGGCTATGCGGAACCCTCGTATGGCAAACGAAATCTGAGAAAATAGCGTAGGACGGTTTAACGAAGCATGGTATAAGTCCGACTACTCAAGCCGCCTCGCCAGGGCGGCTTGAGTAGTCACATAGGGAACAAGAAGACCCTTTTAAAATCCGATAGAACTCCATCCTCAGTGAAAAATGCAACGCATCAGTAATTATGAAAGTGACAATTGAAAGCTTGATACATCATTTCTGAGGAAGATTATGATAATTCCTCTGGGTAATGAAATTCACTTGGTGAACAGAACAAGCCATCACTTCGATATCAGCGGGGGTTAGAATATGGATCTTTCGATTTTCATTCAAACAGTCACATCTGGAGTGCTCCTGGGTGGTCTGTATGGCTTGATTGCCCTGGGAATGACGCTGATCTTCGGCGTCATGAGAATTATCAACTTGGCCCACGGCGAATTTCTGATGATCGGGATGTACGTCAGTTACATCCTCTTTACAAAATTTGGGGTGGATCCTTACGTCTCCATTGTCGTAAGTGTCCCTCTGTTATTTGTCATCGGCATTGCGATTCAGCGTTTCCTCCTGATGCCCCTCATCAAGGCCAAGGCCCCGGGGGAAAATCAGATCCTGATGACCGCCGGAATCGGGCTTGTCTTGACGAACGCCGCCCTGCTGATTTTTTCACCAAACTATTTCACCGTATTGACCACCTACTCGAACGCAACCGCCAGTATCGGGAAAATATCGGTCAGCCTTCCGCTGCTCTGGGATTTTCTCATTTGCTTCGGCATCACCGGGATCCTCTACCTCTTCATCATGAAGACCGATACGGGCTGCTCGATTCGGGCCGTAGCACAGAACATTGATTCCGCGCGTCTCATGGGGATCAACATCGACAGGATCATGATCATCACCTTCGGCGTCGGGGCCGCCTTGGTCGGCGCGGCGGGGACGCTCCTCATGCCCATCTTCTACGTATTCCCGGCGATCGGAGAACTCTTTACCCTCAAGGCCTTCATCGTCACGGTCCTCGGGGGAATGGGAAGCGCTCTCGGCGCCCTGGTCGGCGGCGTGACACTGGGTGTGGTCGAGCAGATGGGAGCCACCTATATCTCCATGGCGTTGAAGGATGCGCTCGGGTTTGTCATCTTCGTGTTGGTATTGATCTTCAGACCGTCCGGGCTGGTCGGTAAGTCGAGATTTTAGAGGCAATAAGGTCTGCTATGACAAAATGGAACGACATACTGAAAAACCGTCATTTACCTGCGGTGTTGCTTGCTTTGATTGCCCTGGTCTTGCCGCTCGTGCTCCGAAATGAGTATTACCTCCATCTGGCCATACTCATCTTGCTCTGGACGGCCCTGGGCGCGAGTTGGAATCTGCTGGGCGGATATACGGGACAGGTCTCCTTCGGTCACAGCGTCTTCTTCGGAATGGGCGCCTACGTCTCGTTGCTCCTCCATACTAAGCTGGGGGTTTCCCTCTGGATGGGCCTCCTCTACGCCGGGATCGCCGCCTCGCTCATTGCCATCCCGATCGGCTGGATCTGTTTTCGGTTGCGAGGCCCTTACTTTTCTCTCTCGATCCTGGCCTTTTCCGAGGTCCTGCGGCTCATCGTCCTGCACTGGAAAGAGGTGACCGAAGGTGCCGTGGGGATCCTCCTGATCAATTCGATCGTTGATTCAAAGGTCAGCTTCTACTATCTCATGCTGATTGTGACCGCGATCATTCTGCTTGTCGTCAACTTCGTCGTCAAACGAAAGCTGGGCTTCTATTTCATCGCCATCCGCGACGATGAAGAAGCGGCAGAGGCATTGGGCATCTATACGACCCGCTATAAGATTTACTCCCTCATGATCAGCGCCTTTTTCACGGGGGTGATGGGCAGTCTGTTTGCCAACTACACCTCCTATATCGATCCCTACATTGTCTTTTCCGTCGGCGACGTCGCGATCGCGATGGTGCTTGTTGTTGTCCTGGGCGGGATCGGAACTTTCTGGGGTCCGCTGGTCGGGGCCATCTGCGTCGTCATGGTCAATGAAGGATCCCGGCTCATGTTTGCCAATGCCAGTGTTCTCATCTACGGTGCGCTGGTCGTCATCGTCATCCTGTTTTTGCCCAAGGGAGTCGTGGGGAGTCTGAAACAATACACCGGCAAGTGGTTTCATGCATAAAGGGGGGATTCAGTCGATGCTGCTCGAAGTGAATGGATTGACCAAAGCTTTTGCAGGCCTTGTGGCGGTGAACGAAGTGGATTTCACCGTTCAGAAGGGGGAGATCCTGGGATTGATCGGGCCCAACGGCGCCGGTAAGACGACGATTTTCCATCTGCTGACAGGTTACTACACGCCGACGGCCGGGACGGTCCTTTTCAATGGAAAAGACATGACCCGTGTGACGCCGCCCGCTGCTTGCCGTCTCGGTCTGACGCGGACCTTCCAGATCGTCAAACCGCTAGTGCAGTTGACGGTCCTGGAAAACGTCATGGTGGGCGCCTTCGCCAAGATCGGGAACGCCAAAAAGGCAAAAGAACTTGCCCTGGAGATTCTCGAATTTACCGGTCAGCTCGCCTGCAAGGACATGTTGGCGGGGAACCTCACCCTGGGAATGCGCAAGCGTTTGGAGGTCTCCCGGGCCTTGGCGACGCAACCGGAGCTGCTACTCCTTGATGAGACCATGGCCGGTTTGAATTCCAAAGAGATTGCCGATGCCGTGAAGCTGATCATGAAGATCAGAGAGAGGGGAATTACCCTGGTGGTGATCGAGCATGTGATGAAGGCGATCATGTCGATCTCCGACCGCATCGTCGTCATTAACTATGGCAAGAAGATTATGGAAGGATGCCCGGATGCTGTCTGCAACGATCAGCAGGTCATACAGGCCTATTTAGGAGCAGATTATGCTAAGCGTTAAGTGTCTCAATGTGTTTTATGGGGATGCCCAAGCCTTGTGGGATGTCTCCTTTGAAGTGCCTGAAAAGAAACTCGTCACCATTATTGGTTCCAATGGCGCCGGTAAATCGACCCTCCTGAAGGCCATTTCCAACCTTCTGGTGTCCCGTTCCGGGGAGATTCAGATCCAGGGCCACGTGACCACGGGCTTGGCTGCCCACCACGTTGCAGAGCTGGGCGTGGCCCACGTCCCCGAAGGCCGCCAGCTCTTCCCGTTGATGACTGTGATGGAGAATCTCCGGATCGGTTCGGTCCTGCCGGAGGCGAAGGCGAAGAGGGAGGAAACCCTCCGCGAGGTTTTCGACCTGTTTCCGGTTCTTGGGGAGAGGCAATCCCAGATGGCCAACACCTTGAGCGGCGGCGAACAGCAGATGCTCGCCATCGGCAGAGGGTTGATGTTGAGGCCGAAGCTTCTTCTTCTGGACGAGCCTTCTCTGGGCTTGGCGCCCATGCTGGTGAGCCAGATTTTCGAGGTCATCAAGGAGATCAACTCCCGGGGGATCACTGTTTTATTGGTGGAACAGAATGTCCAGCGCTCCCTGGAGATGGCGGACGAAGGCTTCGTTCTCGAGAACGGTCGTATTACCATGAGCGGTTCGGGCCAGGAACTGCTGGTGAATGAGCATATCAAAACTGCATACCTCGGCTTGTAGAACATCGGGGTGTGAGATATTCTACTCTATGAAAGAAGCCCAGGTGCTCATTGAGCAGTGGCGGCTGGAATACAACACGTTCAGGCCGCACAGCTCATTGAAGTATCGCCCCCCGGCACCGGAGGACTGGCTGCACTGAAAGACATAAAAAAAAGGAGGAAACTCTAACTCTGAATGTGGTACATATTTCGGGGGCAGGCCAGTGTTGCGAAACTTTAACATGGAATACAGAAAGGAGGCGTATCGTCAAGTTCCGTGGCAAGAGCATGTAAAATCGAAAACTTCTGAGTGTTATTTTTTAACTGAAAAACATAGGAGGGGAGATATGAAGAAAATAGCTATCGTTTTGTTTGCGGCGTTTTTCATGCTGTCTTTCGGCTCAACCGTATCGGTTCAGACACTTTTTGCACAGGACACCGTCAAAATTGGTGTTCCCAACTCACTGACGGGACGACACGCACCCTTTGGACAGCACATGAAACGCGCCTTCGATCTAGCAGCGGAGGAGATCAACGCCGCCGGCGGGATCAACGGGAAAAAACTGGTATTGGTCCATGAGGACGATCAGAGTAAGCCGGAAATCTCCATCACCGTCACCCAGAAGCTGATCCAGGATCCCAGCATCCTCATGCTGACGGGCCAGTATAGCAGCAGCGATACGTACCCGGCCGCCGCCCTGGCCGAAAAGGCGAAGATGCCCTTCATGATTTCCACCGCCGCCGCCGACAACATCACCCAGTCCGGGTGGAAGTACATCTTCAGAATGGCGCAGCCGGCGACCGACTTCGACACAGGTATACAGGAATGGCTCCTCAAGGATATCAAACCCAAAAGCGTCGTCATGATCTACGAAAACTCGTTGTTCGGGACGAGCACGGCCAAGGCCATGAAGAAGTGGGCAGACGACAACAAGATCGCTGTTCCCATCTTCGAGGCATACGATGCAACTTCGGTCGATTTCAAGCCCCTCCTTCTCAAATTGAAGGCCGTCAACCCCGATGTGGTCTATGCCGTTTCTTATCTGATGGATGCGACCCTGATCGCCCGGCAGATGAAGGAGATCGATTTCAATGTGAAGGCCTTCTGCGGTAGCGCGGCCGGCTACTCCATCCCCGAGTTCCTGACCGGTACGGGCGATGCGGCAGAATACGTTTATGCCTCCACTATGTGGGAAAAGACCGTTCCCTATCCCGGCGCCAAGGAGTTCGAAGAGAAATACCAGAAGAAATACAACATGAAACCGCCTTACCATGCGGCCCAGGCCTATGCCTCGGCCTATGTCTGCGCCGACATCCTCAAGCGGGCGAAATCCCTGACGAGAGAAGCGGTCACCGAGTCCATGGCCCAGACGGACCTCATGACGATTTACGGACGTGTCAAGTTCGGTAGCTACGGTGACTTCACGCATCAGTGCAAACTGCCCACCCTGGTCCTCCAGGTACAGAAGAAGAATTTCGAAGTTGTGTATCCGACCAGCGCTGCGACCGCAAAGTGGGTATATCCCGTTCCCAAGTGGAACGACAGGAAATAGTGCAGGGAAAACGGGGGGGGGGCGCAACGCCCCCACCTGTTTCAACCCCTCAGGGCATCTTCCCCGAATCTTGCTCTATAGAAGACGCTCGTTTATTCATCGGGTGATGCCTGGGAGTTTTACTGCAGGGGTAGTTCATCGCGGAGGTGTCGAGATGAAAGCCAAGATTTTCAAGGCCGAGGAGGTGAATTGGAGCGAAGCCCCCGGCCATTTCAGCGCTTTTTCCAAAATGCTGGTCAACGAAACCTGCGGCTCGCGATACTTTGATTTTCGGGTTTCAAGTTACCAGCCGAAGGGTTACTGCGAGACCCATTCTCATCAGACGGCTGAAAATATTTATTACATTCTGAAGGGCGAGGGTATCGTGGAGTTGGATGGCAAAAGGCATCTGGTCAGCCCGGGCGTGGTGATTTTTATCCCCCCCAAGGTGAAGCACGCGATCATCAATACGGGATTTGAGGATCTTATTTTCATTGTTGCCGCTTCTCCGCCGCAGGACATGCCCAAATAGACCGCCTTACAGAACGGCCTTTGCGGTATCATTTGTGAGTCCGCTCTTTGTAAAGGGATATGGATGATCGCATTATAATCCGAGCCTTCAGACCCAATGACATTCCCTTTGGGATGATGCTGAAGGATATCGCCGGCTGGAATCAGCTTCCCGCTGATTGGGAGCGGCTCATCGCATTGGAGCCCGAGGGGTGTTTTGTCGCCCGATACGATGGCCGTGATGTCGGCACGGCGACCGTGACGGCGTATCAGAAGCGATTCGGTTGGGTCGGCATGGTCCTTGTGCACCCCGACATGCGCCGCAAGGGGATCGGCACGATGCTGCTGAGGCACGGGATCCGCTACCTTGAGCGGAAGGACGTTACGGCCGTGAAACTGGATGCCACGGCGGCGGGGAAACAGCTCTATCTAACGCTCGGTTTCGCGGACGAGTATCTGCTCGAAAGACGGCAAGGGAGGGGTGAAACAGTCGATTCACCTGCGGATCCGTCCATCGTGTCAACCCGGTCGGCCCTGTCCGGCGTGCTGGACCGTCTCTGCGAATACGACGGGCCGGTATTCGGCGCTGACCGTTCGCGCGTTCTCCGCCGTCTAATTGCCGAGCCGGAGGTGCAAAGCGCGGTTGCCGTCGATTCTTACGGCGCCATTCGGGGCTACATCATGGTCCGCTACGGCTCCAGCCGCCATTACATCGGTCCGTGGGTCGCGGACAATGCCGATGTCGGTCGAGCCCTTTGGCGCTGGGCTCTGTCCCGAATTCCCGGCGAGCCTTTTTTTGTGGATGTTTGTCTTGCCAATCCGGACGCAGATGGCATCGTGCCAAGAGAATTTTTCCCTCTGCAGCGGCAGCTCATCCGTATGGTTCGCGGCGAAAACCGGTATCCCGGAGAGTCCCGGCGGGTGTTCGGGATCGCCGGTCCCGAGATGGGTTGACCGAACACCTGTGCCTGTAGCCCGCTTCTCGAGGGGGGGGCAGCGCGTTGAACGAGGTGCCATCGGGGAGGGCTCTATAACCGGTTTGAAGCTTGGGATGTCCGTTAGGACAAGGTTGGATTGCGCCGAGGGTGCGCTTCTGAGAACGAGGAGGAGATGAAGATGATTCATGTGATCGCTACGGTACGCGTAAAACCAGGCAGACGTGATGATTTTATTGAGCTTGTGAAATCCATCACAGGCCAGGTGACAGAAGAGAAGGGATGCATCCGGTATATCCTGACGGTGGATATCGTCTCGGGTTTGCCGCCGCAGGTGCTGGATGAGAATCTGGTCACGATGATTGAGGCGTGGGAGAGCCTTCAGGCGCTCCGCAACCACCTGACGACCCCCCACATGGCGCTTTTTTTCGAAAAGCGAAAAGAGATGGTGGAGGGAGGCTCCTCCCTCAAGGTGCTGCAGGAGGCATAAATTACACAACAGTCAGTCTGAATGATATGGAGGCACCCATGGCAACTCTCAACGGCAAAAATGTCTTGGTGATCGGCGGCAGCTCCGGAATCGGCTTCGCGACGGCGGCGGGCGCGCTTGCGGCAGGCGCAAAGGTGACAATTGCCAGCCGCTCGGAGGAAAAGCTTCGCTCCGCCCAGGAGCTGCTTCAGGCCCCGGTCGAGGCCCGCCGGATCGATGTCGCGGACGGCGCAAGCGTCTCGGCCTTTTTCGATGCTTCACCCGTCTACGACCATATCGTGATCAGCGGCGCCGCGTTCAAGTTCGGCACCGTTCGCGATCAGGATATTGAAGAGGCCTATGCTGCGATGAACGTCAAGTTCTGGGGCGCGTATCGCGTGGTGAAAAAGGCGAAAGTTGCCCCGGATGGCTCGTTCGTATTCGTCTCGGGCTTCCTGAGCCGCCGCCCGAAGCCCGGCATGGCGCTTGTCGGCGCCATCAACGCCGCCCTCGAAACCCTGGCTCAGGGGCTCGCGCTGGAGATGGCGCCGATCCGCTTTAATGTGGTCTCTCCCGGTATTGTTGACACCCCGACTCGGGCCGCGATGCCGGCGGAGGCGAGAAAAACGATGCTCGAAAACATTGCCAGGACCCTCCCGGTCAAGCGTGTCGGCCTGGCCGAGGACATCTCCGACCAAATCCTGCTATTCCTGCGGAATACGTTTGCGACCGGAACCGTCGTCTATCTCGATGGCGGAGGTCTGCTGGTCTGAGTCGGTACCGGGAAGCCCCACCCTTTGGGCCGGGAGCTTCACATGGCGGAAGTATTCAGCGAATCGAAGGAGGAATGACAATGGTGAAAAAAGCCGCGCAATCGTGGTCGCTCAAGATGACGACGCCGCTGGAGTCGGGGATCGTATGCAACGATATTGAGCAAATGCTCAAGTTCTATGTTGACGTCCTGGGTCTCAGGCTGGTCGCGGATGCCAGCACGACGCCGGAACTCAGCAGGCGTTTGGGCAGTACGCCCCACGGATATCGGATTGTCCGATTGCAAACGCCTTATGGTGAAAGAATTAAACTTGTCCAGCCGGCCAAGCAACCCCCGAAACCGAATCCTGTTCCGGAATGGCTCTATGAACGTCACGGAATTGCCTACCTTACCTTCGTTATCGATGGGATCAAGCGAGTGGCAAAGCACTTGAAAGAGCACGGGGTGAAACTGACCAGCGACGAACCCATCGAGGTGCGTAACGGTGTCTTTGCATTATATGCGACCGATCCGGAAGGTAATTTCATCGAGTTTGTCGAGTATCCCGATATCGCTTCCTATCGACCCGACCTTGTAAAATGATTTAGACAACCGCCGCGGCAGCCGTTTTCACGACCGCCACGGCAGATCACACCCTGTGTTTCTGTTGCCGATTGTGACGGATCATCTCCTCACATTCCGCTTTCCGTAAGAGGGCTCGCCATGCGGGAACGGCGGAGGATCAAGGAATGTATTTACATTCGCTATGTGAGCGAATATAACCCTGAGCCACCCCCTCCATAATTTAATCCATGCAGAAAGGAGATAAAAATGAAAATTGTTGTGGGATATGATGGATCAGATGCGGCAAACGAGGCCTTGAATGTAGCCAAAAAACACGCCAGGGCTTTCGATGGTAGAATCTATGTTATCACGTCCCTCGTTGGGGGGACTGAGGAAAGTGCAGAAGAAATTATAAAAGTCAGAAGCCAATTGGAAAATGCCGTAAAATCCATTCAAAAAGAGGGCATCCCCTGTGAAGAACACCTCTTGATCCGAGGTATGGAACCCGGTGAGGATATCGTCCAATTTGCTGAAGATCATCAGGCCGACGAGATCATTATCGGGGTGATCAAAAAATCAAAAGTACAAAAATTCCTTTTAGGCTCGAATGCACAGTATGTGATTCTGCACTCACCCTGCATGGTGATCGCGGTCAAGTAGTTGGCGATTTGGAGGAATCACCAACAGCACTCTCGATCATCCGTCGGGAAGATGAGTGTCTCGATCACTAATATTTTAGGGCGGAGAGATGGGCCGACCTCGATCAAGGTTTCAGCACCCGGCCAGCTCTAAAAAATGCTTCCGGACACCCCCGTCGGTAAGGCTTGAAAGAAACGACATGAAATTCCGCTACAACCTCAACGACCATCCGCCCCTCTTGGAATCCATTCTGATCGGGCTTCAGTTTTGCGCCGTTGTCGTCCCCTAGATCATCATCCTGGGGAAGATTGCCGGGTCCTTCCATTTTGAAAACGAAGGAGAGAGGACCATTTACCTCCAGAAGCTTTTTTTCGCGGCGCCGTCTTCACCCTGATGGAGATCCTGGCCGGACACAAGCTCCCCGTAGTTTTTGGCCCGTCGACAGTCAGCCTGATTGGGATCATTTCTAGCGTGGGGTTCAATATGTCAACCATATACACGTCTGCGTTGATCGGGAGTCTGTTGTTGACGGCATGTGCTGTAACCGGAATTTTCGGGACGCTCCAGAAGATGTTCACCCCGAGGGTCGTTTCTGTGGTTTTGCTGTTGGTCTCTTTCTGCATGATACCCACGGTGATCCGTCTTGTAACAAATGTAAAAAGTCGGCGGACCCGTCAGTTCCCCTCGGGATCCAATGTGAACAAAGCAAAGACGCCTTTCCGCACCTCAACGGGTTCCTCGCTGACCCTTTTCACCCCATGATTCTCTTGATCCACCATCAAAAAAATAGAAAACCTCGTTGATCCTGATAAAACAGGGTGATAAAGTTTTTGTGAGCGCAAAAACCATCATCAACGAGGTGAATTGAGTATGTCACAAGGGGTTCCCGGCCGGATTGTTGAAAGGTCCCGTGAACTGATCGTCCGGTTGGTGAAAGGCCATTCTGCCCTTGAGCTTTACCTGGAGACCAGGCGCCGGATTATGGCGATGATGCCAGTTTATTGGTGATAACAATCGGTAATCATTGAGATTGAATGTATTTAGTGGTGGATTTTTGGGGCATAATTTTCCGACCGGTGGCGGAAGTGTGTTCCGAGAGGGACACGTCACAAGGAGTTTCGGTAAACTTTGGAAAATATGAGGTCGTCATGGCATTCTTAAGCGGATAACCGGCCCAGGAACGAACAGAATGAGTTTCAAATGTACGAAAACCCGTCCATCCAAAAGTTGGTGGTGGATTATGGGCACTTGAAAGGCTTGACCCCCGCCCGAGAAGCGGATATGAAAGGACCACCGTCCAGGTCACCCAAAGCGGTTATCCCGGGACGCACGAGGTTGTTAAAAAAAAGAAGGTATGATGGTCATGGCAAAATCCTATCCCCGCATGGTCCGTTTCAAAACGGCCGACTCCTTTCTTGAATACCTCCGCTCGCTGGAGATCGAGATCCCCTTCGACAAAGAGGTGACCCGAGCCCCGGAGGGCCCCCTGGCACAGCCGTACCGGCTATCCGACAGTCGCAGGATCGGCAACCGGTTCTGCATCCATCCCATGGAAGGCTGGGACGGAACGCAAGACGGCAAACCGACCGACCTGACCTTCCGCCGCTGGCGTAATTTCGGCCTGAGCGGCGCCAAGCTCATCTGGGGCTGTGAGGCCACCGCCGTAAGGCCCGACGGACGTGCCAACCCCAATCAGCTCATGATCATCGATCAGACGATGAGCGAGATAGAAAGGCTCCGCCTAGCGCTGGTCGATGAACACCGCGCCCGCTTCGGCACGACGGAGGACCTGATGGTCGGTCTCCAGCTGACCCATTCCGGCCGCTTCTGCCGCCCGAACGACAAAGAGAAACTCGAACCCAAGATCCTCTACCACCATCCTCCCATCGAGGCGATCTACCAGACCCCGCCCGATTGGCCGGTGATGACCGATGGCGAGATCGACGATCTGATCGGCGATTATGTCCTGGCAGCCCGCCGCGCCAAGGAGATCGGCTTCGAGTTTGTGGATATCAAACACTGTCACGGCTATCTGGGGCACGAGTTCCTGAGCGCCTATTCCCGGCCGGGGCGCTACGGTGGCAGCTTTGAAAACCGCACCCGTTTCCTGCGGGAGATCGTCGCCGGCATCCGCAGGGACTGTCCCGGCCTGCGCATCGGCGTGCGCGTCAGCGCCTTCGATTTCCCGCCCTTTGCACGCAGCGAGGACGGCACCGGCCGGATGGTGGAGTACCGGGATGAAAGCGGCCGCTACCCCTTTGCCTTCGGCGGCGATCCCGTGCACCCGGATAGGCTCAATGTCGAAGAGACGGCGGAATTCATCACTCTGCTTGAGAAGCTGGGGATCCGCCTGGTCAACATCTCCGCCGGCAGCCCGTACTACAATCCGCACACGACGCGGCCGGCAACCTTCCCGCCCAGTGATGGCTACCTGCCCCCGGAAGACCCGCTGATCGGCGTGGCGCGTCACATCCACCTGTGCGCCGAACTGAAGAAACGCGTCCCCGGCCCGGCGATCGTCGGATCGGCCTATACCTATCTCCAGGAATGGCTGCCGAACGTTGCCCAGGCGGCGGTCCGTGAAGGCATGGTCGATTTCGTCGGCTTGGGCCGCATGGTGCTGGCCTACCCGGAAATGCCCGCCGATGTGCTGGCCGGACGTCCGCTCGCCCGGACACGCATCTGCCGGACATTCAGCGACTGCACGACCGCCCCGCGCAGCGGCCTGGTCTCGGGCTGCTACCCGCTGGATGACTTCTACAAGCAACGCCCCGAATACGAACAGCTCAAGCGGATCAAAACCCCAGGCAAGGAGAAACACCCGTGAAGGTCGTATCTTTTGAAGAGGCCGTCGGCTACATCCACGACGGCGACACCCTGCTGATCGGTGGCTCGGGGGGCGGCCATGCCGTTCCCGAGGCGTTGATCGTGGCCCTGGAACAGCGCTACCGGAAGGAGGACCGGCCGAAGGGCATTACGCTGCTGCATCCCGTCGGCCTCGGCGACAACATCAGTCAGGGGGTCGGCCGGCTGGCCCATCCCGGCCTGCTCAAGCGCATCGTCACCGCCGCGCTGGTCAACAGTCCGGCGATCCAGAAGATGGCCGAACAGGACACCGTCGAGGCCTATACGCTGCCTCAGGGCGCCCTTTCGCAACTCATGCGCGAGATGGCCGCCGGACGGCCGGGCCTGCTTTCGCATGTCGGCCTGCACACCTTCGTCGACCCGCGCCTGGGCGGGGGCCGGCAGAGCGCCTGCGCCCGCGAGGACCTGGTCGAGCTGACGACCCTGGCCGGAAAGGAGTGGCTCTTCTACAAGCCGTACAGCGTCGATGTCGCCTTCCTGCGCGGCACCACCGANNGCTGACGAGGACGGCAACGTGACGATGGAACGCGAGGCCGTCTTCGGCGAGATGCTCTCCATGGCCCAGGCGACGCGCCGGTCGGGGGGTATCGTGATCGCGCAGGTGGCGCGCCTGGCCGAGTGCGGTTCACTGTCCCCCCGGCAGGTCAAGATCCCCGGCATGCTCGTCGATCTGGTCGTTGTCGATCCCGGCCAGCGGCAGACCTACCTGATGGACTACTCCCCGGCCTATGCCGGCGAACTGCGCGTACCGCTCTCCGAAATCACCCCGCTGCCGCTGGATCCCCGCAAGGTGATCGCCCGCCGGGCGGCCCTGGAGCTGGCCCCGGACGCCGTCTGCAACCTCGGCTCGGGGGTCTCCACCGGGATCGCCAACATCACCGCCGAGGAGGGCATCCTGGAGCGGATCGTCCTGACCAACGAACAGGGCCTGATCGGCGGGGCCCCTTCCGCGGATGCCGGCGCGGCGGTGAATTACACCTCGATCATCGACCAACCCTACCAGTTCGATTTCTATGACGGCGGCGGCCTCGACCTGGCCTTCCTCTCGTTCGCCCAGGTGGACGCCCAAGGGAGCGTCAACGTGAGCCTCTTCAATGGCCGCATCATCGGCATAGGCGGTTTCATCAACATCAGCCAGAATGCCAGGAAGGTCATTTTCAGCGGGACGTTTACCGCCGGCGGGCTGAACGTCGTCTGGGAGAACGGGGTGACCCGGATCCTCAGGGAGGGCGGATTTCGTAAGTTCACTAAGGTGCTCGAACAGATCTCGTACAACGGCGCCTTCGCACAGGAGCTTGGCCAGGAGGCCCTGTATGTCACGGAGCGGGCGGTGTTCAGGCGCGGGCCCGAGGGGATCGAACTGGTGGAGATCGCCCCGGGCGTGGACCTGGAGCGCGACATCCTGGCGCAGATGGATTTCCGACCCCGGATCGGCGGTGATCTGAAGGAGATGGACCGGCGGCTCTTCCTCGAGAAGCCGATGGGGCTGGCGGCGGACCTCATGGATAAGCCACCCTGCCATGTGCCCGCCCGTCTTAAGGAAAGGACAGGACAATGACCGACCTTAGTTCTGAAATTCCCCGCCCCGCCGAAGAGGCGGATGCCATCCGGGTGACCCGTCCGCGGGAGGGGGTCGCCCTCGCCACGATCGTCTCCGAGCCGCTGGGCGTGCTGCGTCACGCCGTTAAGCGTGCCCTCTGGTCCGTCTTGATGCGGTTGGAGGCCGATCCGACCATCCGCTGCCTGGTGCTGACCGGCATGGGCAGGGCCTTTTCGGTCGGTTCGGATATCCGCGATTTCAGCCAGGACGTGGGCTGGCTCCTGGAAAACGATTACTGGGAGGCCGGACTGAACCAGACGATCGAAGATGCCCGCTTCCCGGTGATCGCCGCCTGCAACGGCCACGCCCTAGGCGGCGGGGCCGTGCTGGCTCTGGCCTGCGATATCCGCGTGGCATCCACATCGGCCCGCTTCGGTTTTCCGGAGGTCAAGGTGGGCGCCTTCGCCTCGGGCAGCGGCACCCAGCGTCTCCCCCGCCTGGTGGGCCGGGGACGAGCCCTGGACCTGCTCCTGACCGGCCGGGTCATCGACGCCGCCGAAGCCCTTGCCTACGGGCTGGTTGAGTACGTCTTTCCGGACGGGGACATGGTCGAAAAGACCCTCGACATGGCCGAAGGCATCGCCTCGTTTCCGGGGGCGGTCACCGCCGCCACCAAGCGTTGCGTGAACGTCGGCCTGCGCGAGGGGATCCTCACAGGTCTGGCCCTGGAACAGGATCTGCGCGTCAAGACCGGCCGCGGCGACGACGCCGACGAAGGGAGGCAGGCCTTTCTTGAGAAGAGGCCGCCGCGGTTCAACGTGAACGACCCGTCGGAGGAATAACCGTGCATCTGGTCAGTTTCATGAACCGGAAACGGGCCCGCACAGGCGCCCTTCTCGATAAGACCGTGATCGACCTCGGGAGGGCCTATCGGGCCTTCCACGAATCGGCCGGGGGGCGTCGCGCCCCGTACGAAGCCGATCGCACCGTCCCGGCGGCAATGCCGGATTTCCTTGCGGGCGGCGCCGAGACGATGGCCGCCGCGCGCCGCGCCCTGGACTTCGTTCAGGAGAGGATGGACGACCCCGCCGCCGGGATCCGTTTTCCGCTTACGGAGGTCAAGCTGCTCTCCCCCATACCGCGTCCGGGCAAGATCATCTGCATCGGCCTGAACTATCCCGGCCCGCCCGGCTCCCCCCGTCCCGAATACCCGGTGGTCTTCCTGAAGGCCGCCAGTTCCGTGATCGCCTCCGGCGACACCGTTTACCTGCCGCGCCTCAGCCGTCAGGTCTTCTACGAGGCGGAGCTTACGGTGGTGATCGGTTCGCGCGC
Source organism: Syntrophaceae bacterium (assembly GCA_003141195.1). GTDB lineage: Bacteria > Desulfobacterota > Syntrophia > Syntrophales > UBA5619 > UBA5619. The sequence goes on from PLLC01000045.1 coordinate 36,014, forward strand.
CAAGCACCTGACGCCCCCAAGGGCCCTGTCATGCGTGGCCGGATTCACTATGGCCAACGACCTGGGCGCCCGCGACCTGGAGAACCGCACCTCCCAATGGACCACCGGCAAACTGATGGACACCTTCTGCCCGCTCGGCCCCGCGCTGGTCACCGCGGACGAAATCGCCCAGCCCAACTCTCTGGAGATCACGACGAGACTCAACGGTCAAACCGTCCAGAGGGGAAACACCCGGGACATGATCTTCGACGTCTTCTTTCTGGTGAGTTACGTCTCGGAGCTCACCACCCTCGAGCCGGGGGATGTGATCCTCACCGGCAGCCCCAAACTGATGAACGGGGAGCCGGCCCCGGTCGTTTTCCTGAAACCCGGCGACGCGATCGAAGTGGAGATCGGCGGCCTCGGCATCCTGCAGAACCCGGTCGCCGCCGAACCGAAAGGGGAAGACTGACATGGTGGAAAAGCGTTATCCGATGGCCTTCGTGACCGCCCCCGGCGTGATCGAGTTTCGATCGTACGAGCGGGCCCCCCTCGAACCTTTGGAGGTGCGCCTAAAGGTCAAGGCCGCATCGATCTGCGGAGGCGATCTCCACATCTTCAAGGGGAAACACCCCTTCGCGCCCCTGCCCGTCAGCGTGGGACACGAACTGGCCGGCGAGGTGATCGAGACCGGCCATGCCGTGACAAAGGTCAGGAACGGCGACCGGGTCGCCGTCGAGCCGGTGATCGCCTGCGGCCGGTGCCAGCCCTGCCGCCGCGGCGACTACCACCTCTGCATGAACATCAGTTTCCAGTACCGCAAGGGACAGGGCGCCTTCACCCCCTATTTCGTCGCCCACGAAGATCGCGTCTTTCGTCTGCCCGACGGCCTCTCATATGACGAGGGCGCCCTGGTCGAGCCGCTCTCCGTGGCCCTGCACGCCGTGAAGAAAAGCGGCGTCCGCCTGGCAGAGACGAGCGCCGTGTTCGGCGCCGGGGCCATCGGGCTCCTCGTGACGATGCTGCTGAGGCAGGCCTCCGGGGGCCGGACGTTCATCGTCGATGTCGATGATTTCCGGCTTCGGAAGGGATTGGAACTGGGCGCCTGCCGCGCCGTCCACAACCGTCGGGAGGACGCCCGGGAGGTGATCCTCGCCGAGACCGATGGGATCGGCGTGGACAAGGCCTACGAGGCCGTCGGCATGGAGATGACCCTCCGGCAGGCGCTCGAGTCCCTGCGCAAAGGTGGGACGGCGACGCTGCTGGGCCTGTTCGAAGTATCCCCTGCGTATCTGCCGGTCAACCTCTTCGTGCAAAAGGAGATCTCCCTGCTCGGTTCTCAGGGGTACAACTGGGACTTTCAGGACGCCCTGGTCCTGCTCGATCAGCGCCGTTTGGATCTGAAGCCCCTGATCACCCACCGCGTCAGACTGGAGGACCTGCAGTCGGGTTTTGAGATCCTGCTTGACCCGGCCGGCCAAGCCGTCAAGGTGGTGGTGGTGATGGAGAAGCCTGCTGTTTGATCGAATGGGCATGGAGGAAGTCCGCCAGATCGTCAGTCTGATCGCGGAGAGCATCCTGCACCCGGAAGACAGGAGCTCCGTCAGAGGGTAAGCAGCGAGGGAACCGATCTCGGACGCCGTTTCTCAATCAACAACCCGACGTTTTAGACCGGCCCTCTGTGCCGATATGGCGGGACACTCCCTCCTCAGGTCATTTCGATGGGGGGGTAACTTTCCGATTTCCGTACATTTCAGGACTTTTCCTTTTTGTCGTTCGCCTCACGGATCTTCCGCCAGTAATCCAGCCGCTCCCCGATGATCTTCTCGTACCCCCGGTCCGTCGGCCGGTAGAACCGGCCCCCCTTCCCCCGGAGTTCATCCGGGAGATACTCCTGGGGAACATAGGCATCGGCAAAATCGTGGGCGTATCGGTAACCCTTGCCGTAGTCCAACTCCTTCATCAACTTCGTCGGGGCGTTCCGGATATGGAGCGGGACGGGCAGGGTCCCCGTCTTTTCGATGGTCGCCTTTACCTGGCCGTAACCCACGTATAGGGCATTGCTCTTCGGGGCGGTGGCAAGGTAGACGGCCGCCTGGGCAAGGGCCAGCTCCCCTTCGGGGGATCCGAGGAAATGGTAAGCCTGCATGGCGTCGATGGTCACGGTCAGGGCGCGTGGGTCCGCGTTCCCGACATCCTCGGAGGCGAAGCGGACCAGACGCCGGGCGAGGTAGAGGGGATCTTCGCCCGCCATCAGCATCCGGCCGAGCCAGTAAAGGGCCGCGTCGGGATCGCTCCCCCGGAGACTCTTGTGGAGGGCGGAGATGAGGTTGTAATGCTCCTCCCCGCTCTTGTCGTACTGGAGCGCCTTCTTCTGGATCGCCTCCTCAACAAAGGCGCGGGTGATCCGCCTTTCTTCTCCGGCGGTCTCGTTCGCGAGCGACGCCGCCGCTTCGAGGCTGTTCAGGGCGGCGCGGGCATCTCCATCCGCCGACCAGACGATGTGGGTCAGGGCCTCCGGTTCGATCTCGAGGCCGAGGCCGCCGAGCCCGCGTTCGCGGTCCGCGATGGCAGCCCGGACGATCCGGGCGAGGTCCTCTTCGGTAAACGGCTTGAGGGTGAGGACGCGCATCCGGGAGAGGAGCGGCGAGATGACCTCGAAGGAGGGATTCTCCGTCGTGGCGCCGATCAGGGTAATCAGGCCGCTTTCGACATGGGGGAGGAAGGCGTCCTGCTGCGCCTTGTTGAAGCGGTGGATCTCGTCCACGAAGAGGAGCATCCGGCGCCGGTGGAGCCGCCACAGTTCGGCGGCCTCGTCGACAACGGCGCGGATCTCCTTCACGCCGGAGAGCACCGCGGAGAAGCTTATGAAGTGGGACTTCGTCTCTCCAGCCAGGATCCGGGCGAGCGTCGTCTTTCCCGAACCCGGCGGACCCCAGAAGATGACGGAGAAGAGGCGGTCCTCCTGAACGGCCCGCCGCAGAAGGCTGTCGGATCCGAGGATGTGACCCTGGCCGACGTACTCTTCGAGGCACCGCGGCCGCATCCGGTCGGCCAGAGGCCGATTGTCGTTCTTCCCATCCTGTTGATCAAAGAGATCCACTTTCCAATCCTTGACGACTTCGTAAAAAAGTCTCCTGCTTTCGCAGGGGAAGGCTCCTGCCGCGTTGCGCTTCCTCCTTCCCTCCCTTTGGCAAGCTCAGGGCATGCTGAAGCTCGGGACAAGTTCTCCCTTCGACAGGCTCCGATCGATAAGGGGTATTTCCGTCACGATGAGCCTGTTGAACCACGCGCTCCTTCCCTCTGGAATTTTCTTCTGAAGCCGTCCCCCTTTCTTTTTCTATTTCTTCCGCTGCTTGGCCGCCTCGACGATGTCGAGGAGTGTCGTCATCGGGTCCTTCGGGGTTTGACCGCAGAAGCGCTCCCAGGCATCCGGCGTCAGGGTTTCGCGCAGGTATTCCTCCACCGGAAAGCCGGCCTCCCAGCAGCGGACGACCTGACGGCAGGGGAGATCCCCCGCCTCCCGTTCGCAGTAGGAAAACGGCACCTCCCCGCCCAGGCGCGGGCACCTCATGATCCATTCCCGATATGATTTCATCTTTTCTCCCGCCGATCCTTTTTCCGCGGCCATCCTATCCCCTTTCGTTGTCCCGATCAAGCTGCAGAAAAAAAGCATCCCTTCTTTTGATTTCGGGGGAAATCGGGAGCTGTCCCCCCTTTTTCATTTCATCGGAAAGAGGACGAAAATCAGGAAATCCCAGAGGGCGTGGGAGATGATCAGCGGGATCAGGTTCTTCTCCCGCTGGAAGAGGAGCCCCCAGTAGAGGCCGCAGACCCCGGCAGCGCAACCAGCATGAAGTTCAGCGACACGACGTGGACCAGGGTATAGACAACGGCCGTCGCCAGGACGCCCACCGTCGCGCCGTATCGCCCCGTGAGACGGCGCTGGACAAAGCCGCGCCAGTAGATCTCCTCCGCCGGCCCCATGACGAACAGGAGGAGAAGGCCGATCCAGACAGCATCTAACTGCGTTTTGCTTGCATAAACCGATTCGATCTGCCCCGGAGCGAAGGAGAAGAGGAGATTCGCCGCCAACTTCCCGACCCAGAAGATCCCGTAGAGGATGAGCGCGGAGAGGGCGCCGACCCACAGATGGCGGATCTTGAATACAAAAAGCGCTTTGAGCTCGTTTCGGCTGGAGATGAGACCGATCGCGGCCAGAAGCGAGGCCGAACCGGTGAGTTTCAGCCAGAAATTCCCGACGGGCAATGCGAAGATGAAAAACCAGAGGACAAAGGCCGCCGGAATGGTCGCATAAACGGTTCGCAGGGAAGGATTCATCGGAAGAGCCGCTCCAACTGGATTCCTAAAATCAGGAGACCTCCGAAAACCGCGTCGAGATTGGCCGTCCGCGCATCGGCGTCGGCCGGAACCCCCCGGCGGAACATCCCCATGAGCTTGAAGGCAGGCGGCAGCGAAAGCAGGGTCAGGAGGGCAAAGGCCGAAAGCATGCCGTTCGCGACCATGCCTCCGATCAGGACATACGGGAGCATGTCGAAAAACTGATAGACCCGGGCCGATCGGGTCCCCCCCAAGAGCGTCGCGACGATGTGGATGCCGGCTGGCCCGTCGAAACCGATATCTCGGATATTGTTCGCGAATAGAACCAGAGCCACGAAGATGCCGAAGGGGATCGAAATCCACACGACCCGGGAACTGAAAGCGCCCGTTTGGACAAAATAGGCGCCGCTGACCATCAGCGGACCGAACATCACAAAGACGGCGATCTCCCCGAGGGCCCTGTACTTCAGGGCCACGGGACGGGCCGTGTAGCAGACGCCCGTGATGAAGCCGATGACCCCGAGCAGCAGGATCGTCATCCCGCGAAGGTTGATGAGATACAGGCCGATGGGAATGGCCAGGGCGTAGATCCCGATCCCGATCGCCAGGACCTGGCGGGGCGTCAGGAGACCGCGGATCAGGACGCGCGATTCGTAACCGAAGCTCCCGGAAACCTCTGCGGTGTCCACGTGATAGCGATGGTCGAAATAGTCGTTGACGACGTTCGCCCCGCCATGGAGGAGAATGACCCCCAGAACGGTCAGTAAAAAGGCCAGCCAGTCGATCCCGCCCTGCATGGCCGCAAGCGACGTCCCGACGCTCGCCGAAACCACGGAGATGAGAAACGACTGCGGTCTCATCGCCATCCACAATGTCTTGATCATTCCATATCTCTCCCGGCGGCCCCCTCACCAACCGCAAAATAGCCGTTTACGGCACCTTAGCGATCCGGAATCGGAAAGTCAATTTGAAACAGGCGGAATTTTGACCACAATTAATTCTACTCCGACATATTATC
>PLLC01000084.1 GCA_003141195.1 Syntrophaceae bacterium
AAAACTTTGGACTGTCAAGTTAACAGACCGGAAAGGAGCACCATGAAATGATGAAGCCCGCGAAAGATTCTCTGGACATCGGCGTGATTGTCAGCGACATCAAGGCCAGTCTCAACTTCTATCAGAACATCCTCGGACTGGAGTTTGTGGGAAGCGTTCCGCTATGGTTTGGAACCATGCACCGGCTGCGCTTCGGCGCCAGTGACTTCAAGCTGATTGAATTTACGCTGCCGGAAACAGAGATTCGGCCGGGGGTGCGCATTGCCATGGTCAAAGACCCGGACGGAAATATTGTGGAATTTGTGGAACGAAGCTAAAGGATATCCACGAATCTTTTTCAGTATTCGTCGTTGTCTGCACCTCCGAGGGTCATCGGTTTTTCCTGTTATCCACAAATCTTCAACCTCGGCAAAGATGCAGGATTTCAAGCCGTAATGTTTGATGTGAGAGCTTTGAATTACTCCTGAAATTCGGCAAATCGTCATTCCTGCGGATCCCGGATCAGGGTCCGGGACAGGCGCAGGAATCCAGTCTTTTCAAGACCTTCTGGATTCCCGCCTACGCGGGAATGACAAAGTGGGGGTATTTTTCAAAGCGCTCGATGTGATTTCGTCGATACTTAGGATAGTGATGACAGATCATGCGAGGGGTCGGGGCCAACGGATACATTGTTGAGATAATGTGGCACCGCCGGGAAACCAGGCGGTAAACGGAGAAAGTAAACTTCAACCGGACATATCGGGAGAAACCGGTCTACTCGACTCAATTTATCGTCAATCAGCAAGGGAGGTTTATCAGAAGAACCTCGGATCGAACACGACGAAAATTGCCCGGGAGATGAAATCGTACAACCCAGACAAGACCTGGACACCCGCTGAGGAGTGATGAATTCGATGCGCTGATCAAGGTCCTCTTTTTTTGTTTTTCACGATTGCATGCGGGCAGCCTGAATTCAAGTTTGCCCTCATTGACTTTCCATGGTCGGGTGGATATTTTGTTCACAAGTGGGTATTTAAATCGTATACTTTTTATCCACCTTTTGTCCGGGAAAGAATTGTCCTGATCTCTCGTAAATTAAAATGCTATTTTAAATTCAATTGGTTACACTATAACATGATTAAATTGGCACACCCCTTGCTTTATATATGCATAAAAGAGATCTAATGGTCATGAAAAGAGAAAGAAATTAGCAGAACCGGGAGTAGCCATCGTGTCGAGGGTTTTTGTGGTGTTCCGCTACGAAGGAGAATGTAAATGATGATATCAATGAGTAAGGTGTTGACAGACAAACATGTACCGGAAAAGCGGGCATCAAGAGCGGGTCTTCGGCTTTTCCTTCTCTTGACAGTCTTGGCGTTGGCCGGATGTTATCCTGCGCCGTATCGCGAGGTTTCACGACCCATGCCCGGAGATACCGGCGGGAGCCCAAGGGCTCTTATTACCCAGGTCTATTTTTATCCGAAAGCCGGCCAGACAACCGAGCAACAGTCACTTGACCACTATGAATGTTACAACTGGGCGATGAAACAAACCGGCTTCGATCCGAGTCAGTCGTCTATCCCGCCTGAGCAGCGCGTCAGGGTGGTGCCGATGCCTCCACCCGGGCATGATACCACCGTTCTAACGATCACCGGCGCGGTGCTGGGCGCATTGATTGCCGGACCGAGACATGCTGCGGGAGGTGCATTGATCGGCGCAGCAGGGGGGGCGATTGCCGGCGCTGCGTCGGATTCGTCAAGGCAGCAGACTGCCCGGCAGTTGGAGGAAGCCTATTCCAACCGCGATCGGGCACTTGACGCTCAATATGAAGGAAGGGCACTCAACTTCCGGCGTGCGATGTCTGCCTGCCTCGAAGGGCGCGGGTATACCGTACAGTGAGGAAAACCGAGAATCTATATTTGATGATCTCGTAAAAAGTCTTAAAAGTCGTGAAAATGGGACGGCTTCGTAAAAAGGCTGCAGGCAAGGCGCGCGAATCCTGAGGAATGAGGCGTACTTTGGCGTACGCCGCAATAAGCCTGCCCCTGCGAAAGCAGGGGAAGGATGAAGCGCAACGCAGCATCCGGACTTTTTACGAAGCTGTCATATTTGATTTTAAGGAGGCAATAGCCATGTCATATCTTCGCAATAAGAGTTGGTTCTTTGCGCTCGGCCTTATGTTGGCCGTGTTGTCAGGAATCATGTTGTTCGGGTTTACGCAGGTGGCGCGCGCGGACGAACGCGGTTTCCGCCATCACGAATTCATGGATTCGCAATATGGCCATAACCGTTACTACCCGTCTCGCGGTCAGTTCATTGAAGCGCTGCCAAGTGGCCACCGGGTGGTGTTTTACGGCAATGCACGATACTACTTCCACGAAGGTGTCTGGTATCGCCCGCAGGGACGTCGCTTCGTAATCGTTGCGCCTCCGTTCGGCATGATCGTTCCCTTTTTGCCTCCGTACTATGCAACGATCTGGGTAGGCGGTCTCCCATACTATTATGCCAACGAAGTCTATTACACTCAAGGCGCGGGTGGCTATGTCGTCGTCGAGCCGCCGAAGGGCGAAGTCAGTCAGACACCCCCGTCGGCAGGCCAAATGTCGTCGGACCAGTTGTTCATCTATCCCCGCCAAGGCCAGAGCGAACAGAAACAGGCAACTGATCGTTACGAGTGCCACCGCTGGGTTATCGGCCAAACAGGCTACGATCCGACTCAGCCGCCTGCTAGTGTGCCCGCAGCTCAAATGAGCCAGAAGCGCGCGGACTATCAGCGGGCGATGGGTGCCTGCCTCGATGGCCGCGGGTATACCGTGAAATAGAAGGAGACTGTCATGCCGGGCTGATGGCCGGTGCAACGATAGAAGGTTTGAAATTTACTAAGAACTCTATCCGTAAATAACGTTTTGCCTGTGATAACAATTCAAATTCATGGGACATTATTTTATTTACGGACAAGCTCTAAGCCTGAAAATAGGAATGGCTGTGCATAGATGTACTCAAGAGTGTCCCTCACCGGCATTTCGTCTTCAGCATCCCGAATATGCTACGTTGGTATCTCCAGCAAGTTCAATCCGTAATCCTCACTTCAGATGAATATCCACCGATGAACAGTTGTAGGGTATGTCAATAACCGGCACATTTCATTTTTTCTTTGATCACCTCTGCGTAAGGTTGAAAGCTGCTACGTAAGCACCTTTCCCCAAATCTCGACTTCAATACATAACGGTGATTTCTCACAGTGGCAGCCGTTACCTTTATCTGGGCAAAATTCTCTATCAAATGGACTGGCGCTATGGAATTGCCGCTCATAAGGATAGACATACTTCTCCCTATTAACGAACCCAATGAACTCACGATTTATCTTGCCTCTATCGGGAAAATGCTTTAATGATCAGAAAAGCATGACAATACTAACCAACCGGGAGGACCCACACCATGGCTTCAAACCTACTCGATTTAACGGCGGACATCGTTATTGCCCACGCTTCAATGACCGAAATGTCGTCGGATGAACTGCTGACGGAAATCAAGATGATCTATGCTACACTGGAAGGACTGGAAAAAGGCGAAAAACCTCTAACCATCGCATCAGCCCAGGAACCGAAAAAGCGGGCTAAGAAAGCGCAGGAACCTGCGGAACCGGTAGCTGAAAAGATGGAAGAGAAACCTGTCATCCCTCCGGCGCCGGCCATGACCTTCGAAGAGGCATTCAAGCCGAATCAGGTTGCCTGCATGATTTGCGGTAAAGCAGGAATGAAAACCCTGAAACGTCATCTCGCTACGGCTCATGATATGAAACCCGGTCAATACAGAAAGCAATTCAATATCCCCAAGGACCAGCCGTTGGCAGCCACAGAATATGTTGAAAAAAGACGTCAAGCTGCTCTGGACAGGGGATTGGGAGAGAAACTGGTTGCAGCAAGAGCGGCCAGGAAAGCGGAACAGGCTGGGGAATAGAAAACGACCCGGGGTGCGGAAAGGGGCTATCGTCTACCATTATTAATGAATGATATTTTCAAATGATGGTAGGCAATAGTCCAATGATTTTCCTATGCCGGCAAGCAGACGATTAATCGCTATATCAAAGGACACGGGGGAAAGTCCTTTATAATGGAGCGACAAATGAAGAAGGTTAACCACTGATTGAGAAGGAAAGGGAAAACCATCATGAGCCTGACGAAGATTGACATCATTGATTCCATTTACGAGCGATTCGGCATCCCCAAGAAAGACTGCGTCAGTATGGTTGAAAGTGTCTTTGATATCATCAAGGATGATCTGGACAAGGGTAATGCCGTCATGATCTCCGGTTTCGGAAAATGGACGGTCAAAGCCAAAAAGGAACGAAAGGGGAGGAATCCTCAGACAGGTGAGGCATTGATGATTGATGCGAGAAAGGTGGTTACATTCAAACCGTCTACTGTATTGAGGGATGCTGTAAATTCAGGAGACTGATGGAATCGCAATGGCTGAAAAGATTGATTGGTTATCCCGGCAATTATCATTGAAAGAATGGTAGTTGGATTTAACCAAGATGGCAGGATTCAGGCCCGATAAAACCGAAAGGTTCACATGATTATGCCAAAATATCTTCAAGTGTTTTCGGATTATATCTGACCCTGGTGCTACTTCAGTACCGGGCGTATTGAAAAGCTAATAGAGAATTTTGAGATTGAAGTCCAATGGAGGGCATTTCCTCTCCACCCTGAAACCCCGGAAGAGGGGCTTACCCTGGAAGAGCTCTTTGCCGGCCGGAACATCGACATTCCCTCGGCGATGGCCCGTTTGAAGAGGGTAGCCAAGGAATTGGACTTACCTTGGGGAGAGCGAAAGAAGACCTATAACAGCAGGCTCGCCCAGGAATTGGGCAAATGGGCAGAGACCAAAGGGAAAGGGGATGAATTCCACGGAGCGGTTTTTCGAGCCTATTTTGTCGATGGTAAAAATATTGCTAAAACTGATGTACTGATGGGACTGGTAAAAGCGGTGGGGCTTCCCGAAAATGAAGCCAGAGAAGCCCTGAAAATGAGAACCTTCAAGGAGGCTGTCGATTCCGATTGGGAGCTTGCTTATCAAATGGACATCTCGTCCGTTCCAACCTTTGTGCTTGATCACGAGGCAGTGGTCGGGGCGCAGCCTTACGAGATTCTGGAACAATTCCTGCTGAAAAAGGGAGTTAAAAGGAAATGAGCGCTTCGCATAAGGACCGCTGACGAGAGGAGGCGGAGGCAGGCGGCGGCGCGTCCGTACCGCTGGATCAACCCGAAGTCGAGAGAATCACAGTGCCTTTTTTAAAACCAGATTGATGTCTTAGAAACATCCAAGGAGGCCATTAATGGCAAAGATCGACGCCTTTTTCCAGTTGATGCATGACCAGGGTGCGTCGGACCTGCATCTCGTCACCGGCCAGCAGCCGGCCCTCCGGATTCGGGGGGAAATAGAACGGATCAAATTCGATGTCCTGACCAACGACGGGCTCAAGGCGATGATCTACGAGATCACCCCCGAGCACAAGGTCAAACAGTTCGAAGAGACGGGGGATGTCGACTTCGCCTATGAGATCCCGGGACTTGCCCGTTACCGTGCGAACTTCTTCCAGCAGCTGTTCGGCTGCGCAGCGGTCTTCCGTGAGATTCCGAGCAAGATCGTCACCGCCCTGGAGCTGGGTCTGCCCACGGTCGTCTCCAAGCTGGCTTCCCTTCCGCGGGGTCTGGTCCTCGTCACCGGACCGACGGGAAGCGGCAAGTCGACGACGCTCGCGGCGATCATCAACGAGGCCAACATCACCCGGAAGGACCACATCATCACGATCGAGGACCCGGTCGAATTCGTCCACCAGAGCCAGAGCTGCATCGTGAACCACCGGGAGGTCGGGCGGCACACGAAGTCCTTTACAGCGGCCCTGCGCGGGGCGCTCCGCGAGGACCCGGACATCATCCTGGTCGGCGAGCTCCGCGACCTGGAGACGATCTCGCTTGCCGTCGAGGCGGCCTCCACCGGCCATCTTGTCTTCGGCACCCTCCACACGACGAGCGCCGCCAAGACCGTCGACCGGATCATCGAGGTGTTCCCTTCGGGCGAGCAGATGCAGATCCGATCGACACTGGCCGACGGCATCCGGGCGGTCATCGCGCAGGTCCTCTTCAAGCGGGTCGATAAGAAGGGGCGCTGCCCCGCCCTGGAGATCATGATCGCCAACGCCGCGGTGCGGAACCTGATCCGCGAATCGAAGACCTTCCAGATCCCCTCCATGATCCAGACCGGGAAGAAGTACGGGATGCAGCTTTTGGACGACGCGATCATGGAGCTCCTGAACAAGGGGTGGATCAGCGGCGACGAGGCGTATCTGAAGGCGAACGACAAGCAGCGGTTCCGGCCGTTCCTGAAGAATCCGCCGACGGACTTCACCGAGGCGTAAGCGACCGGCGCCGGAGCCATTTTGAGAGGCAAACCATGAGAAAACAGGAAATCGATTATATCCTGGGCAAGATGCTCGATGCTTACGAGAACGTGTCGGACCTGAATATCACGGTCGGGAAATCCTTTCAGGTGGATAGCTCGGGCGAGCTCACCGGCGTGGAGTTGGACCCGCCCTTTCGGAAGCTAACTCCTTTCCAGACGGAGATCTTCGCGCTCAACCTGATCAACCAGGACCGGCGGCAGACGGAGATCCTGCTTTCCCAGGGGTCGTGCGACTCCTCGTACGAGCTTCCGGGCAAAGCCCGCTTCCGCGTGAACATCTTCTCACAGCGGGGGAACTACTCCATCATCCTGCGAAAACTGGAGACCAGGATCCCGACCTTCGCGGAGATGAATCTCCCGGAGGCGTTCCACAAGATGACTGAGGAGAAAAATGGGATCATCTTCGTGACCGGTGCGACGGGGAGTGGCAAGACGACATCGCTCGCGGCACTCCTCAATGATATCAACGAAAAGAAATCGGTCCACATCGTGACGCTCGAGGATCCGGTCGAGTACTCCCATCCGCACAAGATGGCCACCTTCAACCAGCGGGAGATAGGGAACGACTTCGACACCTTCGCGAACGGGCTCCGCGCCGCGCTCCGCCAAGCCCCGAAGGTTATCCTCGTCGGCGAGATGCGGGACCGCGAGACGGTCGAGATCGGCCTCTCCGCCGCGGAGACGGGCCATCTGGTCCTCTCCACCCTCCACACGTTGGACGCCGGCCAGACGATCAATCGCATCATCGGCATGTTCCCCTCCGAAGAGGAGACACAGATCCGGATCCGGCTGGCCGACACGGTCCGTTGGATCGTCTGCCAACGCCTGCTGTCCAAGGAGGGGGGCGGGCGCGTCGCGGCCTTTGAAGTAATGGGAACGAACCTCCGGGTAAAGGACACGATCCTCCACGGCGAATCGGAGGGGAAGACCTACTACGAGATTATCCAGGCGGGGAAGGCCTTCGGGATGATCACCTTCGACGACTACATCGTCGAGCTCTTCGGTAAGGGGCAGATCAGCGAAGAGACCGGGAAGGCCTACGCCTCCAACAAGGGAATCGTCGGCCGCGGCATAGACAACATCAAGAGCTCCAAGGGACAGGCCACGACGGATCTCGGCAAGCTCGAGGTGGATAAGGATTACGGGAAACCGGCGAAAAAATTCTAACGGCGCCGTAAAAAGTCCATATGCGGCATTGCGCTTCCTCCTTTGTCACTGCGGTGTACAAAAAGTACGCCTCATTCCTCAGGAGTCGCGCGCCTTGCCTCTGAAACTTTTTTACGAAGCCGTCTCGGATCAGGCTTTTGAGACTTTTTCAAGAACGTAAAATCTAAGGAGAGGGGACAGGTCATGGAAGAGCAGAAGGCCCTTTTGAATGAGGTGGCGTGGGAAGGTTATGACGCCGCGGACAGACCGTTCGACTTCGTGGGAGAGGGGGGGGCGACCGCCCTGGTCTGCGAACCCGATCCGGCCGCCCGGGAAAAGATCAGCGGCGGCCTCAAGGATCTGGGCTACCAGATCACGGCGCCGATTTCGGCCAAGGACGCCCTCAAGGCGATGCGGTTTCACGTCTTCGACGTCGTGGTCGCAAACGAACTTTTCGACACGGCGAATCCGGAGGCGAATGACGTCCTCCAGTATCTGGAAAACCTGAACATGGCGACGCGGCGGCGGACCTTCGTGGCCCTGGTCAGTGAAAAATACCGGACGATGGACAACATGGCCGCCTTCAATCGGAGCGTCAATCTCGTCATCAATCACAAGAGCATCGATGATGCGGGAAAGATCATCAAGCAGGGCGTGGCCGACAACAAGGCCTTCTACCACATCTTTCATGAAACGCTGCTGAAGATGGGGAAGGGCTGAAATTTTCTCTGGCCAGCTGTGCAGACTGAAACCGGGTCTCCCGATTTTCCCCTCCCCGAACTTTCCTATGCGTCGGCTGCAGGTTGGGACAGCCTCCGCATGACTGCTCCGGGGAGCAGGGCGTCAGTGCGGAACCGGTCGGGGGGCGTCCATCAGGGGATTTTCAGATGCACAAGCAAAAGGTTTTCCCATGGTAAGGTTCGGACTGCTCTCTGCCGCCATAATTCTGATATCATTCCTGACATGCTTCGTCACTCCTTTGTCCGCCGCCGAACCGCTCGAGGTCGTCGTGGAAAGCCTTGAGGGCGATGTCCTGAAAAATGTAAGGGACATGCTCGTGCTCCCCTATGGATTAATTCAGGAAGGAAAGGTGGATCGGTTGTGGCTCGAACGTTTCGGGCGGCAGGCGGATGAAAAGATCCTGACGGCGATGGAGCCTTACGGCTATTACAGCGCCCGGGTCACAACCACGATCGAGGAGGTGAGTGCAGGCGCCTATCGCCTGCGGGTCAGCGTGATTCCGGGAGAGCCGGTCCGCGTCACGGAGGTGACGCTCGCCCTGCACGGTCCGGGCGCAGATGAGGAACCGCTGAAGAGACAGGCGGCCGCCTTTCCCCTGAAAAAGGGCGGCGTGCTCCTGCAGCAAAGATATGAGGAAGCCAAGGGGGAGCTCCTCTCCCGGGCGCAGGAGCTGGGGTACCTGGATGCCGATTTTACCGTGCACGAAATCCGCATCGCGAAGACGAGCTCCACCGCAGATATCCGGCTGGAGCTGGAAACAGGCAGTCGGTATTTTTTCAATGGGGCGCGAATCGAGGGGGCGGCCGATTATCCCGAGGAATTCGTGCGGCGTTATCTGGCGTTCAAACCGGGAGAGGCCTTTTCTTATGCCCGGCTCGGGGAGACACAGCTCAACTTCACAAACTCCGAGCGTTTCCGGGAGGTCAATGTCACGCCGGAAAAAGCGGAGGCCCGGGACTTCCATGTGCCGGTGCTCATACAGCTGAAACCCGCGCCCAGCAGGAGTCTCCGCCAGGGAATCGGATACGGCACGGACACGGGGGGAAGATTCAACGTCCGTTACCGCGACCTCAACATGCTGCAGCGCGGCCATGAATTCTATTCGAATCTTTATATCTCGGAGCGTCTCCAGGGGATAGCGGCCGGTTACATCCTGCCGGACCCAGTGGACATCAGGAGTTCCACCGTATTGCAGTTGAACCTCCAGCAGGAGGATGTTACCACGTACACGAGCCGGCTGATCGCACTCGAGCTGGACAAAAACCAGAGCTTCGGCAAGAGGGAGCTGGGGACCGCCTACGTCAGGCTGCAGCGGGAGGAGTATACCGTCGGCGCCCAGGACTCGAGTGCGCGACTGGTATTGCCCGGGCTGCGCTTGTCCGGGGATCATTATGACAACCCGATCCGTCCCACCCGGGGATTCCGCTATGCCTTCGATCTGCGCGGAACGCACCGGTTGCTCGGCTCGGACACGGAACTGCTCCAGCTCATCTCCGAGGGGAGTTTTCTGTTGCCGCTGCCGTGGCGGCTTTCCCTCCAGACGCGGGCCAAGACGGGGATCACGCTCCTGAGCGATCCGCTCAGCGATCTGCCCCCTTCGCTCCGTTTCTTTGCCGGCGGGGATCAGAGCGTGCGCGGCTACGCCTACCAGTCGCTCGGCCCGAGCGATGCCGCCGGTCAGGTGGTGGGGGGAAAGCATCTCATCTCCGGGAGCGTTGAGCTCGAACGGGCTCTTTTCAGCGACTGGGGGGTCTCGGTGTTTTACGATGCGGGTAACGCCTTTGATTCCTTCACCGGGGTCCGCCTGTTCGAGGGTGCGGGGGTCGGCGTGCACTACTACACGCCGGTGGGCGCCTTGAATCTCTCGGTGGCCCGGCAGATCGGGGTGGACGACCCGGGATTTCGCATTCACTTCACGGTAGGGTTCGAGTTTTGAAACGCGCGGCAAAATACGGCCTGATCGCCGTTCTGGCGGCGGCTCTCATCGGTGCGGGTGCGTTGGGCGCGGCCTGGCTCACCGGTACGACGGAGGGCGCCCGCTGGCTCATGGACGCGGTTTCCCGCCATACCCCGCTTACGATCTCCGCCCGGACGATCGAGGGGAGGCTGCTCGACCGTCTGCAACTGGGGGGCGTTCGCCTGGCCCTGGCGCCGGTGGAGGTGGCAATCGAGAACATCGACTTCCGCTGGCAGCCGCTCCGCCTCCTTTCGGGAAGGGTTGCCGCGAAAGAGCTGACCCTGACAGGCGTGCATATTCGCGACAACACCCCCAAGGAAACGCCGCCGGATCTCGCCTGGCCCCGGGTCTCCGGATTGGCGGGGTTTTTCGACGGGCGGATCGAGCGCCTGCGGGTGAGCGGCCTGACCTACCGCCGTCTCGACGGGCTGCCGGTAAACGTGACCACCATCTCCTCCTCCGTGGTCTGGCGCAACGCGCTGTTGTCCCTCTCCGATTTTGTCGCCGTTGCACCGTCCGGCCGCGTCACGGGAAGCATCGCGGCCGGCTTTTCCCCGCCGTCCCTCCGGCTTGACCTTGCCGTCACCCCGGCTGTCCCCGTCGCGGAAATGGATGCATTCTCCCTGCAGGGCCGGTTTCTTCCCGGACGGAACCCCGAGCAGTTGGCGGGGGAATTCACCGCTACCGGTTCATCCGGCAAAGTGAAGCGCCTGGAGCTTGCGGGGGAAGCGGGGATGACCAGGAAGGCCTTCAATCTGCGGCAGCTTCGCCTGACCGTGCCGGGCCGGCTCGGCACGGTCACGGGTGGGGGGACGGTCGCGCTTACCGCCCGGGAGCCGCTCCTGGAGCTGCAGCTTGGGGCGGCCGGCCTCGATCTGGCCCCCGAACTCAACGTGCCGACCGACCTCTCCGGGACCCTGACACTCACGGGAACTCCGGGGCTTTACCGGGGCGAGTTCACGCTTGCCAACCGGGGGAAGGGGTGGCGGACGGCGCTTCTCTCCGGTGTGTATCAAGGAGACAGCGCGGGAGTAAAACTGGCCCCTTTGACCGGCTCGCTGCTTGCCGGGTCTGTGCAGGGGAGCCTGGATGTCCGCTGGCGCGACGGGATTTTCCTGGAGGGAACGATCCGCGGGAGAAATCTCAACCCGGCCGGAATCGACCCCGACTGGGCGGGGGTGATCAACTTCGATCTCGCGGGGAACGGTGCGTGGTCGGGTCAGGCCCCGCCAAAGGGGACGGTGGGCGGCAGGCTTTTGGAGAGCCGTCTGCACGGGCAGGCCCTGACCGGGGCACTTCAGGCGGATTTCGCCCATGGCGACCTCCACATTGGTCGCCTGGCGCTGCAGGGAAAGGGATTCGCGATCAATGCGGAGGGTGAGCTCGGCAAGCGGCTGGCCTTCACCGCCCGGGTCGGCGACCTGGGCCGGCTGATCCCCCGTACAAACGGGGCGCTTCGGGCGGATGGGTGGGTACGCTGGCGTGACGGGCGTCTGGACGGCTCTGTCACCGGCCGGGGCAGGGACCTTGCCGCCGATGGTATGCGGGTCGCCGCCGCGAACCTGTCCGCGCGGCTCGGGGATGAGAAGGGATCCCTCCTGCACATCGTTGCAACCCTCCACAAGGTAGCGTACGAAGGCTTTCAGGCCGATTCGGTGACTCTGGAGGCGGACGGAACCACCCAACGGCATACGGTGAATGCGGCGCTCCACTCGGCAGGCGCCGAGGCCCGAATCGCCCTCTCCGGGGCCTACAACCCGGGAAGCTGGCAGGGCGAGATCGTCCGCTTCTCCGGCCGTGATGGCGTCGGGCCGTGGCGCCTTGAGGCTCCCGCCGCGTTGTCTGTTGCCGCCGGGCGAATCACGCTCGCTCCCCTCGTCATCGCGGGTGTGCAACCGGAGCGGCTTGAAATCGCCGGCGAGTTGACCGGGGAGCCGCCGGGCGGTTCCGTCCGGGTGGCGTGGAATGGTCTGAATTTGGCCAGGGTGAACCCGTGGCTCACGGAGGTGCGAGCCACGGGCGCCAGCGCCGGAAATATCCTGCTGCGCTTTCCGGAGGGGGAGAAGCCTGTCTTTTCGGGGAACGCCCGTGCGGTGGGAACGGTGACGGCGGAAGGGTACGGGATTACCGTACAGGAGGGTTCGCTCAGTCTCGACGGGGGTGAACAAGGGATGCGCGTTGGGATGGAGCTCCGCCTGGCCGACGGGGGAGTGCTGAATGGGGCTTTTTCGTCCCCCGCGCCCGCCCGCCTGGCCCTCCCGGAAACCGGGAAAATAACGGCGGAATGGACGGATATCGACCTGGAGCCGCTCCGCCGCTGGCTGCCCGACGATCTCATCCTCGCCGGACGACTCGCCGGGCAGGTCAAAGGGAACATCCTCACCGGGAAACGGCTCGACCTCACGGGGAAGGCATTTCTCGCCCGGGGGAAGATTCGCTGGCAACAGGGAACCGAGGCGCTCGATGCCACCCTCCACACGGCGGAGCTCTCATTGGGTTGGCAGGGAGCCCTGCCCGGCCCCGCCTCGAAAATCGAGGCCGGACGACTCGTCTTGGCGGGCCGGACCGGCGCCTCGGGTATCCTGACCATGAATGGACGCCTGATCAGCCTGGAGCAGGTTGCGCTGAGTTTTGACGGAAATGAACGTGGTATGCATGCGAAAATGGACCTCTCCCTGGCCGGTGGGGGAGTAGTGAAAGGGCAGTTCTCATCACCCCGGCCCGCAGGTCTGGCTATCCCCGGCGAGGGGGAAGTGGACCTGGAGTGGGCCGGCATCGACTTGTTACTTATTCGCCCCTGGCTGCCCCGTTCCGTCAACCTGGAAGGGAGTTTCGCGGGCCGGGCGGCGGGAACTCTTCTTGCGGGACAGAGACTCGCGCTGAAGGGCGACGCCGCCCTTTCCGGGGGGAAGATCCGCTGGATGAGGCCGGGAGGGGAGATCAAGGGAACCCTCCGCTCCGCTTCCCTCTCCTGGGACTGGCGGGGAGAGGCGCTTCGCGGCGCCGTTACCTTGGCGCTGGCGGAGCAGGGACAGGCCCGGGGGAATTTCCAACTGCCGCTCCCGGCGCGCTTCCCCGCCGTCCTCGACCGCAAGGGGCCGCTTCAGGTGTCGCTGACCGGGCAGGTCGGGGAGCAAGGGATTCTCGCCTCCCTCTTCCCGGGATTGATCCAGGAGAGTCACGGGGAGCTTGACGCCAACCTGCGGGTCAGCGGGATGTGGGAGGAGCCGCAGATCGATGGGACTCTGAAGCTGGCCAAGGCCGGGGCGTTTCTTCCCACGGCGGGCATACATGTCAGCGACGTCCAGCTCGCGATGCACCTGGAAAAGGAGCTCGTCCGCATCGATTCCTTCCGGGCTCTATCCGGCCCCGGCCATATCGAGGGGACGGCCCTCATCCGGCTCAAGGGGTGGCAGGTGGCCGACTACCGGGGTAGCATCAACGGCGAGCGGTTCCAGACCGTCCACCTTCCCGAGCTGCAGGTCCTCAGTTCCCCGAACCTCACATTCGAAGGCGTTCCGGGAAAGCTGAACATCCGGGGCGAGGTGCTCCTGCCGGAGCTGCTCATCTTCAGCCAGCGGACCCGGGCGGTTGTCCTGCCCAGCAGGGATGTGATCCTGGAGCGGGCGCCGAAACCCGTCGAAAAGATCTTCTCCCTGGCCCTGGATGTTCAGGTCCGGATGGTGCTTGGCGAGAGAGTCCTGGTCAAGGTGGAAGGGATCGACGCCAAATTGGACGGGAGCATCGATCTGGTGTTTCGGAGCCTTGATAAAATTACGAGCAGGGGCGAGATCCGGGTGGTAAAAGGACGCTACAGGGCCTACGGGGCGGACCTGGAGATCGTCCGCGGGCGCCTGTTTTACGCCGGAGGACCCATCAACCAGCCGACCCTGGATATCCTGGCGCTTCGCACCGTCGGCGACGTGCGCGCCGGCGTGACGGCCGGAGGGATTCTCCGGGCGCCGGTGATCAAGCTCTACTCCGAGCCTGCGATGCCGGACGTGGATATCCTGGCCTACATCGTCTTCGGCCATCCACTCGGCAGCGGCAACAGCAGCGAACAGGCGGCCATGATGGCGCAGGTAGCCGGCGCGCTCCTCTCCCGGGGGCAATCGGTCTCCCTGCAGGAACAGATCAAGAACCGGCTAGGGCTGAGTACCCTGGAGTTTCAGACAACCGGAGAAGCCTCCGGCCGTAGCGGATATAAGCCGATCCCGGTCGCACCCGCCGGTGTTACCCCGGCAAGACAGGAAGCCGATATCTCCCAGACGATACTGGCCGTAGGAAAATATCTGACGCCCCAGCTCTATTTCAGTTACGGGCGGTCGCTCTTCAGCGGCGGCAACCTGTTTCGCCTCCGCTACGACATCTTCAAGCAGTGGCAAATCGAAACGCAGACGGGGAGCGAGAGCGGCGTGGATCTCTATTACAAAATCGATTTTAATTGATGTCAGTCTTGGTCAGTTTCTCCACCCGGCGGAGCGTTGCGCCGGCGAGGTCGATCAACCCCCGGGCGTCGTAGGACGCTGCCAGGCGCAGTAAATAGCGGGAGTTTTCCGGTTCGGCCGTTACGGTTTTTGCGACTGCTTCCGTAGCCGGCGTGTGGAGACCTTTCTTTGCGAGGAGGTCGCCCAGGCGGTACCAGCAGGCCCCTGCGGAAGCGGGATTGAGGAACGCTGCACGGGCGTAAGCGTCCGCCGCCGCATCCGGCTTTCCCATGTGGATGAGGATGTCGCCGAGATCCATGAGATAAAGCGGATCGCTGGGTTTTAGCGCCAGGCACCGCTCAATGGCCGCCTGTGCATTTTCCGGATAGCCCGCGCGGAGAAAGCCGTCGGCCAGACGGCTGAAAAAGACGGGTGCGTCCGAAGGCTCAATCTCAGCGGCCCTGATGTAAGCCGCTTCGGCCTCCTCGATGTTGCCAATAGCGAGCCGGGCAGTGCCCAGAGTACACCAGTGCTCCGGGGCTTCCGGTTCGAGGGAGATCAGCGTTTCGTAGACGTGCAAGGCGTCAACGGCTCGATCCGTCATGAGATATGCGTCGCCGAGGGTTTTGAGCAGGCCGACATCCTCCGGCTGTGCGGCCGCAGCCCGCTCGCAGACCGAGACCAGCGCTTCTCCGTTCTTCCCCTCCCGGTATATCCGGACAAGCTCATCATAGGCAAAGCCGGTGAAGAGTTTGCGCGAGAGCTCCTTCCGGAACAGTTGTTCGAAACAGACGGCAGCTTCCTCCGTTTTTCCGCTGTCGTGGAGCGCCCAGGCCAAGGCGAGGAGGAGCGAATCCTCATCCGGATGGCCTGCAACCAATTTGCGATAGATGAGAACCGCCTCGGCGGGACGTCCCGCATACATGAGGCCATCGGCGCGGTTTCGTTCTGGAGAAAGGGGATCTGCTTCTTTCATGGGGGGTATAAAGAAAAAGTCCCGGGGACGCTTTGGATCCCCGGGGCGTGATTCTCAGCAACTGGTGCAGGAGCCGCAGGCGCCTTCCTGACTCAGGCTGGAGGTCAGCTTGAAACCGCCCCCCCGCGGTGTGGTGATGAATTCCACTGCGATCGGCTTGACCTTTTCAAAAAGGTCCTTTTCGACCAGGTAGGTGACACCCCGGTCCTCGAAAACATCGTCGTTCGGTGTTGACTCATCCAGAGCCATGCCCAGAGAGGGCCCCGATCAGCCTCCCTCCTGCATGAGGACCCGGATGGAGGCGGACTCCGTGCGATTCTTAAGGAATTCCTTAATAATCTCACTCGCTTTTTCAGATACGGAAAACATGGCAATCTCCTTTTTTTCGGACCGTCTTCCGGTCCGTCAGAATTTCGCCTAAATTAACGATTATTTCCCTTTTGTCAAACGATATTTTTTCACCTATTTTCCCGGCCGGCGCCGGCAGTGAATAATCGTTGACACGAATCACGCCGTTCTTTATCATGATTTCGAAACCATACGTTTTCAGGAGGCGACAGAAATGATAGCATCCCCATCGTTTTCAGAGATTCCCTGCCGGTATTTTCCGAAGCACGGTCCCGCCAATACGGGGGCCGTCCTCGAGGCCGTCGCCCGGCGGGCGAAGGAACTTTCCATCGACCGGGTCATTGTGGCGACGTGCAGCGGTCGGACGGCGTTCGAGGCGCGCAAGAGTTTTGACCCGTCCCTGAAGATCATCGCCGTCACGCATGTGACGGGATTCGATGAACCCAATGTCCAGGAATTGAGCAAGGAGGACCGCCGGGCGCTCCAGGCGCAGGGCATGGAGGTCCTTACCTGCGCGCATGCCTTCGGCGGCGTCGGCCGAGGCGTGCGGAACAAGGTCGGCGCGTATCAGGTCGACGAGATCATGGCCTATACCCTCCGGATCTTCGGCCAGGGGACGAAGGTGGCCGTCGAGATCGCCCTGATGGCCGCCGATGCCGGTCTCGTCCGGACCGGCGAGGATGTGATCTCGATCGGCGGTTCGGGGAAAGGGGCGGACACGGCCCTCGTCCTCAGGCCCGCTACCAGTTCCCATCTCTTTGACCTCCGGGTCCGGGAGGTGATCTGCAAGCCGGAGAACCCGTAAGGAAAACTGTGGCGCGTTCTGTTCCGGCTTAATCCAGTGCTCGATCCGGCGGAACGTTCAATTATCGGATCGTCGGCCGGACGGTGAAATAGAATTGCCCCACCCGCCTGTGGTTTTCATCCGCCGGGAACCCGACATGTGTGTTCAGATTCCCGGCGAAAGTTTTCTACGACGGGTCAGGGAATCATTTCTTCGCCTTGGCCGGTTTGGCCTTGGCGACCGTCTTTGCTTTCGCTTTTGCCGGGGCCTTGGGTTTGGCAAGGGCCTTCGCCGACGCTTTTACTGGCGCTTTCGCCGGGGCTTTTGCCACGGCCTTGGCCGGCGCCTTCACCGGGACTTTTGCCTTGGCCTTGGCCGGTTTGGCCGACGCCTTCGCCAGCGCTTTTACCGGCGCCCTTGGTTTGGCAAGGGCCTTCACCGGCGCTTTTGCCGGAGCCTTCACGGGGGTCTTTGTTTTGGCAGGGGCCTTTGCCGCGGCCTTCGCCGGTTTTACCGGCGCCTTCGTCGCTTTTGCCATACGCGCTTCCTCCCTTTCAAATATGCGATTCCGCTTCACCGGGCCCCGGCCTGACCGTGCCCTCCTGCGTGCGAAATCGGTTGATTCATCAGGGTCATGTTCTTCGATGCCTCCGAATATCAGGTTTGGCATCCGGGCGAAGTTCATTTCCGGGAATTTTTCTCCCTGCCGATCCGTTTTCATGGCTTGTCTTCGCTCATTTCTTCCCCGGTCTCAGGGGACGGAAAAATTCCTGGATGAGGCGGGTCGCCTCCCGGGGTTTTTCCATGGGGATCAGATGGCCGGCGCCGCTGACCCGATGGTGGGCGCAATCCGGGATGAGGGTTCGGACCCGGTCGATGTTGATGAAGCCCCGGTTATCGCTCTTTTCTCCTTCCAGGATGAGAACGGGACAGGAGATCTGGGACAGCAGCGGCCAGGGATCATACTGCATCCCCCCCATGAAGAGGGCCGCCTCGCGGTGCGGGCTGCACGTCAGCCGGAGTCCCCCCTCTTCTCCGGACATCCCGTGGCGGAGATAGAGCTCCAGCATCTCCTCATCCCAACTTTGGAACAGCGAGCGGGAGTGGAGATAGGTCATGGCTTCGTCCCGGTTCCGCCAGAAGTTCGTCCGCCGGATCGCCTTGGAGGCGAACGGATGCTGCTCCACGCTGATGTGGAGCTTGTAGAATTCCGGCGGCATGATAATCGGTTCGATGAGAACCATGCCCGCCGCGGGGATTCCATAGAGGGCGTTGGCGATCACGGCCACCGTCGCGCCCATGGAATGGCCGACCAGAAACGGCTTCTCCAGGTGGAGTTTCTCGCAGAAGAGAGCGAGATCCTCCGCGAGGGTTCTCCAGCTCAACCCCCCGTTTTCCGGATCGGCGTTGCGGTGGGCGCAGAAGTAGGGGGCGAAAATGCGGTAGTTGTCGGCGAGTTCCCGCGCAAGTGGGTGCCAGAGCCAGGGCAGAAAGCCGGTGGCGTGGAGGAAGATCAGCGGCGGACCGTCTCCCTCGTAGAAGAGATAGGAGATTTCCGCGTTTCCGATCTTCTGCGTGCAGGTCTGTGGGGTATGGCCGTTTTCCGCCTTTACGTTCATTGGAACCAGCGGGTGAATTCGTCCGGGTTCGCCCTTTCCCTTGCAAACTGGTTGACCGGCGTCTCCTTGTCGGGAAAGCCGAGCGCGACGCCGATGATAACGGCCTTGGTTTCCGGGATCGGGATGATCTCCCGGATCAGCGCCGGATAGCTGACCGATGCCGCCAGGATGCAGCTCCCCAACCCCCGGGCGTGGGCGAGCAGGCAGACGGTCTGCACGATCGCGCCCGTGTCCAGCATCGCGTATTCCCGGGCGAGGCTTCCGTCCACGCAGAACAGAAGAAGGCAGGGGGCGCCGAAGAAGGCGAACATGTCGCCGCGATAGCGGAGGCGGGCCTCCTCGTCCCCGCGGGGAATCGCAAGCGCGGTCAGGACCTTTTTCCCCACCCCCTGGTACCGCTGTTTCAGCGGTTCCGGCCAGACGCCGGGCATGGGGGTGTCCGGCTCGGGGATGATCCCGTCCAGGAACCGCTGCCGGCTGGCCTTCCGGAGGCGCTCCAGGGGTTCGCCGGCGACGATGAAGATCTCCCAGGGCTGTGTATTCCCCCAGGAGGGGGACCAGCGGGCCGCTTCCAGGATCTCCCGGAGCAGTGGTTCCGGAACAGGATCCGGTTTGAACCGCCGGATGCTCCTTCTCGTCGTAACGGTCTGAAAGATTTCCATCGTTTTCCTTTCTTCCCGAGGGGTCTGCTTTTCCGGTGCGTCGGTCAGAAAATGAAGACCGCCGCCGCGATCACCGTGGTATGGCCGCTGTTCTTCACGATGGTTGACTGGGTGACGTTCCGGGTCCGGACGATCTTCCCGCTGATCTTGAAAATCTCCTTCTTCTCGTCCCAGCTTTCATCGACGTTGAAATCGATTCCCAACGTGGAGGCGAGCATGGCCGCGGCCATGTCCTCCGCATAATCGCCCGCCTGCTTCTCCGTCTGGCCGAAGGCGTCGTGCTCGCTGATGTATCCGTAGGATCGCTGATCGGCCGGGATGGCGCATCCGACCGACGCGGCCAGGAGGCGCTTCGGTTCGTTGCTGCAGCAGCGGCTCATGACGCAGAAGGTGATCGCCCCCGCGATCAACTCCTTGAGCCCCTGCGTTTTGGATATCATCTTGCAGTCGGGGGGAAAGATGCTGGAGACCTGCACCAGGTTGCACCGTTCGATCCCCGCATCGCGAAGCGCCCGCTCGAAGGAGTGGAGCTCATCCTTGTGGGTGCCGACGCCCTTGGTGAAAAAGATCTTCTTCGGAACGAGACCCTCCATAGGCCCTCTCTCCTCATCTTCCCCATTTCTCGATCGCAACTTAAAACCGTGCCTCCCTGTTCTTCGGCAGGAAAGCGCAATTCCGGCGATCCATCTTCTCTACCCCCCGGCCGTCTGGGTAAAGGCGGTGTTGGCGTAGAGGTATTCCATCTTTTCCTTGTGCTTGAGCTCCTCGGACGCCATGCGCAGGAGCATCTCCCGGATGTCGCCCGCCGGGTGGAGCTCGGCCAGGCCTTTGTAGAAATTATGGGCGTTGAGCTCGCGGTTGGCCGCGATGAGATAGACGTCCTTACTTTGGATGTCCTTCTGGAGGTCCGGCTTCACCAGGTTCTCCGCGATCTTGTAGTCGATCACCGGCCGCGACGGACCGGTAAAGCCCGCCTGGCGGTATTTGAGCAGGTATTCCTTGTGCCCCTTCTCTTCCCGGGCAAGAAACAGAAGCGTGTCCTTCGCTTCCTTGTCCCCGATTCTCCGGGAGAGGTCCATGTAGAAGTCATAGGCCTCCTCCTCGTTCTTGATCGCCCTTTCGATAATGGATTCCGAATCCTTCATGATGCAAAACCTCCCAGGTTAGTATTTCCCCGCGCCCGGAAACCACGCGGATTCAAACCGTTCGATATGCCGGTTCACGGCCGGCTTTTCACACGGCAAAAGGAACCGCCGGAACCGATGGTGACCTTTTCTCCCTGAACGATGACGGGGACCTCTCGCTTCCCCCCGGAGAGCCCCATCATCTCCTCGAATCCGCCGCGATTCAGGGCTTCGGATGATATCTGCAAGCAGGTCAGTATTCGGTCAATGTTGACAGCCCCCGTTCGCCCACCAGGATGATCCGCGTGTGGGTGAGGCGGTTGGCGATGATCTGGGCGGTGGCCTTCATGATCCGGTATCCCAGGCAGGCATCCTCGTCCATGAGCCTTCTCAGCCCGGGCGCATCGAGGGCGATCGCCTTCGCCCGGTCGATGCAGAGCGCCCCCAGGGTGTAGATGTACGGCTCCACGACGGCCGACCACCCCATCGATTCCCCCTGGGTAACAACGTCCACCGTGACCTGCATCGGGGGTTTGTGGGATCCCAGATAACTGTCCATGACCAGGATGACCTTCCCCTCCTGAATCAGGTAGAGACATCGGGCCGGATCCCCGGTCTTGTATATTTGAGTCCCGGCATCATAGGTTTCTTCGGTAGCCACAGCGGCCAGCTTCTCCAGTTCCGGATCGCTGAACCCCTTGAAATACGCAAATTCTTTCAGGTGATTTGCTGAGATCATAAGCCGTTACCTCCTTCTCGTCTTCATGGTTCATCGGGGACCCGTGCCGGATCGGAGATCCTGCCGGACAAAAACGACGCTGGGAATATACCAAGCTTCCACAGGGATTGCCATAAAAAATGTTTGTCGGCGGGGGCGGCGCCGGATAAGGAGGATGACTTACGACGGCTTTTTGAACAAGGGCCTGATGAAGCGCTTTCCGTCTGCGCCGTTTCAGATCCGAAGCAGGATCGACCTTGTTAGGCGGGATATCAGAGCGGCGCAGACCATGATGGCCATGGAGAGGGAATCTATTCCAGCGATTTTGTAAGGCGTTGAATCTTTTCGGGTCCATTCCCCGAGGCTTGCC
>PLLC01000102.1 GCA_003141195.1 Syntrophaceae bacterium
CTATTTCCTATAGAATTATTGAAAAAAAGACTATGGAATGGCTCGACGCCATGTGTTCGCACTTGCCGAACATGGATGATCAGATGGTGCGGTACTATGGCTTCCGAAACACTGTTAGGCACTACAGTACAACTGGCAATCCTCACTCCAATTCCGAATCGAAAACCCTTGACTTGTAGGTGCTTTTGGCGCTTCGGCAAGTGACATGAAAAATTAATATTCCATTCCATTTTCCGGGTTATAATCGCTTCCCCCCCCAAAGACCTCACAAGCCAAGAATATGGAGGTGTGCCATGACCATGAAAGAAGCGATAACACTGTTCAAATATTATCTTCAGTCGAACCATAAAACGAGAACCATCAAGAGTTACACCCTCCTGCTTGACCGATTCAATGCGATTCATGCGGAGAAACTCTTGGATGACATCAGCCCCGATGAGATCTTCCATTTTTTGGAAGACCAGACAAGGAATCTGGCCAAATCTACGCGAAGACTGCGATATGCCCAGTTGAAAGCCTTCTACAACTTCATCATCGATCGCTGCTCCTTGAATATGAGAAATCCCTGTAACGCATCGTTGCTGAGCAAGTCCTTCAAAGCGCCCAAACAAGTCCCGCACAAGATCCTGGAACGGGAAACCGTAGACGAAATGATCTACAACACAAGAAGGCAGCGGGATCGGTTGATATTGGAGCTGCAAGCGCGCTGTGGATTGAGGATCGGTGAATTACTGAAGCTTAAGGTGTCGGACGTCTCTGATAGGACCATTACCCTCAGAGAGCCCAAATCAGGCAAGGAGGCCGAAAGGGCCTACATGCCGGAGAACGTATCGAAAAAGTTGGCAGAATACATCAAGGAGAAAGCCCTTCAAGGAGAGGCGAGAATATTCCCCATCTGCTATTCGACGGCAAGGTCCCTTGTTAGAGGACTGGGAGCCAAATTGAATGTCCATGTGTCGCCCCATGACCTCCGGAGATATTCAGCCACTTATGCCAGCAGAAACGGTGTCCCCCTGGAAGTAGTATCAAAAGTAATCTTGAGGCACCAGGACCTGAAGACCACTCAGATCTATCTCGGCAAGATCAGCGATTCTGAAGCGATCCGGTGGATGGACAATCTACACGGGAAATAGGGTCGTTCAGCATAACCAATTGGAACGTTGAGGTCTTTGGGGTTCATACATCGGGGTCAGATCATCCGTAAGGAAATATCTTTATATCATAAATTACACGTTTCATCCAGTAATTAACCGTCTCCCAAAAGCGCCAAAACACTCCCTTTCATCCGGCAATCATGATCGTCTTGATTCATAAACCCGATTACAATAAAATATTATCGCGAAGGGAGGGACCATGAAAACTGAGGATAGTGAAATAGCGGTCTTTATCTCGTCCCGGGAGTCAATTTGCTCTGATTGTGGGGAAAATCTCGGAACACATGCATGGATCACCCTCGCCAAAGATAAAGGGGCGTTGTGCCTAGAATGTGCGGACTTGGGCCACTTGGTATTTGTTCCATCAGGCAATACGGCGTTAACCCGGAGGGCTAAGAAAAACTCTCAATTACATGCAGTTGTTTTAAAATGGTCAAAGGCGCGAAAGCGATATGAAAGACGGGGGCTTTTAATTGAAGAGCATGCACTTGAGCGAGCAGAGACAGAGTGCTTAGCTGATGCAGAGATGAGACAGCGCTGGAGAATCCGTGAGGCCAAGAGACGCGATAACATGGATAGAGAATACGTGAGAGAATACGCTGAACAGATACGTCGATACTATCCTCGCATACCCCGAGGTTTGGAGGTAAGAATTGCAGAGCATGCCTGTCAGAAGTACAGCGAGAGGGTAGGACGCTCAAAGGAGGCTAAAAGGTTCGATGAAAAATCTATCACTCTTGCGGTAGTTGCACACATACGGCACACTAAAACAGAATATGACGAGCTTCTCATGCGCGGGGCTGATCGGTATGATGCCAGAAGGATCATTTCTGATAAAGTCGATCAAGTGCTGAGAACGTGGCGGGAGACTTCTTAAAAAAGTCTTCCTGAAAGCCACACTAAGGATGTATACCGAAACATACCTGTTTTCGAACGGAAAGGTGGCGGTTTTGACCTTGGGTGCAACCTACGGGATGAAAGATGCAGATTTTTGCGCGTGATTTTTAGGGCTGGAGGTGGTATCATTCACTTCCTGAAGCCAAGCATCCGACAATATTAACGGGCATCCAACCTTTCGATCGGAAATGAATGACGATTGTTAGGATGTATGTCTTTCAAAATTGCCTGATGCTACCCTTCATGAAGATATATGTAACAATTTACTGTTTTTTCAGGATCACCTTCTCCCCGCACATGAATTTCAGTTCAACATTCCATATTGGACCACGTAGACCGCGGCGCCGGCCAAATAACCCAGGAGAGCCAGCGGACCGATCTTCTTCATGTACCAGCCGAAAGTGATCTTTTCCATTCCCATGGCGGCGACGCCTGCTGCCGATCCGATCACCAGGATGCTTCCCCCCGTTCCCGCGCAGTAGGCCAAGAACTGCCACAGGAAATGATCGATTGGGAAGGTGCCGAGCGGATACATGCCCATACCTGCCGCCACTAGCGGAACGTTGTCGATGATGGCCGAAAACAGTCCGATCAACAGGATAATGGCTGTCGTGTTGCCCACGGTGGTCTCAAGCCAGCGGGCAAGTGCCGATAACTGTCCGATGGCTTGCAGGGATCCGACCGCGAGAAGGATGCCCAGGAAGAAAAGCACGCTCGGGATATCGATTCGTCGCAGCGCCTGGGTAGCACCTAACTGGCTGGCATGGTGCTCCGTCTTCTTGCAGTGCAGCAACTCCGTCGCTCCCCATAACACGCTGAGTCCGAAGAGCATGCCCATCCAAGGGGGCAAATGCGTGACGGTCTTGAAGACGGGTACGAACAGCAAAGCGCCCACTCCGAGACCGAACATCAGGCGCTGCTCGAAATCGGAAACTTGGCAGGAGGAGTGTCCTTTGTTGCCCGCCCCTTGCGCCCCAACGCCCGCGGCAGGCGCACTCTGCGGTCTGTCGCCCACCATCCGAACTTCGCCCTTGACCCAGAAGGAGACCATGACGAGTGGGATCAGCAGGTTCGCGACACTTGCGAGGAATACCTCCTCCACGATTTTCAGGGTTGAAATCTGTCCGCCGATCCAGAGCATGGTGGTGGTTACATCGCCGATGGGGCTCCAGGCGCCTCCGGCATTTGCGGCAATGACGATGACTCCCGCGAAGAGCAGGCGATCTTCTTGTTTTGTAATGAGTTTGCGAACGAGAGACACCATCACGATGGTGGTGGTCAGGTTGTCGAGTACAGCCGACAGGAAAAAGGCGAGCCATGCGATGACCCAGAGAAGTTTTCGCATGTTGCGTGTGCCGATCCGGTCCGTTACGATGGAAAATCCGCCGTGGGCGTCGATGATCTCCACAATGGTCATGGCCCCCATTAGGAACACAACCACCGCGGCGGCATCGGCAAAGTGTTCGACAAGCTGTTCCGAGACTTTGTGATAATCCGGGCCAAACAGAGCATAAAGAGCCCAGCAGACGGCAGCCGTGAAGAGGGCCGAGGCCGTCTTGTGCATGCGCAGTGGATGTTCCATGGCGATCGCCAGATATCCCAGCGAGAATAGGATGGTGATAGAGATGGTGATGATCATGATTCCTCGCTTTCGATGTTGGTTGTGGCCGAGATCATAACAATGGACACACTGGTCAGGGCGGGTCGGAATGACCGAAAACGAGCCTCGGGTTGTACAGGATGGCCGACCGTCGCCGACAATTGCCACCCCCGTGACCTCGTTATTGCTCATGCCGTTTAAGGTACCCTTAAAGGTGGTGCCTTAGCATCTGGTAAATCAAAAAGGCACAGAAGAGAAAAATCCCGATATAAACGATGAGTAAATCGAAGTTCTTGTTCCCTTTCTGTTTCATCACGATCCTCCTTTCATGCTCGCGCCAATACGGATTTGGCCGGACAGACTCTGTTTTTGCACTGGAGAGAAGCATTGTCTGAAAAAACACGCCTCCAATCGCTCAGTGAATAAAATAAAAAAACCGCTGTCCAACGTGTACCGTCAGATGGCGGCGCGACCAGCAGCTCTCACCGCCGGGAAACTAGGCGGTAAAAGGATAAAACAAGCATCAGCCTGTGGTATCTTGAGAAACCGGTCTACTCAACTAAAAAAATTAGCCTGCCTTTTGCCCGTTTTTCCTCTCCATGTGTGCCTGGTTGTTGGCGTCGAGGTAGCCCTCGAACATTATTAGTTCCGGGTGCTGGTCGAAGGTCTCCCAGCCGGCAATAGTTATGCCTATCTTTTCAACATCACTTAACGAGAATACACGGAGGTGCTTAATCGGGGAACCATTTTTCACGCCGGGTTTATCTACACATCTGATATTTTGAGAAAGTGTATCTACGGTAAAACCATGGGCTACTAGATATCCCTAGGTTCCAGCATAAATATCTTTAACTATCTTGGGTTTAAATAGTCCCTTTAATCTAATGAACTACCCCGCAGCAAGCTACGGGGTATCAAAAGCACCTATAAGGAATAGGCCTTTCGCAGCAAGCTGCGGGGAATTAACCCGGATGAGATTAAATAGTCCCATACGACCTCCATCTTAGTAAGCAAACGATTACACATCACGATTACCTCCGCCAACAGTTCCTCTCCATCTTTAATCCCGCTACCGAATTTTCGGCTCCATGGTCTCCGGTGCCTTTCCAATCAAAAAGGAAAGCATGCTGATGAGTGCGACAAGGGCTACCGGGATCACGAACAAAATGGTGAGCAGCACGTGCAGATCCAAAGCTTTAATGCCTACCAGCGCGGCGATACTCAGAAAGAATAAAATCAAGGAACGGATTTCCCTGAGCATGGATGACTCCTGATGCCTTTTTTCAAGACTTGAGCTCGAAAAAGATCTCGCACGCCCGGAGATCAGAACCCAATATCCGAATATCCTGTCCGGCAATGCCTGCAAGCGAAGATCCCGATGATGCCGCTGTAACGCACGAACGATATGCGGCGCTCTCGAGTCTTCGCCCAGGCCTTTTCCCTACCGGGGATGAATCGCCATCCGGTAGATCAGAAATATCATCCGAACCGATGGATCAACATCTTGTAGATCAGAACTATCATCCCCAAGGAGAAAACGATTATGAAAATCCTTCTGAAAATTTTACCCAGCTTGCTTTTGGTTCCGGTATCCACCGGAGGTTTTTCTTCCTTTTTCTCTTCCATAAATTCTTCTTTCATAAGCGGAATCAAGCCTAAGAGAACCGGACATCTATCAATACAGAAGAACGTGCGCAGATATCTGCAACAAACTATTTCCCGGCATCTGTCTTTTTTATGCCCGAAGCATATATGATGATTAACATTATGAACCCGATATCAATAATCACGAGTAAAGCGGTTATCAGCCCCGGCAGATCCATCATCTTGATCCCACCCAGTGCGGCAAAACCGCAAATAAGAGAAACAACTGTGATGATAACCTTTCCCATCCTTCTACCTCCTTTGTGTGATGAGCCATGGGATTGAGATGTCAGCCGACCATCCTCAAGTTCATCCGGATAATACTTTCCAATACCGATCTGATATGAAATCTACCGATCAAGAGAACCGGATGTTTATCGATGCAGAAGAGCGTTCGCAGATCTCAGCAACACACTATTTCCCGGTATCTTTTTCCGACTTTTGTTCTTTTGGCTGTATCCTGGCTATGCTATAAACGACAAGAAGAACCATCGGAATAAGAATGGCTGCCGTTAGCCAACCACCCAGATGCAGAGAACTTAAGAACACCATTGTCGCTACGGTGCCGAATAAGCAAATAACTGCAAAGATGTACTGCATGTGTGCACTCACTTTCTTGAGCATAGGCCGCAATGGCGGATGGTTGCGGCAATTGAACCCATGATGTCCAACACCATGACTGTGGCTGCGAAGTTCCTATGACCCCTACCGCCTCAGAATGGCCATGACGACCACAAGTGCTATAAAAGCCATCCCAACACATGCTAAGGCGATTCGTATATATTTCTTGATCTTGCTTACATCCTTCGGTTGAGTCGTCCCTATTACGTCCTGTTCTTCTTTCATGTGACACCTCCCAAAAAATAGTTGTCAGGAATGAGAGATCATACCGCTTGTCCTGCGCTATATAAGTTAGCATTAACATATAGTGTAGTTAAAGCTAACTAACTTGTCAAGAGGAATTTATGCGAGAAAAGAATGTGTGTTCTTGCGGGGAATGACTTCAATGCAACGGGGATTTCTGATGCACTCGTGTGAATGGGAGAGGCGACGCATCCTGCGGGTAGAAAATTGTTTCCGAAGGCGAAACCGGCAGGGGATTTTAGCGGGTGGCGATGGCTTCGCGGTAGATCTGCCAGAGGGAGGTGTAATTCTCGATCAGCTTGAAGCTGCCCTCGCTGAGGGACCAGATGTTCACCAGTCCCTGGATGAAGGTGAAGAGCAATATCGCCGAGGCCTCCAGGTCGATGTCCTTGCGGACAGCGCCATCCCGGACCCCTTCATTGAGCAGTTCCTTAAGGCGGGATATGTATTTGTCGATCGTCTGAGAGGCTTGTTTGTTCAGCTTTCGATCGCCGAGGCTGATGACCTCGGCGACCACCTGAAAGGAGATCCCTTTGCGCATGCTGATCATGGAAAAGTGATTCCGGATGATTTTCTCGATGGTGTCGAGGGTAACCGGTTCGTTGGCCACGGTTTCCCGCGAGATGTCACTGAGAAGGGACTCTTCGATATGGCTGAGCAGGAAGGAGAGGATGCTCTTCTTGCTCTTGAAATGGCGGTAGATGGCCGCTTCGGAGATGCCAACCTCTGCGGCAATCTTCTTGACCGTCAGGTGTTCGCTGCCGTATTTGAAAATCAGGCTGCCGGCTGCATTGATGATCTGTTGTTGTCTCACCTCCGTGTTTTCCCTTTTTTTTACCACGACTCTTCTCCTGTTAAAGATGCTCCGGCTGCTTCCCGGAATGCAATGGATGATACGATCACTCAAGACGGTATAAAACTCCGTGCAGCGAAGCGTCAAACCATCGTTTCATGGCAATATAGCGGACGGTGATGAGAAAATCAAGCGAAACATGATATTGGGCGCCGGGCTTAATGGCAGAGAAAAACTGGGACTGGCATTGAGGAAAAAACTTGACCGATCCACATGAACCCGGAAAGGTTAAAGTACAGAATCGGAATAATTTCTCAAGGTAAAAAAAGATCCGCGCCTACCTAAAAAAACAATCAGGAGAATTTCGTCAAGGACGGGATTCGGATGCGCTTGGGGGAAGGAACGGGAGCCCGCCCAGAACGGACAGAAGCTGCCCCACCGTTTTGTCGCTTTGTGTCGGATGGCGCAGGGCATGATTGTAATTCACGGTATAGGCTACCGTTCTTCCCTCACGTGTCTTTGCAATGTACCCTTCCTGTTCGAGGTCGCTGATGATCGTCCGTACGGTGCGCTCCGTGATGCCCACTCGGGCAGAAAGATCACGGCCAGTGATCCTGGGATTGACGGCCATCAAAACAAGAATCGCCGCATGATGTGTGATGAAAGTCCACTGCTTCATATTCATTTTCCTTTGACAAAGGAATTAAATGATGCAAGACGTATCATGAAATTTTTTTCGTGATTTGAGTTTCCACCCGTTGAGTAGATCATTACCAGATCCAAAATCAAATTTCAAGGTTTTTGTGAGTAAATGATAACTTAACACATGGGGGAAGGAAAAGTGAAGAAATGTTTGTCCTTACTGATCGCATCGTGTCTCATGTTGTTGTCATTGTCGTTCATCGGCTGCAAGGACAGGGCCTTTGTTCCAAAGGAAACCAAACCTGCCGATACATCCACACCGGCGCCTGCACCGGCTGCCGAGCAGTCACCCGCCGCACCGGCTACAAAGTAATCTCCAAAAGGCAGATCCGTTCCTACAAAGAGGCATCCCTCTCGGATGCTTCTTTGCTTATGCTGCCCGTGAGTCCCGACGACGGTCGCACTTTTTAGGGGGATTAACCTATGCAAAAGAGGTAAACCGGGTCCATTGGAAATGTTAGGAGAAAATAATGATCGACGGTATTCGAGGTTTGCGGGATCTCATCGTGCCGTCGGCCTTCATAGCCAGAGGAAATAACTTGACCGATCCACACGAAACTTGAAAGGTTAAAGTACCTCGTTACAACTGGAAATCAATATCTTTCGTCCGTCGTCAATTCTGTTTAGTTGTAGGTGACGTCAATAACCGGCACATGCCATTTTTTCTTCAATCACTCCTGAGCAGTACGGGTTGCAATCTACTATACAAACGTATTCCCCCAAAGAATTGACTTCAATAAATAACCGATAACGGTGCGGTGAAATTAATGGCATGAATAAGCTTTTGAGAATCAAGGAAACACCTATTACAACATCCTCTGAATCTCGGCCATGCGGGCATCGATCCGCTTGCGGGAGATGGGGATGGCGGTCTTGAGTTCCTGGGCAAAGAGCGACACCTTGTATTCCTCGATCATCCAGCCGAAATCATCCAGCACCCTACGTTTCTCCTCGGAGGCGTAGGCGGGAAGTTCCTTTAGCGTTGTCTCGCGCCAATCCTCCAATTCCTTGATCTCCTTCCCGCGCTCAAGGGCCTTCTGCAGGTGAACGGCCCCCCGCTCCGCGCGGATGGCCAGCGCGCGCAGATAGCGGCCGATGTGGTTCAGCCGCTCCCCGTCGTAACAGACGAGAAAATCCGGCGGCAGGAGCCGTGTCAGCTCATCCCGTAATTCCGCCAGAAAGGCCAAAAGCGGCCGGTTCCCCCGACTGGAAATCTCCAAGTTCCGGAGCTGCTCCGCAGTCTCATAGAGGGCCTTGAGCGACGGGCCGGCCATCCTGACGACCGAAATACCCCGGGGCATGATTTCGGGCCGGATCCTATCGGCGTGTTGAAGAAAATCCGCCTCGGTTCGCACATCCGCGTCAAAGAGATCCGTCATGACCTTCTCCACCAGAGCGGTTTCCAGCGGCTTTACCCCCCCGAAGGCCGCCGCCCAGATCTTCAGATCACCGGTTGGCGCCACCGTCTTGCGCAGGTGCCTGAGGTCTTCGCGAAAACTCAGGGCCAGCAGGGCCCTCACCCCTTTGCGGTGGGAGAGCAGCGCCTCGTTTGCGGATCGAAACAGCCGGATGCCGACCCCGGTTTCATCGGCAGCCAGGGCGGGAAAGGCGGGCGGCGCGTGTGCGCCGCCATCGCGGAAGGAGATTTGCTTCGGCAGATTGCCGAAATCCCACGTCGTCAGACCGTTCCTCTCCCAGGTTTTTCGGGCCTTCGCAAAGGCCAGGGATTCTTCCGGATCGACGAACCTTTTCTCCAGGATCGCGATATCCCGCCCTGCCGCGAGTTCCCGGTCCTTCCCATCGACTACGGAAAAGCGGAGCTTCAGGTGCTCCTCCAGGCCGTCCAGGGGCCAGCGGTCGGCGGGGATATTCACCCCGAACCGCTCGTAGAGGAAGCGGCCGAGGGCGGTGAGCAGCGCCCCTTCCTGGGGCATTTGCGCCAGAATGACATCGCAGGTTCCCGCGAGCGGCATGAGCTTCTTGCGGTACTCCTTCGGAAGGCCCCGGAGCAGGGCGGCGATTTTCTCCCGGAGAAGGCCGGGGACGGCCCAGTCCAGGGCGGCGGCGGGAACGGAAGGCGCCGCCTGAACGGGGATCTTCAGGGTGACGCCATCCTCCGGTTTCCCCGGTTCGTAGCGGTAAACGCAGTCCAGACGCCAGCCGCCGGTCGATACGGCTTCGGGGAAGAGGGCGATCTCCGCGGAGTCGGGCGATTGGATCAGCAGATCCTCCTCCCGCATCCGGAGAAAGGCGTCGTCGCCGCGATCGCGGACCATCCGCTGAAGCGTCCGGATGTCGAAGATCCCGGGTATGCGCTTTTCATAGAATTGGGCCATCTCCTCCTCACCGATCAGGAGGTCGTGACGCCGCACCTTTTTCTCCATGCCGGCGATTTTCTCGATCAGCGCTTGATTGTGGACGAGAAAGGGGAGGGGGCGCTGGACCTCCCCCTCGACGAGGGCGCTCCGGATGAAGATCCGGGATGCCTCCGCGGGATCGATCCGGCCGTAGGAGACGGATCTGTCGGGGACGATGATCAGACCGAAAAGAGTCACCTGTTCGGAAGCGATCACCTCGCCCCGGTTCTTTTCCCAGTGCGGGGCGGAATAGGTGCGCCGGCAGAGCTCTCCCCCAAGATCCTCCAGCCAGGCGCTTTCGATGTTCGCCGCCGTCCGGGCGAAGAGGCGCGATGTTTCGACCATCTCCGCGGCAACGATCCAGTTCCCCGCCCGGTTGAAGAGTCCGGAACCCGGAAAGATCATCGCCTGCCGCCCCTGGGTCGCCGTGTAGAGGTTCTTCTCCTTTTTGACCGCGATGTGTCCGAGGTAGCCGCTCAGGATGGAGCGATGGATGGCCGCATAGAGATCGACGCCCTCTTTTTGGGTTGCGGGAAGTTTGGCCGAAAGAAATTTCTGTTCCATCAGGATCGTCCGGAGCTGGTCATGGACATCCCGCCATTCCCGGATGCGCCGGTAGGAGAGGAAGTGTTCCCGGCAGAAGCGTCGGATCCGGTTCTGCGTTTTCGGCGAATCCCCGGCATCATGGCAGCGCTGCCAAATCCGCAGCAGCGAGACGAAATCCGAAGCGGGATCCTTGAAGAGGGCGTGCATCTGGTCCGCCTGCGCCTCCTTTTCGACCGGCCTCTCCCGCGACTCCTGAATGCTGAGCGCCGCGGCGATGATGAGGATCTCCGGCAGGCATCCCTCTTTTTTGGCCTCGAGGATCATCCGGGCGATCCGCGGGTCGATGGGGAGCCGGGCCATGATCCGCCCCCTTTCCGTCAGCCGCCAGGGAACGGTCTTTCGCCGCGATTCATCTTCCTCCCGTTCGATCGCCCCCAACTCCAGGAGAATGTCGATTCCGTCTTTGACGCTCTTCGGGGCGGGCGGGTCGATGAATGGAAAGGCGTCGATATCGCCGAGACCCAGGGAGAGCATTCTCAGGATGACCCCGGCCAAGTTCGCGCGGAGGATCTCCGGCGGCGTGTAGAGCGGCCGGCCGAGATAGTCCTCCTCCGTGAAGAGGCGGATGCAGATCCCGTTTTCGACCCGGCCGCAGCGCCCTTTCCGCTGATCGGCGCTGCTCCGTGAGATCGCCCGGACGGGAAGACCCGCCGTCCGCGAGCGGGGGTTGTATTGGGAGATGCGGGCGAGGCCGGTGTCGATGACGTACCGGATTCCCGGAATCGTGAGCGATGTCTCCGCAACGTTGGTCGCGATCACGATCTTCCGGAGGTGCATCGGCTGGAAGACGCGCTCCTGCTCGGACCGGGTGAGACGGGAAAAGAGCGGCAGTATGGCGGCCTCTTCCCGAAGGCGGCCGTTCAGAAGCTCCCGGGTCTCCCGGATATCCCGTTCCGTCGGCATGAAGATCAGGATATCGCCGGGCCTGCGCCGTCCGGTCAACTCCTCAACGGCCCGGACCGCCGCATCGATGTGGGTGATCTCGCCCTTTTCTTCGAGCTCGCGATCGAGCGGGTCATACCGGACCTCGACGGGATAGACCCGTCCCGACACCTCGATGATCGGGGCGTCATCGAACGCCCGGGAGAATTTCTCCGTATCGATTGTCGCCGAGGTGATGACGACACGGAGGTCGCGCCGTCGTCGGAGGATGTTTTTCAGGATTCCCAGGATGAAGTCGATATTGAGGCTCCGCTCGTGCGCTTCGTCGACGATGATCGTATCGTAGGCCCGAAGCAGCGGATCGGTCTGGGCCTCCATCAGGAGGATTCCGTCGGTCATGATCTTGAGAAAGGCGCTTCGCGGGGTCCGGTCGTCGAAACGGATCTTGTAGCCGACCGACCGGCCGATCTCCTCTCCCATCTCTTCGGCGATTCTCTGGGCGACGGTGGTCGCCGCGATCCGCCGCGGTTGCGTGCAGCCGATCAGACCGGCCAGCCCCCGACCCGCCTCCAGACACATCTTCGGGATTTGCGTGGTCTTCCCGGACCCGGTTTCTCCGGTGATGACGACCACGGGATATTTCCGGATGGCGGCCACAATCTCATCCCGCTTCTCCAGGATCGGAAGGGCAGGGGGGTAGGCGATCCGCGGGAGACGGGTGCGGCGTTCACCCATCCTTTTCTTCATACTGTCGGATCGGGACAAATTCTCACCCCGTTTCTTCGTCGGGCGGCAATAGGGTCGCCTGCAGCAGGTATGAATAACAGATCGACGTTATTTGCGTGAAAATTAAGCATCCCAACTCTTTTCAATTCCGCCGGATTTCGGGCTGCGGAAAAGTTGCGCAATACCTATAACGAAGGCCTTGCGTTCGCGGGATCATACCTGCACCGGTTCCGGATGTCAAAGGTGCCTGTTGATTTTGTAAACATATTCATCTATATAATCGAAAGGGAAGCATTTGATCGACCGCCGAGGTGTGAATATGCCGCTCGCCACGTTTTATTTTCAACTCCATCAGCCGTTCCGGCTCGATCCGGACCGGGGCAAATTCCTCTGGGAGGAGAAGAACCGGGCCATCTTTCTCAAGGTCGCGGAGAAGTGCTACCTGCCGGCGACCCGGATGTTTACGGAGCTGATCGCCTCCCATCCTTCATTCAAGATCACCTTAGGCATGTCCGGAACGTTTCTGGAGCAGGCCGAACTCTATCAGCCCGAGGTTATCCGTGCGCTCCAGGAACTGCTGGACGCCGGGGAGAAGAATGCCCAGGTCGAATATCTCGACGAGACCTATTACCACTCCCTGACCAGCCTCTTCGAGGATCCCTTGAAACTGGAATTCCGGGAACAGGCCTCCCTCCACCGGGAGATGATGAAGAGGCTCTTCGGGATCTCTCCGACCTCCTTCCGGAACACCGAGCTCATGTACAACAACCCGATCGCGGATGCGGTGGCCGACATGGGCTACCAGTCGATCCTCTGCGAAAAACGGGACGACATGTTCATCAGCGAAGAGCAGGCCGTTTCCCCCAACGCCGTCTTCCGGGCGAGGGACACGAACCTTATTGTTATCCCCCGGAACCGGGAACTGAGCGACGATATCGCCTTCCGCTTTCCCCACGCCCCGATCACGCCGGAGACCTATGCGCAGTACATTGCCCGGATCGACGGCGAAGCAGTCATGATGGGCTACGATTTCGAACACATCGGCGAGCACATCTGGAGCAATCTCGGGATCTTTGAATTTTGGCGGGGACTTCCGGAGGCATTGCAGAAGCATGAAAGCATCGTTGCGGCGACGCCGACCGAGATCGCGCAAAGATTCAAGGATGCGCCGTGCCCGACCCTCAGCATCCACGGGCTGGCCACATCCTCCTGGGCGGACGCCGGCAAGAACACCTTCGGCTGGCTGGGCAACCCCACGCAATATGAACTCTTCCGGGACATCGAACGGATGGAAACAGCGGCAAAGAGAGCGGGGGGGACGTACCTGACCCAATGGCGCCACCTGACCACCTCCGATCACGTCTATTTTCTCCATGAGCGGATCGGAGAGGACCATGCGGTTCACGCCTACTTCAACCCCTACGAGAACTCCATCGCCCGCCCGACGCACGTTCTCACCCGCAAGATTGACGACCTCGAAGTGGTCATCCGGCGTTTCGAGGTCCTCAAAAAAAAAGAGACGACGGCCATTCTGATCATCTCTCCGGAGACGGGAAGGCTTCCCGAGGACATGGGGGCGCTTGCCCGGTTCATCTCCGGCAAAAGCGGGGGGCAGGGGGAGGTTGTCTCCGCCCTCTGCGAGGGGCTCACCGAGCGGGGTCTGGATGTCCATCTGGCGCTCCTCAATCTGAAGAAGCGGTTCCAGCGAGAGGCGCAGATGAATGAACTCCAGTGGCGGGAGGTGCGCTACAAGATCGATTCGGACAAAATCCACCTGATAAGCTCCGCCGTATTCGCTGACAATATGAGCGCCTACGCAGGCGACCCCATCTTGACGGCCGTGGAATTCCAGCGGGAGATCGTCAACAACGTCATCAAGACGGTAAGGGCGCGGAGCGAGGGGAGGCTCATCCTCCACAGCCATGACTGGATGGCCGGAGGGGTGATCACCGCGTATGCGAACGCCACCGGCCTGCCCGTTCTCCATACCGTGCACAACGTCTTTACGGCCTGCCTTCCACTGGATCTTTTCGGCGGAATCAACCTCGGCAGCATCTCCGATCGCCTCTATTTCCAGGAAATGAACGGAAATACTTGCATCGACTCCCAGGCCACGGCAATCAAGAACGCCACCATGATCAATTTCGTGGGTGAGAAATTCCTCCGGGAGGTCGTGGAGGATTACTTTCTGGATCGGGATCTGGTGCCGCCGGGCGTCCGCCAGGAGGTCAAGGAGAAATTCACCCATGACGCCGCCCGGGCGATCATCAATGCGCCTTCATCGCAGATGTACCCGGAGCGGTGCGAGGCGCTGGTCCGGAAGTACGGGCCGGACGACCCTGTTATGGAGGCAAAGCGTGAGAATCTCGTCGCATTCCAGCAAAAGACCGGACTCAAAGTCAATCCCGGCGCCCTTCTCTATTTCTGGCCCTCGCGTCTCGACCCCTTCCAGAAGGGGGTGGAACTCCTCGAGCAGATATGCATTTCTTTCACAGAGCGACATCCTGAGGTGCAGATCGCCATTGTCGCGGACGGGATCGGCAACGACCGGACCCATGTGGACATCCTGGGCGGGATCGCCTGTAATTCAGGCGGCCGGATCACCTGCCAACCCTTCAATGAGGAGCTGTCCCTCTTAGGATATGCGGCTGCCTGTGATGTATTTGGGGCATCGCTCTATGAACCCTGCGGCCAGATCGACCAGGTGGGGAATCTCTTCGGGGCGACGGCCACCAACCGAGATACGGGTGGCTACCATGACAAGATTCGCCAACTCCGACTCAAGGTGGAAGGAGCTCCCCATGACGTCGGCAACGGGTTTCTCTTCCGGAATTATGACACCGGCGGGCTCTGGTATGCCCTGGAAAAGAGCGTCGCCTTTCACCGGATGCCGTCTGAGGTCCGCGAGAAGCAGATCCGGCGGATCATGCGGGAGTCGCGCGAACAGTACAGCCTCGGCCACATGGTCGCCGAGTACATCCGGATCTACGAAAAACTGAACGGAGGCCGACCGCTCGTGTAGACCCTCGCAGGGAACCTCTCAATCGGGGACGGGATCGACGGCTCCCGGCCATGCCGCAAACCTCATCCTGAGAGCTTGAATTACTCCTGAAATTCGGCAAATCGTCATTCCTGCGAATCCCGGATCAAGGTCCGGGACAGGCGCAGGAATCCAGTCCTTTCAAGACTTTCTGGATTCCCGCGTTCGCGGGAATGACAAAGTGGGGGTATTTAAAGCTCTTATCCTTGCGGGAGGGATCGCAGTGTTCAGGACGACAGGCTCCGCCGGACGCGGAGCGCAATCTCCCGTACCCGCCGCATTGCCTCCCCCTCGTCGATCGTCAGAAGCTTCCGATCCCGCATGACGACTTTGCCATTGATGAGGACCGTATCCACGTCCGCGCCGTTCACCGCATAGACCAGGTGGGAGTATTCGTTGTAAAGCGGCGTCAGATGTGGCTCGTTGAGGCCGATGATCGCGATATCCGCCTTTTTCCCCGGCAGCAGGGATCCTGTATCCTGCCCCAGGCCGAGGACGCGGGCGCCTTCGCAGGTAGCCATCCGCAGGACATCCCGCGCGGACAGGACCGTCGGATCGAGCGCAGCCACCTTCGCCAGCTTCGCCGCGGTGTCCATCTCCCGAAAGATATCCAGGTCGTTGTTGCTCGCGCAGCCGTCGGTTCCCAGCCCCACGGGGATGCCCCGCTTCCGCATCGCGGAGACGGGGGCGACGCCGGAGGCCAGTTTCATGTTGCTCTCCGGGTTGTGGACCGCCCGGCAGCCATGGTCGGCGAACCTCCGGATATCTTCATCCTCCATGCAGACGCAGTGGAAGGCGAGGAAGCGGTCGGTCAGCCAGCCGATCTCCTCGAGAAAGGTCAATGCGGACTTGCCGAACCTTTCCCGGAGCTGGGCCTCTTCCGACCGGTTTTCCAGGAGATGCGTCGCATAGGGCGCCTGAAATTCATCCGCCAGCACTTTTGCGTCTTTCAGAAGGGAAGGGGAGCAGGTATAAAGGGCGTGGGGTTCGACGACGATCTTGATGAGTGGGTCGCCCGCCCATCTTTCAAGCAGACCCCGCGTATAGGCGAGTCCCTCGGCCGGTGTCTTGAAGTTCGGCGAAGGGAAATCGAAGAGCACCTCGCCGACCAGGCAGCGCACCCCCGCCCCTTTGGCCGCCCGCGCCGTCTCCTCCTCGAAGATGTACATGTCGCAGAAGGTCGTGGTTCCGGAGCGGATCATCTCGGCGCAGGCCAGGAGGCTCCCCCAATGCACGAGCTCCGGATTGACATTCCGCGCCTCGGCTGGAAAAATATAGCGGTTGAGCCATTCCATGAGTTCCATGTCGTCGGCGATCCCCCGGAAGCAGGTCATGGCGGCGTGGGTGTGGCCGTTGACGAGACCCGGCATGACAATGGAATCCCGGGCATCCATCTCCATCCGCCCGGTAAATCGGCCCCGGATTTCCTCCAGAGGGCCCACGGCCGCGATCCTTTCCCCGTCGACGGCGACGGCCCCCGCCGGGAGGATCGTATCCTTTTCATCCATCAGGAGGACTCGGCCTCCAAGAATCAGCGTATCGACCTCTTTCATTCGGAATGCATTCCTTTCTCGTACTCCTTACTTCAGCGACGCCAGCCGAGATCCAGATCCATCTCTTTGGGCGCTTCCAGGCGGATCGTGGTGAAGAGCGACCGTTTCTGCCCCTCCGGGATCTCCATCCACCAGATCATCTCGGAAGGACTCTTCTCGTTCGCTTCCGGTTCCAACTGAAACGTGATTTTAATCCGCTCGTCGCGCGGCTGGGGCAGGGGCTCTTCCAGACGCACCCGGATCGCGGAGGTCCCGCCATTGCGGATATCCAGGCGCCAGGCCCACTCCTGCGTTTGCCGGTCAACGATCAGCCCCTTCTCACCCGATTTCCGGGACAAGAGGACCGACTGGGCGGTGACCAAGGGATCGATCCCGAAGGAGAAGGTTCCCTCCTGACCTGCGAAGGAGAGGGGACGCGTTCCGAGCACGGCGCCGTCAATCAGGAAGGTCGCCACACCGGATGGCGCCTCGCTCCCTTCCGGAAGTTTCACGGAGGCCCGGACGAAGGCCTGGGATGTCAGGCTGGGGCGGAGGAGATGGACAAAGTTGGCCTGCCAGGCCTCCTCCCGGATCTTCAGGCGCTGGCGCGATCCCGCCGGGATCGTCTTCTTTCCGAGGGCCCAGACCGCATAGGTCGTCTGACGCACCTCCCGGGGCTCCGCATCTTGCGCCTCGGCGTAAAGGGCCGCCCCGGCCACCGGGGCTGCCATGGCGTCCGCCTTCTGGCGACCTTTGTTCAGACGCACTTCGGGACGGGGACGGATGATCCAGGGCGGAAGATCCGGCGGTTTGAGCGCGGAATCGGGTTGGAGGGTGGCCAGCTCCGTGTTGATCTGATTCCAGTCGCTGCCGGAGCCCTGCCAGATCTCCGCATCCCAGGTGAAAAGGATCCGACCTTCGCGGGGCCGGGCGTCCAAACGGTAGAGGGGAAGCCATCCGCATCCGTTGAGCGTATAGGTCATGGTCAGATCGGCCTCGCGCATGGGGGAACCGCTCAGGATCAGCGTCACCTCCCAGAGCGTCTCCTTCTGGCCCGCGATCCGGGTCATCTCCTCCTGCAGCTCACGGATCTTTTTGTCCAGCCTTTCCAGCTCCGGATCGAGGGCCAGCTTCTCCTGCATGTCC
Source organism: Syntrophaceae bacterium (assembly GCA_003141195.1). Classification (GTDB taxonomy): domain Bacteria; phylum Desulfobacterota; class Syntrophia; order Syntrophales; family UBA5619; genus UBA5619. The sequence goes on from PLLC01000102.1 coordinate 17,944, forward strand.
TTTTTAACGCTCTTTCCGATCTGCGCCGCGAGACCGACCGTCTCCTCGGCCGTCCTGGCCTTTGCCTTGGCCTGCGCCTGCCAAAACTGAAGCTGGGCGTCCAGGGACTGGATCGCGGAAACGACGCCGATCCTTTCCGTCTTCGCCTGCTGGAGCTTTCTCCGCAGATCGGCGATTCGCCCCTCATCCTGACGATTGATCTGCCGCCAGGATTGATCCTCGATCTTCAGCGGGGAGTTCGAATCCAGGCGCGCCGTCAGCGAGTCGGGAAGGGCCTGAGCGGGCAGGTTGACCACGGCCTTGAAGCTCCCCTGGCCCGTCGTCTGCGGAGAAATCCGGGTCACGTCCGTCACCTGGGCCGAGTTGGGAAAGAGCGTCACCGCCCGCGGAACAGCGCGGGCGACGGCCGGGAAAAGAAATGGAAACAGGATCAAAAATGTTAGCATTTTCGTGATCGATACCTTCGTTTGCATAGGACCTCCAAATATCCTTAAGAAGTTCGGATTCACAAACGGCCCGCATTATGGTGGAAACCCGCCTCAATGATCCGGTCTGCAATCCGTCGGACCTCTTCCATGACCGCCGTAAGTTCTATCTGAAGCAGGCGGCGCTCCTTCATGACGATCCTCCCGCCGATGATGCTGGTGACCACGTCGGCCCCGCGGGCCGCATAGACGAGGTGCGAAAAGGGGCGGTAAAGGGGTGTCAGATGCGGTTTTCTCATGTCCACCAGGATGATGTCCGCCTCCTTGCCCGGGGCGATGGAACCGATCCGGTCCGCCATCCCGAGGACGCGCGCCCCGCCGATGGTCGCCATCTCGACGACCCTCTTCGCCGTCAGGGCGGTCGGGTCTCCTGAAAAAACCTTTTGAAGCCTCGCGGCCATCCCCATCTCCCCGAAGAGATCGAGGTCGTTGTTGCTCGCACAGCCATCCGTCCCCAGCCCCACATCGATCCCCCGGCGCAGCATCTCCGGCACGGGGGCAACGCCCGCGCCGAGCTTCATATTGCTTTCCGGATCATGAGCCACCTTGACCCGGCCTGCCGCGAGGAGATCGAGTTCCCCCCCGTCCAGCCAGATACAGTGCGCGGCGATGGTATTTTGATCCAGGAGATCCAGATCGTGGAGATGTTGAACCGACTTCTTGCCGTAACGCTCCCGGATCAGGCGGACCTCCTCCCGGGTCTCCGCCAGATGGATTTGAAAGGTGACCCCGGCGCGGCGCGCCACGTCCTTGACGATACGCAGGGTGTCCGGCGAGCAGGTATAGGGGGAGTGACAGACCAGGGCCGGCGTAATGAGGGGCGAGCGGTCGTGCCATCGCTCCACGAACCGTTCCGCAATAGCGGCATTTTCGGAATGTCCGGGCTGGTTGGGCGTCGGGAAATCGATAAACCCCTGGGCGATGACACCGCGCATCCCCGCCGCGATCGCCGCCCGGCCGACCTCCCCTTCGAAAAAATACCCGTCGCAGAAGGTTGTGGTTCCGGAGAGGATCATTTCGGCGATGGCCAGCATTGCGCCGACATACACGGTCCTGCGGTTGATGAACCTTGCCTCGGCGGGAAAGATGTGGTCGTTCAGCCAGGTCATCAGAGGAAGGTCGTCGGCCAGACCCCGGAAGCAGGTCATCGCAAGGTGGGTGTGGACGTTCACCAGTCCCGGCATCACGATGCAGCCCGAGGCGTCGATGATCTCGCGGGCCGCTCCGTAATGACCGGCAGGAATTTTCCCCTTTTCGATGAAGTCGATCTTGCCGTCACGGATCCCGATGACCGGGTCTTCCACGATCTCCTCGGGTGGCGCCATCGTCAGAAGCGTCCCGCCGGTAATCAGGATGTCGGGTGTTTCTTTCAGACTGTTCATAGGAATATCAGCCTTCGGCGAATGTGGAACGTTTGCACAAATTGCGGGAAAATTCCATCAAAAGATCGCGGTGGAACCGGTTTGCAGGAGAGACTTTTTCAAGACCGGTCATCCCACCATAACGCGGCGGGGAATGAATTTCTTGACACCGATTTCCGGAAAGCATATAGATTTCCCGCATCATGAAACTGGCCTGGGTGGCGGAACTGGTAGACGCAAGGGACTTAAAANNCCCTCGGTCCTTGAGGCTGTGCGGGTTCGATTCCCGCCCCGGGCACCAAATAAAAATAAGTGGTTACGTGGTTCATTCTGACCGGTAACCCCTTGATCATTTTCCTTGCAAGTCCTTTCTGTCCCGCTCCTGTCCCGCTTTTTAAATTACCCCCGGTAATAAAAACCCCCGGATCGCTCCAGGGGTCGATGATCGTGACGTGCAATATTAGCGGCTTTTTGAATCCGGTTCGTCCAGGCCCGCCTTCTGCCACGATTCCTTTTGGGAAAAGTCATAGTAGTGCCAATACTGGACGAGTATGGAAACGGCCCGCGAAATGAGGCGGGGATCGATTTGCCAGGCGGCCTTCAGGACGTTCCAGAACATGGTCGTCACCGCCGGGGGTACCCGGAACATGAAATGGCGGAAAATACGGATGATCATAAAAATCCGGAAGAAATTCTTTTGCTTCGTCGAGTAGAGATCGGTCATGTAGGCGACGTTTTTGAGCCAGCCGATCATACGGCGCTCAAAATGTTCCGGCTCATATATCTTTTTGAAGAGAGCCTTCTGACCGTAATAAAGCTCCTGGGGCGTCAGATTCTTGGGAATGATATTCGTCGTCAGATGCCAGAAGCCCTGGAAATCCTCGTTGAGACGCCCTTCGGCCTTCATGCGGTCGTACAGGGGCGTGTAGTTGGGGGCATTGAGGAGGCTAATGGAGGCAATGGGGCTTGCCGTCTTGTCGAGAAAATCCTCGATTTCCTGAAACACGGCGGGCGTGTCGTGGTCGAAGCCGACGATGAGGCCGAGAAACGGGACGATCCCGTGGCTCGACAGGCGGGGAATGACCTGGAACGGGTCGTAGCGGGCCATCTCCCCCTTGTTCACCTCGTAAAGGCAGTCCTTGTTGATCGTTTCCAAGCCGAGAAAGATGACAGTGAAACGGGCGTCGGCCAGGAGTTTCACGAGTTCGTCGTCTTCGCCGATCATGATCGTGGCTTGGGTGCTGAAGGACAAGGGCCGGGCGAGGGTTCTGTTCCACGCGATGATTTCCTTGAGGAGGGCGACCGTAAATTTCCGGTTCACCACAAAATTATCGTCGGAAAAAAAGACCGTTTCCGCCCCCCAGGCCTGGGCATTCTTCACCTCGACCATGATGCGGTCGATGGATTTGCTCCGGTATTTTCTTCCGGAAACACGGATCACGTCGCAGAAGTCGCAGTTGTTGGGACAGCCGCGGCTGGTCTGGAGGGAGAAGTAATGGTAATCCTTCGGGCGGATATAGGAGAGATCCGGCGGCGGCGAGTCCTTCATGTCGACAAACATCTCCTGCCGGTAAACGGCCCTGGGGCGTCCCTGGGTCCAGTCCCTCAAAAATGCCGGCCACGTATACTCCGCCTCGCCGATGAACAGATGGTCGGCGATTTTTCCGACCCCCTCCGGGTCGATGGTGGCATAGACGCCCCCGGCGGCAACGGGAATATCCCGGGACCGGAAACGGCGGCTGATCTCCCCCATCCGCTCAAACTGGAGGGTATAGCCCGTGATCCCCACGAGGTCGCACGCCATTGCCCAATCGACGGGGGCGATATTCTCGTCGCAGCAATGGTATTCCACATCGACATCGTTGGGCGTCAAGGCAATCAGGGTCAGAAGGGCCGAGTTCTGCATAAGCGCCTTATGCTTGCCCACGATGTCAAGGGCGCCCCGCATAGCCCAGAGATTCTCCGGCGTCTTCGGATGGATGAGATAGATCCGCATGGTCATGATGATATCTCGTGATGATTCGTTATTTCTTCCGCGGCGAAACGACGGTCGACCGCAATGTATAATTTGTATCACATTATCCGTTAAAGATCCGCCGTTATCTTAAAGAACCCATCCTGCAATGGTCTCCTATCGCATCAAATAAGGATGCTCTCCACATGGAAACATTCCGGATTCCACGTTTTCTGCGGCAACCGCATCTCGCCCGACGATGAAACGGTCATGCAAAACCTGGCCCGTTATATCATCTACCCTGAACGGCACAAGCAGGTATAACGCTTTGAGAATTCGAAGAATTAGCGTAGCTGATTTGCGGCGTGAAGGATAGATCTGCCTGAATGCTGCTAAAATGGCTTTCGTAGCGGGTAAATCAACAAAAAGGTGAGCCGATTTATCAAATAGACTGCCGACTCGATACATCCCTCGCACAATGAACGGCAACGCACCCCCCTATTTTGCGGTCAATATTCCATTGACACACAAGATCCTTCTTCATATACTCCCGCCGTGAAAAAGGAAGTTCTTATCAACCTTTTCTCCGAGAAAAACCAAAGCCGAGCCCGGCCGGCGAATGCATGAAATCCTGGCGAAACCACCCATGACGCCATTATAAAAGGCATCGAAGTGTAAAGTTTCAGCCCGTACTGGAAGGGCTATCACGGATATTATTCATAGCGAGGTGAGTCATGTTTGACGGGGACAAAGTAGAGGCGATCGCGAGTGGATTTCAGAAGTGGAACGACAGTCTCCAGAAACAGCTCGCCAAGGCGCCGGAAGCGAAGGCGCGGTTTGAAACCATCTCCGGGCTTCCGGTGAACCCGCTCTATACGCCGGCGGATGTCTCCGGTCTTGATTACTTGAGGGATCTGGGCTTCCCCGGCCAGCATCCCTTTACCCGGGGGATCCAGACCAACATGTACCGGGGCCGATTCTGGACCATGCGCCAGTATGCCGGGTTCGGCTCGGCCGAGGATACGAACCGGCGTTTCCGGTATCTCCTGGAGCAGGGGCAGACGGGTCTGAGCGTGGCCTTCGACCTCCCCACCCAGATCGGGTATGATTCGGACCACCCCCTGGCCCTGGGCGAGGTGGGCAAGGTCGGCGTGGCCATCGATTCCGTGCGCGACCTCGGCGTCCTGTTCGACCGGATACCCCTTGACCAGGTGAGTACATCCATGACCATCAACTCCCCGGCGTCCATCCTCACGGCCATGTACCTTGCCATCGCGGGACAGGACGGCATCGGTCCGGAGCAGCTCCGAGGAACCGTGCAGAACGATATCCTCAAAGAGTACATCGCCCGGGGAACCTACATCTTTCCCATCCGTCCGGCCATGCGGATCGTCGCCGACATCATCGGTTTCTGCGCGAAGAACATGCCCCAGTGGAACAGCATCAGCATCAGCGGCTACCACATGCGGGAGGCGGGATGTACGGCCGTGCAGGAGGTGGCCTTTACCGTCGCGGACGGCATCACGTACGTGGAAACGGCGCGGAATGCGGGGCTCGGCGTGGATGAAATTGCCCCGCGTCTTTCATTTTTCTTCGCTGCCCACCAGGATTTCTTCGAGGAAGTCGCCAAGTTCCGTGCGGCGCGGCGGATCTGGTCCCGGATCATGAAAGAACGTTTTCAGGCAAAGAACCCCCGTTCCTGGATGCTCCGCTATCACGTGCAGACGGCGGGGTGCTCCCTTACGGCCCAGCAGCCATTCCTGAACATCCTCCGCACCGGTTATGAGGCGCTGTCCGCGGTCCTGGGCGGGTGCCAGTCCCTCCACACCAACTCCTACCCTGAGGCCCTGGCCCTCCCCTCGGAAGAGGCGGTTCAGATCGCCCTCCGGACCCAGCAGATCATCGCGTACGAGACAGGCGTCACCGAGACGGTGGACCCCCTCGCCGGTTCCTATTACGTGGAACACATGACGGACCGAATCGAGACCGAAGTCGAAGAATACCTGAAACGGATAGAGCAGATGGGTGGCGTGATCCCGGCTATCGAAACGGGGTACATCCAGGGAGAGATTGCCAACAGCGCCTACGAGTACCAGAAGAAGGTCGAGACAAAAGAACGGATCGTTGTCGGCGTCAACCAGTTTCAGATCGAAGAGCCCCCGCCGGAAGGGCTGCTCAAGGTCCGGCAGACCGTGGGCGAACTCCAGACCGAAAAACTCCGGATCCTCCGCAACGAGAGAAGCGGCGGGGCCGTCCGCTCCTCCCTGGACGAGATCCGTCGCGTCGCCGGCTCAACGGACAATCTGATGCCGGCCATCATCGAAGCGGTCAAGGCGGAGGCCACCATCGGGGAGATCTGCGATGCCCTCCGCGAGGTGTTCGGGGAATATCGCGGCAACAAGTCCTTTTAACCGTATGTTGAAAAAGGCTCTTTTGCAGGCCGTTCAAAAATGTCCAGATGCAAGGCCCCCGAAATCCTGAGCCGTGAGGCGTACTTTCTGGTACGTTGAACGGCGAAGGATGAGGGAAACGCAGCAGATGGGCGTTTTTCAACAGCCTGCTGATCAGCGCCGGGCCGGCGCAGATTCCTGCCGTGTCTTGACGACGACCCGGACAACCGGCGTCTTCCCCTCCGCGAACTGGATATCCGGCGGATACCGCAGAGATGGCGTGAAGGCTCTCTGGACGTCCAATTGCGCCAGGTCGATCGGTTCGGTCAGGATTCGGATCGGCTTGCCACGGAGCTTGCGGGGGATGAGGATTCTTGCCTCGGCGGGGGTGGCGGTGATCTTCTGGACCGCAAGACCCTGCGGCGGGATGTTTTCCGTAAGCACCTCGATGGGGACGGTCATGGAGATGAGGCGCGAGGTGACGACCGTGATCCGCTCGGGGCTGATCCCGGCAACCGCAAGGTTCGAGGGGGTCTTCACCATGTTGCGCGTGAGGGCGACCTCCTGCCTGCCGGGCTGGAGTTGCGCCAGGTCGAGGGAGATCTTGAGATTCTCCGGATGGAGGAGTTGAAAAGCCTGGACGTGTCCTATGAGCATGACCTTCGCCTCCGTGGCCTTGGGTTCCTCCAAAACCCATTCCGCCGGGGCGTTCCGGTATTCGATGGGGACGGTGAAATCCCGCTGGATCGTCTCTCGCTGGTAGCCGAAAACGAACCAGAGGGCGCAGGCCAGCACGATTGCGATCACCTTCTCCCGCTGGTTTTCCTTCAGCCAGCGGAGTATCGACCCCGTTTTGGCGAGGGGCGCCCGCCGGGCGAAAAAGGCCTCTAATTCGATGCGGAGGGCCGAGGCGTTGGCGATTTCCTGGATACGCTCTCCTTTTGCAAGCGAGATGCTACCCCGCTCTTCGGAGACCACGATGCAGATCGCGTCGGACCGCTCCGAAAGGCCGAGGGCCGCCGTGTGGCGGAGGCCCAGACTGCCGTGCTGGGCGGCGTTCGACGAGAGGGGCAGATGGCAGCCGAAGCGCATCACCCGGTTGCCGTCGACGAGGACGGCGCCGTCGTGACCGACCGAATGGGGATCGAAGATGCTCTCCAAGAGGGGTTGGCTCAGGATGCCGTCGAGGTTGCTTCCCCCCGTGAGGTGGCGGTCGAGGGGGTCGTGTCCCTGAAGGACGATCAGGGCGCCGATCTTTTTGCGCGCCAGGTCAGCGGCAGTCTGAACGAGGATCTCCGCAGCTTCGTTGAATGCGGCAACTGCGAAGAACCGCTTCCGGAAACGTCCCAGCAGGGCCAGGCGTTCGAAGAAACGCCGCAGGTCCTCCTGAAAGATGACGACGAGGACGAACAGCAGGATCGCGAAGAAGGCCTGAAGGACAACGGTGGTCAGGTAGAGTTGGAAGAAGCGGGCGAGGCCATAGACGACTCCAAGCAGGGTGATGCCCCAAAATACGAAACGGGAAGCCCGGTCCTTGAACCAGATCAGGAGAGCGGAAATCATGATCGAGATGATGGCGATGTCCAGGACGTCCTGAATCCGGAAGGTACGGAGTATCGTCAGGGCATTTTCGATCATGGGAACGACTCCTCTTTTCTCCCGCCGGGAGAGGACCGGCCCGTCTGCAGGAAACGGTTGATAAAAAATCCGAATGAACTGTCTTTGTATATATAAACAAAGGTCTGCGATGTGTCAAGAAGATATCGGATTTCAAGACATTTGAATAGGGGCGAAAAAGCCCTGCCAACCTTCAGGGTCGACGGGAACAGGTTTTCATTTTGTTATTTTGTCGGCGTTCGGCTATAGTGCGGCCTTCCCGGAATCTTAGCGGCGGAACGGTATCAGGGAGGAATGTCAATGATCGATCAGGGGCGGGACGAAAAGATCGGCCGTGTCGCGGGGATGATCGCGAAGGCGGAAAACGTCGTCGTTTTTACGGGTGCGGGCGTCAGCACGGAATCCGGAATTCCCGACTTCCGCAGCCCCGGCGGCTTCTGGACAAAATTCGATCCGGAGGATTTCACGATCGACAAATACCTGGCGAGCCCGGAGACCCGGCGGAAGCAGTGGCGCTTCCTGCTCTCCGGTGATCTGTTCAATGAAGCGCGGCCCAACGCCGCCCATGAGGCGATTGCGGATCTGGAGAGGCTGGGACGATTAAATTGCGTCATCACCCAGAACATCGACAACCTCCACCAGAAGGCGGGAAACGATCCCGCGAAGGTGTTCGAGCTCCACGGCAACATGCGGTGGATCCGTTGTCTCGACTGCGGGGGGCGCTATCCCGTGGAGGAGATCCTCCAGAGAAACGGGAAATCGGAAGAGGTCCCGGTCTGCGGGCGTTGTGCCGGAATTCTGAAACCCGACGTGATCTTCTTCGGCGAGGCCCTTCCCGAGGAGACCCTGCAGGAGGCGAATTGGCGTGCGAGCCACTGCGACTTTCTCCTGGTTGTCGGCTCGTCGCTCGTCGTCTACCCGGCGGCCTATATGCCCATCTACGCCAAACAGGCGGGGGCCAGGCTCGTGATCGTAAATTTAAGCCCCACGCCGGCGGACAAGTTTGCGGACGTCGTCATCCATGCCTCCGCGGGGGAGGTGATGGGACGAATCCTGGCCGAAGTCAGGCAGAGGCTCGCCGGATCATGTGCCTGATTCTGTTCGCTTGGAAAATGCCTGAGAATTTTCCACTCGTCCTCGCGGCGAACCGGGACGAGTTCTACGAGAGGCCATCGGCGCCAGCCGCTTTCTGGGAGGACGCGCCGGATATCCTTGCGGGCCGGGATCTGCAGGAAGGGGGAACCTGGCTCGGGATCACCCGGGCGGGGAGATTAGCCGCCCTCACCAATTACCGCGATCCGGCGTCCCTGAAAATCGGGGCCCCATCGCGGGGAAGGCTGGTCAGCGACTATCTCCGCTGCCGGGAAATTCCGGAAGTCTATCTCCGCCGGATTGCACCCGATGCCGATCGCTTCAACGGTTTCAACCTGCTCGTCGGCGACCCCGATGACCTCTTCTGTTTCTCGAACCGGGGTGCCCGGGAACGGTTGGACCCCGGAATTTACGGCCTGAGCAACCGTCTTCTCGACACCCCCTGGCCGAAGGTTGAACGGGGGAAAACGGCGCTCTTGGCCCTTCTGAAAGAAAAAAAGGCTCTATCGCCGGAGGCGCTCTTAGCTCTCCTGACCGACCGGACCCGGCCGCCGGACGACTGTCTTCCCGACACGGGTGTGGGGTTGGAATGGGAGAGGATCCTCTCTCCACTTTTCATCGAGAGCCCGGTTTACGGAACCCGCTCCTCGACAGTCCTGCTCATCGATCGGAGGGGAAGCGTGACCTTCGTCGAACGGGTGTTCAACGGCATCGCCGATCCTTGGATGACCGCTCGTTTCGATTTCCGGATCGGTCAGGACGGCGATGAGGATCGCCGTTGCGGCGAGCCTTCCGTGCCGATAACGTCATGGTGAGCCTCTCGAACCATGACCTTTCTGGCGCCTAATGACGAACCCGCCGTCCGATTCGCGTGCGGAAGGGCCACTGCGGAACAAAAGGAGTACCGTTCATGTCGAATCGTGAATATCCGGACCAGCCGCGGGTCGGCGTGGGCGCGGTCGTCCTCCGCGAGGGCAGGGTTCTCCTCGTCCGGCGGGGGGTTGCGCCCGCCCGGGGACTCTGGGCGATCCCGGGCGGAGGTCTCCGGATCGGCGAAACCCTCCAGGAAGGCGCGGAACGGGAGATCCTCGAGGAGACAGGAATCGTCATCCGCGCCGGGGCGCCCGTTTTTGCGTGCGATTCCCTCGAACGGGATGCGGACGGACGCGTCCACTTCCACTACGTCATCGTCGATATGGCCTCGGATTACGTGAGCGGCGAGGTGAGGGCGGCCGATGACGCCCTCGAAGCCCGCTGGCTCTCACCTGCGGAGGTCCGAAACCTCTCCGTCACGAAAACCACCTTGAAATTGTTGAGGCAGATCGGGTTCATGCCGCCGGATGCGGCGGGGGATGAGGCCCCAGCCCGGCCCGGCCGGGGATGAGCGAGGTCAGTGGCCGCAGGGCCGCTTGTTTCGACCCGGTCATGATCCGAATTTTTCGGGAGGTGATGTCATGAAGGTCGTATTTCACGAAGATTTCCGTCCACCCTATACCTCCGACCCGGCGGCCGAGGGCGGCCGGATGGAGGCCGTGAAGCGGGCGATCCGGGATCGGGTGACGTGGGTCGAGGCGGTTCCCGCGCCGGAGGAGGCGATCGCTGCCGTTCATACCCGCGCCCACATGGACCGGGTCCGGAAGGAGGGGGTTTACGGCATCGCCGCCCTTGCCGCGGGCGGGGCGATCCAGGCAGCCGCCATCGGCCTCACCGAGCCCTGCTTCGGCCTGATCCGACCCCCCGGACACCACGCCTCGGCGGCGAGTTCTTGGGGATTCTGTTACTTCAACAACATGGCGGTCGCCCTGGAGAAACTCTATCGGGAGAAGAAGATCGGGACGGCCTTCATCCTCGACTTCGACCTCCATTTCGGGGACGGGACGGTGAACATCCTGGAAGGACGGGGATATGTGACGATTCTGAATCCAACCGCAGCGGACCGGAACGCCTACCTGAAAGAGGTCCGGCATTTCCTCTTTGCGGAGAAGGTCGACATCATCGGTGTTTCCGCCGGGTTCGACCACCACGTGGAGGACTGGGGCGGCCTCTTGACCACGGGCGACTACCGGGAGATGGGGCAGATGGTCCGCGAGGCGGCCAGGAAGAACGGCGGCGGCTGTTTCGGCCTGTTGGAGGGCGGCTACAACCACCGCGTCCTCGGCGGAAATGTCCTCGCCTTTCTGGAGGGGATGGAAGGGACGGTTTTGTAAATCGTTTCTTGAATGCCGACCGGTCACCGTCCATCTACAGGAAATTGGATTAAACACTGGAGTAGAATGAACTCCCCTCCGCCGCAAGCAGCGGGGAATTTACCCATAGCGATTAAAATTCTTCAAAATAGAGATTGATCCCGTCCTTTACCTTCTCGTAGTAGATGATTCGGACGTCAATAGATTCCGGCAACATCGGTTTCGATTCATAACTTTGCGGCTTGATGCTGATGGGCGTTCCACCGATATAACCATCGATCCCCCTTATTTCCTCTTCGGGTTCGGCCAATCGATAAGATTTTTCAACAGATGAGGCAATATGTCTCAGGATAGCCTCCTGGAACTTTAGACCGACAAACGTCTTGACGATGACAAGGTCTCGAACCCAGACTTCAATCATTTCCGCATCGATCAACGTGATGACCTTTTTGAAATTCTCCATCATCTGCAGGATCTTGGCCTTCGCCTTCTCAATCGCTTCGGGATGCTGATTCAGATATCACTCTTCCCATTCCCTGAGTTTTCGTCCTTTGAACTCCTGAATCAGATCGCTCATCTGCCCAACAACTTCCGGCCTTGTGCCCTGGGCGTTCTGATTCGCCAGATTGATCAACTGGGTGGCATATTTGGGAAACGAAACGACCTCTGCATCGAGCAGTTGTGTAACTTCCTCATTCTTGATCTTGACTTTCTTCACAATAAATTTTCCCTTCCACAACGGATTTGAACTTGGCTTGATATCGAAACGGAAAGGTCTCATCGACCCGGACAAGATTCGACCGCAGGAAATGGAAATTGATGAACGTGTTGTTTTTCAGATACAGGTAGGAAAGAAGACGGTTGTTTTCGTCATATTTGATCTGGTCGAATTTTAGGTAAACACTCTGTCCTTTCAGTTTATCCCACAGCCATTTCATGGCCCCCGGCTCTTTACCTTCCATAATCTTGATGCCGAGAAGCCTGACGATCATGTCATTATTGAATTCAACCGTGTTTGGGGAGACAACGCGTTTAAAATGAAGATATTGTTCCTTTCCGTTGTTGCCGCCGGCTTCGATCCTGCAGCCGAAGGTCAATTTCCGGGGATCGATCTTCTTGTCGAATTTGACTTTGTCCTCAAATAGGTACGGAAGTTCTTTGATTTGCTTCCTATAATCTTCGCCCTCCCTTCTACGTTTGACAACCTCAATGATGGTCTTATCAAAGATGTCTTCCTGTTCGGCTCCTATTTTTTTCCGGATGATCGGCAGAAAATCGTCGTTGATTTCGTACCCGATCGAGTTCCTCTGGAGACGTTTCGCCGCCAGAGAGGTGGTGCCGCTGCCCAGGAAGGGGTCGAGGACAGTTTCTCCGACGAAGCTGAACATTTTGATCAGTCTTTTGGGTAGTTCTTCCGGAAACATGGCAAGGTGCTTATCCTGCTTCTCACCGGGGAAGTTCCAATGCCCGGCAAAGTACTCATTCCATTCCTCGATCGACAGGACGGATTGCTCCCGTTCAGACCTGCCGATGGGAGGGAGAGCCCCCGGCTTTTTGAAGAGAAGAATGAATTCATAATCGATTTTGATGATGCCGTTTCGGGGATATGGATACGATCCCATGATCGTGGCGCCGCCGGTCGTGTTGCACGTCGTGACCTTCTGCCAAATAATGGCCCCCATGTAGTCAAAACCGATCGTCTCGCAGAATTTGATGATTTCGGTCCGGATGGGAATGACCTTGTACCGGCCGTAATAGACGGACCGCGCGAACTGGTCGCCGATATTGATGCACAGGCGACACCCGCCATGCAGAACCCGGTGGCATTCTTTCCAGACCAGGTTCAGATTGTTGATGTAATCTTCATAGGTGTCATTGAAGCCGATCTGCTCGGCGCTGGCGTAATCTTTGAGCTGCCAGTAAGGGGGCGACGTGATGACCAGATGAACGGATTCGTCCGCAGTTTCAAGCATGGAACGCGAATCCGCCGTGATGATTTTATGCCGGGTCATGAGACGATCACCTTTTGATGTTAAGAAGTGTATTTTTTGTATCCCTGCCAATGACCGTTGTCAATAGGCATTTCCCATCAGCATTTTCTGATATTCGATATCATAAAGTATTTTATGAATGTGACCGTAATGCCGACAACGTAGAAAAGTTGACCCTGTGCCCGCCGGCGATACTTGTTTCCCTTTCCTGATCAAGAACGAGAACGGTTTGTCACAAGCATCACGGCGGGAAGAGGATCTGGGAGTGGGGAAAACGGGATTCGAGGAGCTGCCGGATATCGGCTTGCGCCTGTTCATTTTCGACGGATTCGACCTCGCTCACGGGGACGCCGTTTTCCGTCCGGCGATGTTTCCAGGCGACAACATAGCCGGGGACGTTCAGGAACCGGCACCCCTGGGTGCCGCAACAGGTACTCTCGACGACGGCGATCCCCACGACGACGAGGAGTTCCCGGCCGCGGTGGGCCATCCGCTGTTCTTCAACGATGGTGTAGTGTCCGGCGATGAACCGGACCTCCGTTCCCGGTTCCTGGTGCTGGTATTCCGGCATGAAAACCTCCTGATCGGACGAGTGAACGGTCTCCCTCTCCCCACCAATGGTTGGGGATTGACGATTTCCTATGGCAAAAATCATGTCCGCTGCCCGGAGATATCTTCGTCCGGCGAAAGCAGTAATTTTACTTCCCGATGCAGAAGTTTGCAAAGATCCGGTCGAGGACCTCCTCCGGCGTTGTCCGGCCGGTGATCTCCCCGAGGGCGTCCAGAGCCTCGCGGACCTCCAGGGCAACGAGTTCGGGTGGGAGGCCACCTTGCAGGCCGTCGCGAGCGCGGACGAGTCCCGCCGCCGCCTTTTCGAGGGCGGTTTTATGATGGAGATGCGCGATCATCGCCTCCGACGACTCCTCTGCCGGCGTCGCGAGGACCAAGTCGCGGAGCGCCGCGGTTAGGCGGTCGATCCCGTCGCCGTATTTCGCGGAGATCCGAACGGCCGGGGGCGTCTCCTCGGGGAGAAGCCTCTTCAACGATTCCTCATTGAGGCGCGGGGGAAGGTCGGATTTGTTGAGGACCGGGAGCAGCGGTTTTGCGGTCATTTTTGCGAGGAGCTCCCGGTCGTCCGCCGTCAGGTCCGCGCTCCCGTCAAGGAGGACGAGGACGGCGTCGGCCGTCTCCAGCCGTTCCCAGACGAGGTCGATCCCCTCCCTTTCGATGGCGTTTTCCGGCGGCCGGAGCCCGGCGGTGTCGGTCAAGCGGACGGGGATCCCCCCGAGATCAACGGTCTCCTCGATGAAGTCCCGCGTCGTCCCCGGAATAGAAGTGACGATCGCCCGCTTTTCGCCGAGGAGGCGGTTCAAGAGGGAGGATTTCCCGACGTTCGGGCGGCCGGCAATCACGACTCCGATTCCCTCCCGGTAAATCCGGCCCTGACGGTACGTTGCGGCGAGGGCGGCGATTCGGTCGATGATTTCCTGGATACGGGGAAGGGCGTCGCCGGTCTTCTTCTCGACGCTGTCCTCCCCGGAGAAGTCGATGTCCGCTTCGATACCGGCGAGGAGGTCGATGATTTCACTGCGGATCGCCTCGACCTGTCCGGAAAGTTTCCCTTGCAGGCGGCCGACGGCGGCGGCGAGTCCCGGCCGGGTCTGTGCGGTGATGATATCCAGGACGGCCTCCGCCTGGGCCAGGTCGAGGCGGTCGTTCAGGAAGGCGCGCTTCGTGAATTCCCCCCGTTCGGCCGGACGCGCCCCGGCCCGCAGAACCTCTTCGAGGACGGTCCGGAGGATGAGCGGTCCGCCGTGACAGTTGATCTCCAGCGTGTCTTCTCCGGTGTAGGAGCGGGGTCCCTTCAGAAAGGCGATGAGAACCTCATCAAGGACGGCGCCCGTTTCCGGGGAGACGATCTCGCCGTGGTAGAGGTGATGGGAAAGGAAGTCAGCAGGGGGTAAGGGACGGAAAAGCCGCCGGGCGATCCCCTCCGCCGCCGGTCCGCTGACGCGGATCAGGCCTAACCCCCCGATGCCGGGAGGGGTCGCGATGGCTGCGATGGTGGTGTCCCTGGAGGTCATGGGATCAGGGCCTCCCCCCTGTCGGGATGCCGTCATTTAGGCGGAATATCCGCCCGCGCCCGGTCCCTGCATTGCGCACCATGGATGATGTGCGCTTGCCGTCAGGCGTCGGTGTAGTCCGGACCGCGCCGGGCAGGCAGGATCAAGATCTTCCGGTATTCGCCCTCGCCGCGGCTCTTCGTGGTCAGGGTCTCGTCGTTCTGCATGGCCATGTGGATGACGCGGCGGTCGTGGGCGTTCATGTGGCCGACCGTCACCGGTTTCTTCGTCTTCTTGACCTTTTCGCCGAGCCTCACCGCGAGGGCGACGAGGGATTCCTCGCGTCGCTTGCGGTACTCCTCCGTGTCGATGACGATCATCTTGTGGCCGTTCACGGTGTGGTGGACCGCCTTGTTCACGATATACTGAATGGCATCGAGGTTCTGGCCCCGTTTCCCGATGAGCAGGCCGCTGCCGTCTCCCTGGATGTTCAGGATGATCGCCACCTCCGTTTCCTCCACGGCCACCGGGAACGTGAACTCCATTCGGGTCAGGAGGCCTTCGAGGAGCCGTTTGGCCTTCTCCGCGTCCGGTACGCCGTCGTCAACGGCGGAAAACGCTGGATGCGGTTTCGCAGCCGCCCGGTGTTCCGCGGATTCCGGCGCCTTCGCTTTTACCAACGGGCGCGTTGCTACCGGGCGAACAGCCGGGCGCTCTTTCGGGGTCGGTGCGGCAAACTTCGGCCCATTGCCGTCGACGCGGCTTCCGGTTCCGTTACCTTCCGGCGTCGGTGCGGCAAACTTTTCCGTCCGGACCGGGGTCTCCGTCTCCGTCCGGGGGAAAACGTCGTCGAACGTCATGTCGATGAAAAGGAGCCCCGCCCGGATCCGGGCCTTTTTCGCCCCGAGACCGAGAAAACCGGGGTTTCCCTCCGCGATGATCTCGATGTTGAGCTTTTCCCGGGGGGCCTGAAATTCCCTGCACGCCTTTTCTATGGCTTCATCGATGGTCTTCCCTTCGATTTCGATTCCTTCCATGGCTCAATGCACCTCTATGCCGGTTGTTTGTTGATGTACATCTGCTGGCCGATGCTGATGATGTTGTTGAACAGCCAGTAGATTACCAGTCCCGACGGGAAGTTGAGGAACATGAAGGTGAAGATTATGGGCATAAAGAGCATGATCTTCGCCTGCATCGGGTCGGCCCCCGTGGGGGTCATCTTCTGCTGGAGGAACATCGTGGCGCCCATGATGATCGGCGTGATGTAGTAGGGGTCCTTCGCGGAGAGGTCCTGAATCCACCAGAAGAGGGGGGAGTGACGCAGTTCGATCGCGTAGAGCAGCGCCTTGTAGAGGCCGAAGAAGACGGGGATCTGCACGACCATCGGCAGGCATCCCCCCATGGGATTGACCTTGTGGGCCTTGTAGAGGGCCATCGACTCCTGGCTGAGCCGCGCCTTGTCGCCCTTGTATTTCTCGCGCAGGGCGGCCATCAGCGGCTGAAGCTTCTGCATCTCCTTCATCGACTTGTAACTCTTGTTTCCCAGGGGCCAGAAGATCAGCTTGATCAGAATGGTCAGGATGATGATCGCGATCCCGTAGTTCTGGACGTAGCCGTAGAGAAACTTGAGGACGACAAGAAGCGGGATAGCCAGCCACTTGAGCCAGTCGCCGAAATCGATGGCGTTTTCCAGACCGAGGTTCTGGGCCTTGAGGAGACTGTAATCCTTCGGTCCCAGATAGAGGGAATAGTTGAAGAGGCCGGGCTGGCCGGGAGGAATCACGTTCTTCGGTCCTCTGAGGCCGACGGCGATCAGGTTGTTCGCGTCCTTCGACATCCGGAAGCTCGTCAGCGACGGGTTCTGCGGGATCAGCGAGGCGATGAAGTATTTGCTCTCGAAGCCGCCCCAGGAGACGTCGGGACCGAGGGTCTTGTCCGCTTCCATCTTCTTGACCTCGGGGCGGTCGATGCTCTTGGCGACGTAGGAGACCGGGCCGTCGTGGCCGTAACTGTCCGTCGGCGCGGCGGGATCGACGTACTGGTACCAGGTCAGGCCGCCGTTCTGGTTCAGGGGGGCGCCCCCGAGGTTATGGACCCGGACCTCCAACTCAAAGCTGTATTTGTCCGGGTGGAAGGTGAAGGTTTTTTCAACCTTGAGTTCGCCCGGATACGGCTGGGTGAAGGTCAGACGGCGGGATTCCCCGCCCTGCGTCATGTCGAGCAGGCTGCCGTCCGCCTCGTAGAACCCGTCCCCGGGGATATTGACGGTCGAATCGGGGAAGGAGACGGAAAGCGGCCGCGGCATTCCCTCCGAGACATGGACAAGTTCGATGAGTTTCGGGACGCCTTCCGGTTTCGGTTTCCCTTTGCCGATCAGGCGCATGAAGATATCGACGAGATCCTCGCTGTTCGCCACCGCTGTCTTGTACTGCTTCAATTGAAAGGATTTCAGGGCGGCGCCCCGCGTGGTGAAAACGGCCCGGTAGAGGGGGGTTTCCACGATCACGTCCCGCTCGGCGCCGGTCACGGCTTGTACGGCCGCTTTCCGGCCCATCGTTGCCTTCTGAATTGTCGCTGCGGCCGGCGCTGCTTCTGTTGCCGCGGGGGCCGGTTTGGCCGCCTGCGAGGCGACGGTGGCTTCCTGCTGGGTCGGCGCAGGTGCCGTCTTGACGGGCGGTTTGGCAAAAAAGTTCTGATAAACCAGCAATACGATGATCGACAGGACAACGGCGAGAAGGGTTCTCTTGTCCATTCATACCTCCAGAAGTTCTCTTAATTTTTATTTCACCGGGTCGTACCCGCCAGTGTGCAGAGGGTGACAGCGAAGTATCCGCATCAATCCCAGAAAAACCCCCCGGAAAGGGCCGTAGCGCCGGACGGCGATGATCACATATTCGGAGCAGCTCGGGTAAAAACGGCAGCAGGGACCCAGGAAGGGAGAGATGCAGATCTGGTAAGCGCGGACCAGCGCCACGAAGAAATTTCCCAATATCCGCATGAAAAGGTTTTCAGACATCGGCTCTTTGGATCAGGCAGCTCCCCAGCTCTGTGCAGACGTCTCTGTACGTGAGCGGCAATATTCCTCTTTTAGCGATGATCACGATGTCCTGAGAGGCTGGAAGCCTGGATTTGTTCAATCTGAAAAACTCGCGCAAAAGGCGCTTGATCCTGTTTCGCTGTACGGCGTTCCCCGCTTTCTTGCTGACCGTCATGCCCAGTCTTCTGACTCCCGTCCGGTTCCGGCATGTGATGATGGTGAAACGCGCCGAGGTTCTCCGTACCCCCTGCTGATAGATCCGCAAATAGTCCTGGCGTTTCCGAATACGCTCATCCCTGCCAAAGGTTTGGGATTCCATGTCGTACCGCCCCTTTCCCGGGGCCTCACCGACCTGCCCTTGGCCCGCCCGCGGGGTTACACTGCCAGTCTCTTCCTGCCCTTCGCCCGTCTTCGGCTGAGGACAGCCCGGCCGCCTCGGGTGGCCATCCGGACGAGGAAACCATGGGTGCGCTTTCGCTTGGTGTTGCTGAACACTGTCAATGTCTTTTTCATAGTCTGAACCCCGGTTGAAATTAATAAGTTTTCTTATAAACCATACTGGGAATCGTTTGTCAAGGCAAAATGCGGCAGGACGGTGAGGGGGATATTATGAGATCGTCAGTCAAAAGGCAAGGCCTTGATGTATTGACCGTGGTATTTTACAGAAGTTCCAGGGCGTGAGCCCGGCAGAAGCAGGCCGATATTAGCGCGGAAATCTTCCCCGGCGCGGTTCTAAGGGTGCGCTTTACGGTTTCAGGGCGAAGAACGGTGCGTGGTTCGAAGTGAAGAAGGGCGGATCGCGCCGGAGGATCGCCGCGACTGCGGGGTGCCTCTTGAACTCTCGTTCTATGAAACGCCGGACTTCGCCCCGGTTCCAGCCCTGCGGGTGGGAAAATGGCCGGTAGAGGGAGAGATCGCCCGCGTAGAATTCCCCCGTATCGAACTCCTCCGTCTCGGGGCCGTACGCCGGAAGGTTGAAGATGGCCAGGTTCAAAAACCCGATCTCTCCCGCGTGCTCCGCGGTGAAAACGAGCGTCCGCCGGGCCGCCGCGGGCGTCTCCGCGGGAGTTCCGAAGAGGAGATAGACGTAGGTCGCAATCCCCGCCGCCTTCAGATTCTTGAGGGATGCAGATGCCGTTTTCAAGTCGATCCCCTTGTTGAGGGCATCGAGAACCGCCGGATCGCCCGACTCCAGCCCCAGTTTCAGCATGACGCAGCCGGAATCCCTCAATTGCAAACAAAAATCGGGATCGGCGAGGCGGGGCGTGACGCGGGCGAAGCCGTACCAAGGCGACCCGGGCGGTTCCGCGGTCAGGGCATCCAGGAGCGCGGGACTGAGCGCATTATCGAGGAGGTGGATCAGCGCCGGTTTCGTCTCCGCAATCAGGGCGCGGAGGTCCGCCGTGACCTGCGCGGGCGGAAGCGGCCGGTAAGGGTTCCCCTCGGCCCGCTCCGGGCAGAAGGAGCAGCGCCGCCACCAACAGCCGCTGGAAGCGCTGTAGGGGAGGACCGTCCCCGGCGAGAGGTAATCGGTCAGCGGAAAGCCGCTGGGGTCCGGCCGGTCCGGGCCGCCGTCGTGTTCCGTTCCGAGGAGTGCAAGGAGCGGAACCTCTCCCGGTCCGGCGATCAGTTCGTCTACGAAACCCGCAAAGGGGTTCTTCCAGTCCGGCCGCCGGATCCAGGAGGTGACGAGGCCCCCGCCGAGGACGATCCGGAGTTGCGGCCATTCCCGCCGGAGGAAACCGATCATAGCGAAGGTCGTCAGGGCCTGGCTCA
Organism: Syntrophaceae bacterium; assembly: GCA_003141195.1. Taxonomy (GTDB): domain Bacteria; phylum Desulfobacterota; class Syntrophia; order Syntrophales; family UBA5619; genus UBA5619. Next base: position 37,896 of record PLLC01000102.1, read on the forward strand.
GGTAATTCAGGGAAAATCCGACGTGCGAGACGGGGGTTTCGGTAAGGATCTCCGGAAGGCGTCCGCGGAACCAGGGATAAAACGGGTTAGCCTCTGGCGCTGCGGCGGCCTGAAGGAGATCGGCGCTCTGGACGGGCGAGAGCCTTTCGTCCTCGTAATCAGCGAGGCTCAGGCGGACACCGTAAGGCCGGGCCGCCGTCGCGAGGAGGCGGTTCATATCCATTACCGCACGCCGATAGCGGTCGGGATTCCGGTAGAACTCGCGGGAGCGAAGGGCGGCAAGGTTCTCCGCAAGATGCTTCGCCGCCCGCCGCGTCCAGGTGTCCGTGGCAGCCTCCGCCCCGGATCGCCCCTCCTCCATCAGCCGCAATTGTCCCTCCAGGTTGGCGTCCCAGACCCGGCAGGCGACGCCGTGGCGCCGGAGCGACCCCGCCAGCCGCGCCGGCCCCCCCGGCGCCTCGCAGGCCTTCGCTGCGGGTGGGTGGATGAGGAGAATGCCGTTTTCCATTACGATTCCCGGATCTATTCCGTTTTGGCCTTCCCGACATCGCGGGACAAGGCGCGATGGTTTCGTAAAAGAGCCATCCCCGCTCACCCCTCGCCCCGGCCATATCCCAAGGAAGAGATGGAAAATGGAATGCGCTCCAGCAAAGGACAAAAGGGGGTCGACGTTCTCCCGCGATTGTCAAACCTGCAGTCACGGTACCCGATCGGTCGTCATTAATCAAGGGCGCGATCAGCTACGCATTCCCCGTTCCGATGGTCTCCGCTTCGCTCCGCGCGGCCATGAGCAACTCTCTGCCGGCCACCGGGAGGCTGAGGCGTCCGTCTGCATGCATTTTCCATTGCGTTTTCAATCATCGGTCCATAGAATAATCGTGCCGATCCGCTCACGAAATACGGTGGAACGTCTCTGCGAGGTGCATGCCCATGAAACAGCTCATCGTCACCGAAACGATCCCGGTTGCCCCCTCCACTCCCCGGCGTTTCAAGGCGGAGAAAGCCCCGATCCGGGGATTTGCTTTCCGCCTCCGTACCTTTCCCAACCGGGAAAAGATCCTCATCGGTCTCTGCGCACTCCTCTGGATGCTCCTGCCGGGCGGCGTTTTTTCTCCTGCGGCGGCTCAGGAAAAGGCGTATTACGGCGTCGCCCTCCTCGGCGATCCCCACCTTCCCGGGAAGAATCTCCCGGCCAAGGAGGCGGTGATCCGGACGATCGACGGCTGGCCGGACATCGACCGTGTCGTCGTCCTGGGAGACATCTGCAAGGAGACAGGAACCCCCGGGGAATACGCCGCTGCGAAAGCGTTCTTCGGCCTCTTGCGGAAACCCGCCCGCTTCATCGCCGGGAATCATGATTACATTTACGCGGATGAAAAGGACGCCTTGGGGAAGAAGGTGAAGGCCTTCCCCGACGCCCGCCGGGCGAAGCTGAAACGGTTCGCCGAAACGTTCGGCCTTTCCGGTGTGTACGGTTCGGAGATGCTCGGGGGCTATCTTATGATTTATCTCTCCCCCGACGATCTTGATAGCGCCTATCTGACACAGCTCTCGGACGGCCAGCTCGCCTGGCTGCAAAAACGGCTTGCGGAAAACAAAACCGTCCCCACGCTGATCTTCTTTCACGCCCCACTGGCGGGGACGCTTCACCAATACAACGAGCAGGCCAACACCCCGAGCTTCATCGCCCAGCCGACCGGCCGTCTTCGCGACCTGATCCTGGAGAACCCCCAGATTTTCCTATGGGTCTCCGGGCACATGCACGTCCCGGCGACCAGCGAGAGCTTCAGCGCCCCCGTCAACCTCTACAAGGGACGGGTGATGAACATCCACAACCCGGACATGGAGCGGAAAACGATCTGGACAAACGTCCTGCGCCTCTATCCCGAAAAGGTCGTCGTCCGGACCTGGAACCACGCAAAAGGGGCCTGGATCGACGGCCTGGAGCGAACGATCCGCCCGCCGACGCATCCGTAAGGGGCGCCCCGGATCGGCCATCCGTTTCTGCACGATCCAATAGCAAGCGTATCGGGAAAGCGGAACAGCTTTGACGGGTCTCTACGCCCCGCTTTCGATGGCGACCATTTCGGTATCGATGAGCCGAATGTAAAGGGCGTCGATTTCCTTGTCATAGCTGATTTTCATCGATTTCCCCTTCAGCAAAACGTCACTATTCCATTCCACCATTTACAGGTTTAGCCTTCTGAGCTACCAGCCCAATTGTATCCAGTTTTTTTATGATATCCGGATCGATATTGCCCTCAGACATGAAGTGGACGAGTTTATAGTATTCGTTTTTCCGAATAACCAGCGGTAGATTTAGCTTCTCAGAGAATCTTCTGAACAGCGGATCGAGGAAATCACCTGTCGCTTTGATATCGACAGACCAGGGATCGGGTTTCCCTAATGTGCGTGAGGCAGTCGAAACCTCTGCTATTGCCTCATTCATCGCCTTGATTCTGCGCTCACGTTCTGCTTGTCCGAAAAGATCATCCGGTTGATCTGCAGCCGCATAAGACATCAGGACAGCTTCACAACAGAAATAATTTTCAATCTCTCGACGTTCCCACATGGCTTCCACAAGGATAGGATCTCCATGAAGCACTTTATCCAGTCGATCAAAGATGGCAATCCCAACCATATCGGGTTTCGCTTCGATAATGCCGCGAAAATGTTCTCTCGCCTTTTGCGGGAGATTGCCGACATACCGCACAAACGGTCTTAACAGATATGTTTTAGCCGGATGTTTCAATTTGGCAGCAAAGGCTTGTAAAATTGCCAAATCCGTCGAATCCTCGAGATAAATAACCCATCCCTTTTGTTCGGCTTGGTAATATTGTTCATAACCAATGTCCGCTAATGCTTTCAAAACTTGACTTCCCCGATCATTCAGAGCATGGGGTTGTCCCACAAAGGCAATGACCCGGCCCTTTCCTGCTGCCTCATTCAGGATGACCTCCGAGTGGCTTACCGCAATGACTTGTGATCCCTGCGCGTCGGCAACCTCGGAAAGCAGGCTGTAAATCTGTCGCTGGCGAAGAATTTCAAGGTGGGCATCAGGTTCATCGAGCAGTAAAACAGATCGAGGATTGGCATAGAGATGAGCCAACAGCAGCAATGTTTGCTGAAGGCCTCTTCCGGAGCACGACAAATCAAGCGTAACCCCACTTGGCTCATCATATTGCATAATGATTTCTCCACGTTGCGGAATATATTCCGGATCATGGAGAGTGACGAGAAATAGTTCCTTGATACTCTCGCGGAGTTGTACCCAATTATGTCCGTCAGAAGAGGAAGCCACTTGATAGCAAATATTTCTCAGAACCTGAGCTGTTTGTCCTTCACCCATAAGAACATTGATTCGTCCACGTTCAAGTTTCGGCTCAATGGCTGCTAGTCCAGACATGGGAGGCAGATGCGCCATATGAATAGCTTGCGTGCCATCGTCTTTGGGTATGAGCACTTCGGGTACTTCCGTAAAACGAGCATCTTTAACCCGCATCTCCTCATACCCTGGTAATCTTAAGGGACGACAAATCAAAGCTTCCTCAGTGCTGTAATCAAATTCAAAACCACATGACCACTGAGCATTGTTTAGAACTCCATCTACCTGCACATCAATTCGGATATTTTTTGTTTGTTTCTCGCTGCTGCTTCTCACATGCAAGTCGTTCCAGAGCAGTTTAGCGTCCGGTACAGGTAAATCGATAATGTCTTTCCGGTTGATTGCAACACCGGGCCGCTTTTCAGGAGATATTTTTCCTCCCCTTTTTGAAATCCACTCGTTCAAAGCTAAGTCCCACAGCGCAAGAGCTTGAAGTGCGGTGCTTTTTCCCGAGTTGTTTGGACCGATAAGGACCACATTTTTCGCCAGTTCAATCTCAACATTTTTCAATTTCTTAAAATTTCTGATAACCAGGCGCGTCAGCATAGCCTAACCTCTTTCTTTGTGAATGGTAAAGCGGTCCATTTATACCTGCATCTACGATACTCAGGTTGTCAGCTTTGTCTCGAAATGCCTGAACGATTCAAGTTTTCGCAAACGGGTCAAATCCGGCAGGCGCTCGGCGATCCGGATGGCATGCTGTCTGTCCACATATTGACGGACGCGCCCTCCGTACTTTTTGAATAAAGTCGTCAGGGCGGCTTTGGGGTCGGAAATATGTTCCGGTCTTCTGTTTCGCGGGACGCTTACCGGATGCGCCGCCGTGGACAGAAACTTTCCCAAGGCCCTTTCATCGGCGATAATCCATGCCTCAAGCATCTTCTCAATGCAGTGCAACCGGACACGCATATCGTTTCGGTGAAGCCCTGCTGCACTCAGCGACTGACAAATCTCTTCTTTATCGTCATGCCGACACCCTTTTCCCTCATACTCCTGCCAGTCCGACAGCAGGTCCCAGACAATCAAAACGCGGTTGCACCCACGCTCCAGAAGGGTCTTTGCATACTCACCACATTGGCGTTTAAGATTGGGTTTATTACCGAGCGGAATGATATCCGCTTCCATTTTCCGATTGATCATCTTCGCCAAATGGGAAATGACTCTGGTTTCCGCCCCCTCCGGACCGCATTCCACAAGGAAGCCGATCTTCATCGCTGCACCTCCCGTTTGAAACGACCCGCGGTGTAAAGCTGGCCCGGAGCAAATTTCTCCGCCCATTTCCGGACTTCTTCATCCTCCGACGGTCGCCGGAAGACAGGATCCCCGCCGTTCTCGCGTTCGACGAGGACCAGTGTCTGCAGCGGCAGGAGATCGAGCAGGTATGGTGAATGCGTTGTCAGAATGACCTGACTTCGCCCCCCCTGAACAGCGGATCGTATCTCTTCCAAAACCATGTGAAGCGTCCGCGGATCCAGGCCGTTTTCGATCTCCTCCACGACGATCAGTGGCGGCGGGTCGGGGTTTCTCAGGACGGCCAGTAGGGCCAGGGTACGAATCGTGCCGGTGGAGATGAGCCATCCTGGAATTTCAATAGGTCTATCTCCAACTTTCTCCAGCATCTTGAGATACATCGTGGGTTGGATTTCCCGTGTTTCGATCGGATCGAAATTGCGTGCATAATCGAGGACGAACTGCATCGCTTCGAGGATGTCCTCGAAAGCGGTCGTGTCTTTTGCCCGGATATTCAAGAGATACTGGGCAAGATTGGACCCATCACGGTTGAGAATGACCGCACCGTTGCCGGCCATCTTTTTGACAGCCGGGCGGCCCATCGGGTCCGGGGAGAGACTCAGAAATTGCCATTCACCGATGAATTCGCGCAGGTCCTGCAACATGACGCTCTTTCCAGGATCATAGAGCTGTTTTAATTTATCTGTCTTTTCGCCATGCTTTATCACACATGTGCCGGTATGATCTCGACTCACGTCAAATCCTTCAGGAGATAAAACCCGCTCCTTCTGTATAAGAATGCGGTTCAGTCCCGGGTCAGAATTAACAACCATGGATGCCATGAAGTCCCCTTTGGCCGTACGGCTGTTGATTTTGAACAGAATAGGATTTGTAAAGACCTCCGTCATCAGTCCAAGACTCACCTGCTTGCGTCGCATTCTTTTGTTCCTGATATGTTCAATGCCGAACCATCGCTGCATGGCCGCATCGAGCCCGTCCAAGACGATGGACCGGTACGTTTCCAATCCCTCGACAAGGCTGCTTTTCCCTGAACCGTTGTTGCCGATCAGAACCGTCAGCGGCGAGAACCGTACAACACCGCTTTTCTGGATCGCCTTGAAATTTTCGAGTCTGAAACTTTTCAAATAAGGTTTGGCCTTCATTGAATCAATCCTTTCTCGACGTTGCGATAAGCGTTGTGAGCGGCGATCTTCACCGAATCGGAAACGAGTGGAAACGTCGTAAGAATGTAAGCGAATTCCTCTTCCGTCAGATGATAGAGATGGGCGATCAGGCCGTCAAGTTCCGCGCGCAGTTTCCCCCGTTCAACCGGATCGGTCGCGCCATCTTTGTGGCTCCCCAGCCCCACTTTCTTTGCCAGATCGTCAAACTCCGGCGTCGTACAGATCAGCCGCGCCGCACGCCGGACAATCGGCCGGAATGCCGCGTCTTCTTCGGTCAAGCGAGGTACGGGAAGCTGATAAAGATAGAATAGGTTTAAATTTGTTGTCATTCTGGCTCGTAAAATCCAATCGGCTACAAAGCTATTAAGCAAAGAGGTGAGCGCTAAAAGCTGCGCTAAAGAAAATTTGAGGTTATTATAATGAGCGGGTTCGTTTTTAAACGGGAAATGAACAGACAGGGAGTTCCCGGCAAATGATCCAGGGGGGATGATCGTTGAGACGAGTGTACGCTCATTCGTATTCGATGCGATCTTCCGAATTGCCAAACGATATGTCTCGTAATCGTTTTTAATGTCGTTCGGGAGATGGTCAGGAAATTTAATTCTCTTCGCCCTCTTCTCTGCAAACGTCTTGCGTAAATCAGTTTCTTCAATCCAATATCTTGGCTTTGAATAGTGACTGTCAAAGTGCCAAATCATACCGCCTTCAAAAACTGGCCAGGGTGTTTTCGTTGTTTTGAAATAACTGGCAGAGCGTGTCATGTTCAGCTCTTCTCCGTAGAGATCTAATTCCCATCCTTTCTCCGAATCCTTCAAGAAGGGGATATCAAGGTTTTTTGTAGTAATCGCAACATCCATGGACGATTTGAACTCGGGGATTGACAATGAAATTGGGGACAGCTTCCGGATGGTATCAATATTTATGCCTATCGACCCTTCGGTAGGGAAACGATCCAATTCTTCCACATCATGTCGCATAAAGGCGGCTGGAAACACATCTGTCCGCCCACCCTTTTCGAAGCTTAGTACCACAAACTTGAAGCGACTATCCACGCCTTCAAATATAGCTTTCCGATTTTCGAAACAGAATAGGCTTGTAACCTTTGTCTGTGAAAAAAGCATTTCTCGGAGTTGTTTGGCGCCGAGGTCAGTATAAATACCGCTCGGGATGACAATGCCGCAATATCCGCCATCACGCAGGAGGTTAAAACATTGTTCTGAAAAAAGGTTGTAAAGATTAGGTTTATTTCCAACGGCCTTTCCGTCGATGCTCACAATCTGATTGCGATACTGGGAAGACTGTTTGAACCATTCCCATTGATGAGGGTAATTGCTTGCGTATTGAAGCCACGCTGATCTCAACTCCGAATCTTGCATTAAATATTTTATTTGCTTCTCCCAGTCCTCAATTCGCAGTTTCTTTTTCGCAATTGTTGATTCAAACTCTTGAAAAAACTCCTTTTCGTTTGTCTGAAACACCTCCCAGGGCGGATTCGTGATGATGGCGTCGAAGCCGCCGCGCCGGTTGATGATCTCGTCGAATTCGAATCCCCAGTGGAACGGCTTCAGTGCCTCGATATCCCTAATTTCCAGCAGCCGCTTTTTCGACTTTCCTTCGGCGTTCTTCTTCTCGTCCCACACGGCCTGTTCGTATTTGATGCCGAGATGGGCGAATTCGTCAAGCAGGATGGCATTCAACGTCTTGACGGCATCCTGCTTTTGAACCGCGATCCGGTCGCGCAAGGCCCGCAGGTCCTCGGCATAGGTTGCGGTGTGCCGATACGTACCGATCAGTCGATGGGTTTCTGCAAGGACTTCACGGTAACTCTTGCGGAACAACTCCGGGGGGTGCCGTCGCTCAAATTCCTCGTCCTCCACATGCATCAGGCCGATCAGCGAGTTACCGGGCAGGATGTTGAAATCGATATTGGGGAGCGGCTCGAGTTCGTCTTCTGAATTCGCGGCGGCGACCAGGGCAAGGAAGAGGCGAAGCTTCGCGATTTCGACGGCCTCTTCCATAATGTCCACGCCGAAGAGATTATCCGTGATGATCGTCTTTTTGATGAAGTAGCCAACGCTGGGATGTCTCTTCTTGATCTCCTCCAGCCATTGTTTAAGATTGATATCGTTCAGAAATTCGATCCTGCCGACAACGGCCGCGTAGATGTTGATCAGGGTTTTCATGGCGGCCACGAGGAACGCGGCGGAGCCACATGCCGGATCGAGGAGACGCAGATTCGGCAGAACTTCGTACAGGAGTTTCCTGCAGAGCGTCGCATCGAGGTTGATCAGCAGATCGCCGATGTCATCGAAGCGGCGGGGCGGCAAAACACCGGGGATGCCGGGGCTGTTGACGCCTTCCAGGATGAGCCGGTGAATTGTCCTTTCGCAGAGATACTCGGTGATCTCCGGGCGGGTGTAGAAGGCGCCGAAAGCCTTCTGGTTGATGTATTTCTCGAAGATGTAGCCCAGGACGTCCGGGTTGATCTCGTTATCCTCGCCGCAGGGCGTATCGTTAAGATTCCAGGAATAGCGCTCAAAGAGGGAGTAGAGGTTTTCAAAGGCGCCGTCCGGAACGGATATGTCCGGCCATCGCTGCTCGACCGGATGGAGGAGAAAGAGACCGCCATTGAGATATTTGATTTTCCCCAGAAGTTTGTTGGCTCCGGGACCGCGTTTGTCTTCCGGCTTGGCGAACCCCTCGAAGAACAGAACTTTCAGAAACCTTTCGTAGTACAGATCGCGGCCTATTTCCCGGAGTTCCGTAAGCTTGTTCTGAAGGTATCGCCCATCACCATGATCAAGAAAGAACTTGCGCTGCAGAAAGTAGATGAACATCAGGCGGTTGAGCAGGACAGAGGCATACCAGCGCCGGTCGCGCTCGTCGTCGATACCCCCGATCAGCTCCAGAAAAGCAAGGTGCTGGTCCTGGAACTCGGTGTAGAATTTTTTGGTTACGCGCTCAACGTCGAGTGCCTCCTTCAGACGATCGGTGACTTTGAGAATCGGCACATGGCCCTCGTCGTCAAAATCGCCGATATCGAAGACCATCGCGTTGAGCTTGCTCAGGAACAGATCGCCCGGCTGCCCTAGGAAATAGTGGTGATCGCGCGGGAAGACCTTGCCGTTCCTGCGTTTCACCCAGTACCAGAGGCTTTGCGACCGCTTTGCATCCACAAAGACCAGCAGGTTTTCATGGTAGTGTTTTGAAATCTCCTTGTGTATTTCCGCACGGACCTTGGCATCCGGAATCAGGCCGTCGGCGGACCCGACTTCAAACACGGCCACCCCGGCGAGTTGGGCGATCTGGCGGCGGCTGAAAGCAGCATCCTTGATGATGAAAGAGATGGTCTGGCGTCCTGCCGGTTGGGACCAGCCAAGTTCTTCGATGAAGAGCCGGTGAAAATCGAATTGCGTGAGGCAATCCCGCATCCGATTGAGATTCACAGCCATGTCAGATCCCTTTCTCCTTCAACAGCCCCAGCGAGCAGATGATGTGCGGTTCTCGCGAAACGGACTCCTCCCCCTTGACGGTCAGGGCGTCGGCGTCGCGAAGAGCGAGAACTTTTTGCACAAGCGCCTCGTCTTCCACGTGGGCTCGGAGCAGGCGGTTCAGGGCATCCTTGGCGGCTTCCCGCATAGGATAGCGATAGATTTCTTCGATGGACCGATGAATTTCCTGTTGATCGAAAAGCGAATCCTTCACCTCCTCGGCGTAACGTTTGAGACGTTCGTAGGTGCGGAAGCGGGCGCCGGAGGGGCGGCCAAGCTGACCGCCGACGGATTTCTCTTCCTTCAGGAGGCGCTCCACGCCCTGTCGGACGAGGTCGTGGTGATTTTCAAGGCGCGGCAGGGCGGGCGTCTCGGGTATGCAACGGGCCGCGTCCAGGATCGCCTTCTGGGATTCGGTGACCACGCGGCCCTCCCGATCCATCCAGATCAGGGCGTCGTTGTCCTCCGCCGTCCGCAGATAGACGACCACCCCTTCCGGGGCGTTTGCCGTCGGCTGATGAGGTTTTGTGGAATAGACGACAGGGGGAATCTCGGGAATGATTTTCTCCAGTTTTGGGTCAGCGGTGACGGCGTTCTTCCAGATCTGGTAGGCGTAGGAGGCCAAGTCCACTTCTGTGTCGGCTTCACCGTCCAGGATGCCGGAATTTTCGGTGAAGAGGTCGCGCACGGCCTCGTCGTTGCGATCATCTTCGAAAAACGCCTCGTCCGTGCCGACGACCTCGGCGTTCTCCTGGAGGCGTTGCCGCACCCGGGCGCGCAGGCGAATGATCCGCTCGACGCCGTCGGCGGGGAGAAACGAATAACAGAGGATTCTTTCCGCCTTCTGACCGATTCGGTCCACACGGCCGATGCGCTGGACCAGCCGGATGATCGCCCAGGGGAGATCATAGTTGACCACGACGGCGCAGTCCTGGAGGTTCTGGCCTTCGGAGAGGACGTCCGTGGCAATGAGAACACGCAGTTCGTCTTCCGGCCCGATCCGGTCGCGTTTTTCATTGCTTTCGGGACTGAACCGCCAGGCCATCCCCGTCGGGTCGGACGCGTCACCCGTTACCCCGGCAAGACGGTCTATGCCGCACGCCCGGAGCTGCTTTTCGAGGTAACGAACGGTATCGGCAAACTGTGAGAACACGATCACTTTATCAGAGGCGTGTTTCCGGAGCAGGAGGTCGCACAGGATGTCCAATTTTGCGTCCTGGGCGGGGTCCCACTCGCCGCACTTCTCCAGAATCCCTGATAGGGCATCGGTGT